>CAIWFB010000034.1 GCA_903911825.1 uncultured Verrucomicrobia subdivision 3 bacterium
CATCAGCGCAATCAACGGCGAGACGACAACCGTGAGACCGTCTTTGGCGAGCGCGGGGAGCTGAAAGCAAAGTGATTTGCCGCCACCGGTCGGGAGGAGAGCGAAAACGTCTTTGCCCGCGAGCGAATCGCGGATGATCTCCTCCTGCAACGGACGGAACGACGCGAAGCCAAAGTATTGCTTCAGCAGCGGGAGGAGCGGTTGTCCGACAGGTTTCAAGGCGGACAAATTAGGGGCGGAGGGGCGGCTGTCGAGAAAATAGGCAATGGCGGATGCCGGAGGGTCGAGCGGGTGGTTGCGGCTATCCCCAAACCATCGCTGAAGCTGCAAAAGGTATCGCGGAGACACCTTTTTCCCTCTCCGAGAGTATTCGTTCCATATAAAAGAGTATTCTTTCTATCTCCGAGAGTATTCTTTCTGTCTTTTAGAGTGTTCTTTCTGTCTCCGAGAATATTCATTCCATACAAAAGAGTGTTTTTTCCATCGGCGAGAGAGAAAGTTCCATCCAAAAGAGTATTCATTCTGTCTCCGAGAGTATTTCGGCTGCCTGCGGAGCGGGGTTTTGCGACTGGGAGCACCCCAAACGACCGTTTTAGGCTATTTGAGCGCTTACAGCCCGCCGACTTCGGCTTCGCTGTGGATGATTTTGCCGACCTTGCCGTAGGATTTCACAGCCTCGATGAGGCGGGTGTCCACGGCATCGCGTTTTTGGGAGCAACCGGCTTGGGCGAGAACGGTGGCGAGGGCGGCAGCGGGAGCTTGGATGTTCAATCCGGCCAGTGAACCATTGCTTGGCTCGTTCACAAACGTCGGCGCGCCATCGCCGCCACCAAAATTGGCGGGCAGCAATTCGTGGCCGTTGAGTTTTCCATCTTTATCGAGGTCGGCGAGATTGTCTTTCTGAAAAATATGATCCGTGGCGGCACATTCGCCCACGGCGTGCTGGTTGGAATTCGGCCCGGCGATGAAATAATTCCCGACGACGTCTTGAAAATGGTCCGCGCCGGAATGTCCGCCCACGAGTCCGCAGACGCCCCAGTTGTAAACGACGTTGTTGATATATTGAATGCGACCTTTGGCCTTGGGATTGCGGCTTTGATTGTTGATCCAGAGATTGTGCGTGTAGGTGACGTTGGTCACGGAGTCGGTGATGGAACCAAAACGCTGCGGGTCCACGCCTTCGCCGATGATACAGTGTTGAAACGTGAGGTCATGGCTGCCTTGCGTGACGCCGAGGCAATCCCAGCGGCCCCATTGGATACTGCAATGGTCGAAAATCATGTCCGCACCTTTGGAGAGGTTCACGGAACATTTGCCCTTGTCGCCCGTGATGCCTTCGCGGAAACGCAGATAGCGCACGATAATATTGCTTTGCCCACTGAAGGAAACCGAACGTCCGTAAAGCGTGATGCCTTCGCCGGGCGCGGTCTGGCCAAGAATGGAAATATCACTGCTGACGGCGACGTTGGTTTTCAGACGAATGACGCCGTTAGTATCGAACACCACGGTGCGATGGGATTTGCCGACGGCGTCGCGAAAGGAACCCGGGCCGGAATCTTCCAACGTGGTGACGTGGATGATTTCACCGCCTTTACCACCCGTGGTGAATTTGCCGAAACCATCCGCCTCGGGAAAGGCGAGTGGTTTATCCGCAGCGAAGAGTGGCAAGGCGAGCAAGACGTGGGCGCTCAAAAACAAACAGGCTGGTTTCATGCCTTGGAGGACGAAACCAGCCTGACTGGAGTTACAACTCGCAAAGAATCAGTGATATTCCTGCACCGTCTTCACTTCATAGCCGGATTTCTTCAACGCAGCAATGCCGAGCGCAGCGGCCTTCGCGCCGCTCAACGTCGTGGCGATGGGCGTGCCAGTGTAAACCGCAGTGGTGCGAATTTTTACTTCGTCTTCGCGCGGCGCGGCGCCGCTGGGCGTGTTGATGACGAATTGAATCTCTTTGTTTTTCAGCAAGTCGATGACGTTCGGGCGACCTTCCTGCAATTTCAGCACGCGTTCTACTTTCAAACCCGCTGCTTCGAGCACCGTCGCTGTGCCGCCGGTGGAGACGAGGGAAAAGCCGAGGTCGGCATACAGCTTGGCCACTTCGGCGACGTGCTTCTTGTGCATGTCGCTGACGCTGATGAAAACTTTTCCTTTGAGCGGCAACGGCGAGTTCGCCGCCATCTGAGACTTGGCGTAAGCCACGCCGAGATCGGCATCGAGGCCCATGACTTCGCCGGTGGAACGCATTTCTGGCGAGAGCAAAATGTCCTGCCCGACGAATTTGTTGAACGGGAAAACGGATTCTTTCACCGCCCAATACTTCGTCCAGATCTCTTCGGTGAAATTGAGTTCCTTGAGCGTCTTGCCCGCCATGACTTTCGCCGCGATTTTCGCGAGCGGTTTGCCGATGGCTTTGCTCGTGAATGGCACGGTGCGCGAGGCGCGCGGATTCACTTCAAGCACATAGACAGTGTCGCCCTTGACGGCGTATTGCACGTTCATCAGGCCGACGACTTTGAGTTCCGTCGCCATCGCGTGTGTGTATTTGCGAATGGTATCAATCACGCCTTTGGAAAGTGTGTGTGGCGGAAGAACCATCGCGGCATCGCCGGAATGCACACCGGCAAATTCGATGTGCTCCAACATTCCGCCGATGACAATGGTGCCGCCGTTCGGCAAACCGACGTCGGCGATGCAATCCACGTCCACTTCGGTCGCGTCTTCAAGAAATTTATCCACAAGCACCGGGCGATCGGAAGAAACCTCGACCGCGAACTTCATGTAGTGCGAAAGTTCGGAGTCGGAATAAACGATCTGCATCGCGCGACCGCCGAGCACGAACGACGGGCGCACGAGCACGGGATACGTCAGGCGTTTGGCGATGACGAGCGCTTCTTCGCCATTCGTGGCAAGACCGTTCGGCGGTTGCGGAATGTTTAGCTTATTTAACATCGCCGCAAATAATTTGCGGTCTTCCGCGATCTCGATGCTCTGCGGCGAGGTGCCGATGATGTTGACGCCGTTCTTCTGCAAACTGAGCGCAAGATTAAGCGGCGTCTGCCCACCGAATTGCGCGATGGCGCCCCAGCATTGTTCGCGTTCGTAAATGTGCAGCACATCTTCGAGCGTGAGCGGTTCAAAAAATAATTTATCGCTGGTGTCGTAATCCGTGGAAACGGTTTCGGGATTTGAGTTCACCATGATGGTTTCAAAGCCATCTTCCTTGAGGGCGAACGCCGCGTGCACGCAGCAGTAATCAAATTCAATGCCCTGACCAATGCGGTTCGGTCCGCCGCCGAGAATCATGACCTTCTTGGCGGTGTTACCTTTGACTTCGTCATCGCCACGGTCGTAGGTGGAATAATAATACGGCGTGTAGGCCTCAAACTCGGCGGCGCAGGTGTCCACAAGGCGATAGCTCGGCACGAGGCCGATGCGTTTGCGTTCGGAGCGGATGGCGTCCTCGGTGGAACCGGTCAAATGGGCGATCTGCCGGTCGGAAAATCCGAGCGACTTGGCGTGGGCGAGTTTTTCAGCGTTGAGTGATGACATCGGGCGAAATTAAATCGGCGATAGTAAGCCGGAATTTTTTTCACCTGTCCAGAAAGTATCCGCCAAAACACGGCTTGCCGCTGCAGGTTGATTCATTTAACACTTTCGTCATGAGGTTGCGCCCCCTAACGCTGCTCTGGCTGGCCATTTTGGTTCCCGCCAGCAGTTTCGCGCAGATTGATCCCATCAAGCGCGACCTGTTTCAATTCGGCTACAATCAGCCGATGGAAGGCCACGCGCCGGTCGCGGGCTACCTCTTTTTCTACCACAATCAACCCAATTTTGTGCGAACGAATCTCACGTTGCGCCTCGCCGTCGCCCCGGTTTATCTGGATTCAGAACTGGGCTTCAACCACGTCATTGGGCCAAACACGGATTTCGGTATCGGCCTCGCGGGCGGCGGTTTTGCGGACAGTTATAACGAACTGCGCGGCGGGAAATATCTGACCGATGAATCCTTCGACGGCAACGGTGCGGAAATTTCCGCGAGCGTTTATCATCTGTTCAATCCGCAAGATTTGATTCCACTGAATCTCGTATTGCGCACCGCCGCGCATTATACCGCGTATGATCGCGGCGATGATACGGCACCCAACTTCGTGTTGCCCAAAGACAATGTGAATTTCACCGTGCGCAGCGGCTTACGCTATGGCGGAATTGAACCGGTGTTGCTGCCGGCGCTAGCGATGGAGCTTTCCGTGTGGCACGAAATCACCTTTCGCAACAACACCGACCGCTACGGATTCGCAGGCGACCGTAGCACCGAATCGCGTTCGCAACTGTTTTGGACCGCAGCGGCGCTGTCCTACACCTTACCCAAGAGCCAACAGAATTTTTTTATCCAAATCGTCGCCGGCACCAGCTTAGACTCAGATCGGCTGAACTGCTTCCGACTCGGCGGCTTTCTGCCCTTGGCGGCGGAATATCCGCTATCGTTACCCGGCTATTTTTTCCAAGAATTCAGCGCTCGGCAGTTCGCCCTCATCAATGCCAGTTACCTGTTGCCCGTCACCAAAAATCAACAATGGAATCTGGTCTTCAACGGCGCCTCCGCCTCGATCAACTACATTGATGGCACCGCGCAGAGCGGCCATTCCGTCAGCGGCGTAGGCGGCGGCATTCTCTACCGTTCGCCAGCGGATAAATTCAAGTGTGTCCTCGCCTGCGCCTATGGGTTCGACGCCATTCGCTCCTCGGGACGCGGCGCGACGAGCATCAGCGTGCTACTGCAATGGGATTTGGAAAAAACCTACGGTGCGAGCTTTAATCCCGTGCAACCGGGGCATTGGCGCGGCTGGAGCCATCTCTTCGGCAACTAAAACCGCTTGCATCTGCAAGGGTAGCTGGCATTATTCGCCTCCCGGTTGCGCATATGGTGGAATTGGCAGACACGCTACTTTGAGGTGGTAGTGCCGCAAGGTGTGCAGGTTCAAGTCCTGCTATGCGCACCACTTTTTCTTCGGAAATTGATGGTTTCCTTGACTCCCGCACAAATTCCGCACAGATTCCGCAGGAGTTAAGCACTCCAAAAATGCGCTTCCCTAAGATCGTCCGCCACCAGAAGGCCGAAGTAACCATCTACGGCAAGAAGAAGAATTATCCCTTTTACCGCATTATTTATCGCGCTGATGGCAAACGACGGATGAAGCACTTTGCCAAGTACAGCGATGCTCTAAAAGCGGCTGAAGAGAAGGCGGAGCAACTGTGGAATGCGCATCCCATCGTCGCACTAAGCGCGATTCAGACAAGAGACGCTATCACGGCGTTTCAGATGCTGGACGCCTTCCGGCCTCAAGGACACCGGATTTCCCTTTCAACAATAGTATCAGAAGCGATTGATTTGTTAAAAAGAGCGTCGGGTCGGTCGATGCGTGAAATTGGAGATGGATTCCTGGCTAATGATGTCACCGTTAACAGGACAGATCTAGCAAAGGCAGTATCTGAATTTTTACAGGCAGCCGATATCCGCGCTAAATCTCCAGATGGTCAACGTGCTCAGATTTCCTCAAAATACGCCTACAATCGCCGCAAACAGCTGGAAAAATTTGCAGCTGCTTTTCCTGGCACGGCGGTGTCCGAATTAGCGAAAGCACATGTTGATCAGTTCTTTGAAAACCTTGGGGAGATTGCATCAAAGTCGCGCAATAAAAAGAAGGCCATCTCAGCAAAAAGCCGCAATCATTACAGGGCTGTTGTCAGACAGTTTTTTTCATGGGCGGTTCGCAAAGATTATCTGCCCACCAATCACCGACTTGGCGAAGCTGAAAGTCTTCGTTCAGAAATCGCTAATACAACAGAAACACTCTTTTATACGCCAGACGAATTCAAGGCACTACTCGTGGCCGCAAAAGACGAACTCGCTGACCTTCATCCGATTATTGCTATCGGTGGATTTGCTGGTTTACGCACCGCAGAAATGCTGCGTATGGATTGGGCAGATATTTGGAGGGTTCCAGATCACATCGAAGTCTCTGCAGGGAAGAGTAAAACACGCCAACGTCGGCTCGTTGAGACGTGCCAAGCACTAAAAGAATGGCTTGAGCCGTACAACGACAAGAAAGTTGGCCCGCTTTGGAAAGGGCACGAAGTTACATTTCAGCAGAAATTTGTTGATCTGTGCGAATTGGCAAAGCTCAACAAGAAGTCAATTGAACGTAAGAGCAACGGTCTTCGACATGCTTTTTGCACCTACCATTACGCATTGCACGCGAATGAGAATCTGACCTCTCAACAAGCCGGCAATTCACCAGCCATGATTCATCAACATTACAAAGGCCTCGCGACAAAAACTGAAGCGGAAAAGTGGTTTGCAGTGATGCCACCCAAATCCCCATGACGAAACCAGTTATGTCCTCACCAACCCGCAGCCAGATCAATCCCCAAAAGCTCTTGTTGAGTAAATGGACGGGGCTTGAACCACGTGACAAGGAAAAGCATTTCTTGGTGACGAAAGTGATTGATCCAGAGCAGCCCAAGCACCTGATCGAGTTTGTAGAAGTTGAAGCAGTGTTGACTCGCCGCTCATTTACGATGAGGTGGGAGGAACTGACTGATCCGACGAAATGGGTACAGGGCTGGATCTGATTTCATGAAACCTCTGCCACACCCAAACAACCAACACCTCGAAGCAGCTGAAGGGTGGTTGGAGTTGGGCAATCATTTGGAAGCGAACGAGGAACTGGAGAAAATTAGTCCTCAACTTCGCGCTCATCCCTACGTTCTGGAAATGCGGTACAAGATCTATTCAGCTGCCGGCAAGTGGGAAGGCGCGGTTGAAATTGCCAGGACACTATCCGAAATGTTGCCTGAGAACTCTTGGGGCTATATCCACTACGCCTACAGCCTCCATGAACTGAAGCGGACCAAAGAAGCGTATGCGGTTTTGATTCCGGTAGTGGACAAGTTCACTGAAACCACAATCCGATACAACTTGGCCTGCTATTCCTGTCAGCTTGGCAATCTAAAGGAAGCGATGCAGTGGTTAGAGATGGCGATTGATCTGGCCGGTAAAAAAGACATCCGTTTGATGGCTTTGGAAGACCGAGACCTTGAGCCTTTGTGGGATCAGATCGGGGAAATTTAATTTGCTCGGATGTGACGCATTTGCTTTGAAGCGGCTGGACAGGTAGATTCACCGCAAATTTTGAAGGCCTGCATTTTTCAATTTCATGCGTTCCTGCTCATGTCGTTACTGGCGATGTGTTCCGCTCACGCCACGATTGATGTGACCCTTCAGATGCAGTTGGGCAATCCTTCAGGTGCTACGGCAGACACCAACAACCACAACCACTTCCTGGTCCAGCGCACAGTTGAAGCACTCGATTACAACGACAATCTAGGCCAACCGAACTGGGCTGCATGGGATCTGACAGCTAGTGACATCGGCACCAATTCTCGTTCCACCTTCGTTACCGATACCAACCTGCCTCCCAACTTCACCCGCTATCCCACCAGCATCTATAACAGCGCAGGTTGGGATCGAGGGCATTTGTGTCCTTCCAAAGACAGAACAGACACCAGCACCAACAATGACCTCGTGTTTTTCATGAGCAACGTCCTTCCTCAAAGTGGGGTGAACAATTCTGGTGTTTGGTTGCAGTTTGAAAATTATTGCCGTGACCTCGTTCAATCTACGAACAACTACGAACTGTTGCTGATCTGTGGCGGCAGCGGTTACGGGATAGCTCGACTCACTAACGGACCATTCATTCCGGATTATGTTTGGAAAATTGCTGTTGTCGTTCCTCCCGGTCTAGGCACAGCAACCAACCGCATCACTGGCACAAACAGAGTCATCGCAGTCAAAATTCCAAACAACGACAGTGCTACGAACACATGGCCTACCTATGTCACCTCCGCAAATCAGATTCAGGTTGATACGGGACTGACGTTCTTTACTAGTTTGGCTCCATCAGTTGCGGCTGCTTTAAGAGCCAAGGTTGATGGCCAAACCAACCCACCACCCAACATCTTCGCCTTTTCTCCTTTAAGCGGTGTTGTCGGAACGAACGTCACAATCACTGGCACCAACTTCAGTTCAGCCTTAGCCGTTACGTTTAGTGGTGCGAACGCTAGCTTCACCGTCAATTCCAGCAACCAGATCACCGCTACCGTCCCAACCAACGCCGGCTCAGGATTCATCAGCGTCACTACAGCTAGCGGGACAGCTATTTCAACCAATTCCTTCACAGTCATCGGTAGTGGTGGTGGGACGGTCTTTAACGGTGTTTTGGCTGGCTGGGATGTGAAAGGACTCACGAACTACGGGCCTTCGCCATATCCAGCCACTATCTCAGCAGCAAACCTCGGTGTTGTGGGTCTGACCAGAAGCGCCAATATGCGCACCAACAATGCCGGCGCTCAAGATGGCTGGGGTGGCGTTGCTTTCACGAACCAATCAGCTGCATCTGCTATCGCTTCCAACGTGTTCGTCACGTTCAGTCTCACAGCCAGCAACGGTTACAAAGTCTCCTACACCAGCATCAACCGCTTCGACTACCGCCGTTCAAACACAGGACCGACGAATTCGCTGTTACAGTTCTCAGTCGGCAATGGTGCGTTTGTAGATGTGATGACGTTCTCGAATTCCTCAGCCGCTAATGGCGCTACGAATGCACCGATTGACCTCACTAGCTACACGTCATTGCAGAACGTGGGAGCAAACACCAACGTCACATTCAGGATCGTGAACTACAACGGCGCATCTACAGGAGTTTGGTATATCTGGGATGTGGCCGGCAACACCCAGCCGGATTTAGCAGTGTCAGGAACGGTAACTCAAGTGCTGGCGACGAATGCGCCAGCCATCGCTCCTAGCTTCAGCTCGTTTGCCTTTGTAGGAAATCAATTTCAGTTCACAGTCACAGGAACGGCAGGCTCAAACTACGTCGTTCAAGCCACCACCAATCTGACCTCACCAAACTGGATTCCGATCTTCACGAACACAGCACCTTTTGTGTTCACTCAGTTAAACACGCCCGCCTTCAGCCAACGGTTTTATCGGAGCTTCGCGCAATGAAGTATCAGCAAGGCAAGCCGAAGAAATTCCCGTTACCTGACCTGCGCTTTTTAGAAGCGGCGGAGGGATGGCTAGAATTAGGAAATTGGCAGGAAGCGAATTAGGAGTTGGAAAATATTCGGCCAGAACTCAGAGCACATCCCTACGTCTTGGAACTGCGCTACAAAATTTATGATGCAGCTGGTAGGTGGGATATGGCTTTGGGTGTGGCTGAAGGATTGCGAGCGATTTTACCGGAGAATCAGTGGGGTCATTTTTACACCGCCTACGCCCTCCATGAACTGAAGCGGACGAAAGAAGCGTATGATGGGTTGAAGTTGGTGATCCAAAAGTTTCCTGACCACCAACTGATGCATTACAACTTGGCTTGCTACGCTTGTGTGCTCGGCAAACTGAAAGAAGCTTATCGTTTAGTCGAAAATGCCCGAGACATACCGGGAGGCATTGATATCCGCCAACAAGCTTTAGACGACCCTGACCTCGAACCTTTGTGGAATCAGATTTCGGAGATTTGAATTAATTCCCCGTGCATTTCTCTAAATCATGCACGACTCGATACGGCTCTAAAAAGGTCCACATGTCAGCTTTGCATTTCGGACAAGTTTCTGCTGTTGATGATTCGTATTCCTCCAAAACCTTTTTCTCAGCTGGCGTGATGGTTTTGTGAATCGTCTTGCTCAACAGTTCGGTGTGGCGGTCGTAGGGAATCATGGGCGTCGTGTCTCGAAATTATAGGCGGCTTGGTCAGCTTAAAATGTGTCGATTTCAATCTCTGCAAACCGATGCCAGTTTCTGTTGGATTGCATCTCGGATCTTATCTTCAGGCACAAACGATTTTAGAATGCTGGGCAACTCAATTTCCAAATTTAGCTGATTGTCCGTCACAGCTAAACTTCCCGTGATTTTAGCTCCGAAGAAACCTTTTTTGGCGGTGAAGGAAAACTGCATAGTATCAGCGTTCCATTCTTTCACCAACTCACTTAAAACAACACCCGCCGGCAATTTCTCGCGCAATAGTTCTTCGACCAATGCTTCGACTCGTTTCCTCGCTTCAGCTTTTCCAAGTTGATGTGGTTGCTCAATACGCATGATGTTTTGTTAATGCTTCGGCCTGGTCCTAAAAAATATGACCAGCACGATGATGGCCAAAACTAGCAGAATGGCCACAACGCAAATCGAAATCAAAACCCAGTCAATCTGAGGTTTGGATGTTTGCTGAGGAGGTGAAGGTGTAACAGCAATCGTAGTGACGGTTTGTGATGACTGACCATCGACCTTTGCTTTCAGAACAGCGGCAATCTCTGGTGCTAACGCAGTAAAGAATTTTAGGCCAGTCAACGCTTCAAGATCGTTCACAGAAACCAGATATTTGGACCAAGGATCATGACGAACACCTGCTTTGTTCGGGATGTTAACAGCGATGACTCGGGTAGCTGTCGTAATCCTTTTAAGAACTGGCTCTGGACTTCTTGGAACCACGACCACAATTTTCCAGGTATGCGATGGAACAGCTACCGGCCCGATCAGATCTCCGGTATAACCAGCCGGCCCACACATGATGAGCAGTTCATTCCCTTCTCTTGCCCAACCCCGACAATCCGATTCAAGCTTCTCCCAGACTCCTTGGTTATTGTCAGCGGCTTGAGGGATGATGTTGGCCATTGTGAACACCGCCTCGTTTTCTTGAGCGTTATCAGTCCGGTCAGCTGAAGGAACCATGTGACCTCGATCAAAACCAGATCCTTTGTAATAGTCGCTCGTGATGTGGTGAAAGGATCCGGGTAGTTCAGGATCGGAATGAAAAGAGGGTGTGCGTTTGGCGGAACCTAAATCTTCAGCGGTCAGATTCCAGGCTACCCAGTTAGGTTCAGCTTCGTGGTCATCGTAATCCATCGCAAACACACTGCGCTGGATCAAATAATGTTCGTGATTGTTGGAGTCAGTTTTGGCTTCGCTCGGATTCCCCAACACCATCTGATATTCAATGCCAGTTCTAGCTTCGCATACCAACGCCAGAACGAGCAGGCAGGAAGTAAACAATCTGACAGCGGATTGATGGGCCCAAAATCTCATATCAACCCTCATCACAAGCCGAACCCTCGTATAAAACTTTGCTTGTTCGCTTACAGATCAAGATGACGTCTGACGCACGAAATGTGATCATTCGCTCCTCTGGCCAACGACCAGTATAAACCGCCCATGTATCCTCGACCCTCCAGTCTTTCCCAGAACTGTAAGCTCGAAATTCAATGCTGGCTCCATCACTGACCGCTCGGCCTCCAAAGATTTTTTCAAGGACATGCTTCTGAGCGTGAGCCAATGCTTCTGCTGCCGTGATCGAACTGGGTGAATCTGCCATGCCGCTAAATTGTCGCCGGTGGTTGAAATGAGCAAGGGGATAGTAACTTTGACCCCAACAGGCTCAGACAGCTAATGTCCACCCGACTTGCTAGAATGTTGAACCATGCATTTTTCAGCTGAACGAAAACGGCTCATCAAGGTGATTGAGTTTATGCGACGCCATAACCGGAATCCGCGATGGCTGAAGCTCTATTCCTGCTCGGCGCGAGTGTTTATGGAAATCGGTAAGGACGTAGCTGGAGAAGAGGCTTTGGTATTCTCTGATGGCGGTGTTCGGATTTCGTCGAGCGCATTTCTCGCTACGCTCAAAGCCACACCTAAAAAATTCAGTGTCACCATCCGATTCGTCCCTGATGGAGTGGTGGTTGATAAATATTTTGTGAGAGCCCACGACTACCATCCCGATCCGTCACCACCAGCTGATTTTGTCGTTGGTCGAGTCACTGATACATGGGTGGGGCAGAATGCAGTATTGCCAACCGGTGAAGCAGATTGAGAAGTGAGCAAAATTTCTGGTCTCAGTTTGGTTTAGCGTTAGCATTTCGCCATGGTTTCAAGTGCCTGCCCATTCTGCAGTCTGCCCGCTGAACGCATTTGGTTTCAGACCGATTCAGCGATTGTCTTTCTCGATGGGTTTCCCGTTTCTCCTGGTCACACGCTCATCATTCCTAAAAAACACATCGCCTCTTTCATGGAGTTGCCGGATCAAGAACGGCAAGAGGTCTGGAATCTTGCTCAACGCGTTCGCCAGTTATTGAAGGAAAAGCACAATCCAGACGGTTTTAATTTTGGGGTGAATGAGGGAACTGCTGCTGGTCAAACCGTTCCGCATGCTCACTTCCATGTCATCCCTCGCTTTAATGGAGACGTGCCTGATCCGAAGGGTGGTGTTCGTTGGGTTGTGCCGGCCAAAGCGAAATACTGGTGACGCATGGTGACCGCTGACGAACAAATCAAATTCCTGAGCAATCTTCAAAGGTTGTTGAGTGAAGGTTCGTTTGTTTCGGCTGAGGTGACTTCGCTTTTTCAGGCCAGGTAATTTGTTAGTCTGGGTCGACCAAGAAAGGACCAGACCATGAAAGGCAAACGGTATACAACGGAAGACAAGATTCGCATCCTGCGGGAAGCGGATGGTGGGGAACGCAGC
>CAIWFB010000035.1 GCA_903911825.1 uncultured Verrucomicrobia subdivision 3 bacterium
GGCATAGTCGCCGGCCTGCTTCGGATCATCGCCCCAGAAATACTTCGTCGTGGTGCCGGCGCGGGCGGCGTACTCCCACTCGGCCTCGGTCGCGAGGCGGTAGAAGTGGCCGGTTTTGGCCGAGAGCCAGCGGCAGTAATACAGCGCCGCCATGTGCGTCATGCTGATCGCCGGGAAGTTGTCCTTGCCCATACCGAAGCTCATCTCCACGTACGGCGTGGTCGGGCGGCTCACGGCGTCGGCCTCCTTGCCAACGTAGGGGTTGCCGCCATCCGCCGGCGGCGGGAAGTTGAGGAACAGCATCAGCTCGCGGTCCACGCGCTCGGTGCTGACGTTCGTGCCCTTTTCGAAGCCGGGGAATTGGAACAGCTCATACTCGTTCCACGTCACTTCGGTTTTGCCCATCCAGAAGGGGTCGAGCTTCACCTTGTGCTGGGTTTCGTCGGCCTTACGGCCGGCCTCGCTGTCCGGACTGCCCATCGTGAATTCGCCGCCCGGGATGGCGATCATGTCAAACTTCCCCGAGGTGCCGGGAATCGACTCGTTGAAATTCTCCAGCTTCGTGCCGGGAGCGACCGTGCTGTTCTTCACCAGCAACGCGTGGATCGCGGCATACAGCGCCGTCATGTCCCGGGTCGTGGTGGCGGCGGCCTCCTTTTGGGT
This sequence comes from uncultured Verrucomicrobia subdivision 3 bacterium, assembly GCA_903911825.1. Lineage (GTDB taxonomy): Bacteria > Verrucomicrobiota > Verrucomicrobiia > Limisphaerales > UBA11358 > UBA11358. The sequence continues at coordinate 664 of CAIWFB010000035.1, forward strand.
GAGCATCACGCCGTCCGGCCATTCCGCGCCTTGGTTGATCCAGTTGCGGATGAGGTCAATCTGCTGCTGCGGGAGCGGGCCGCCCTTTTTCTTGGGCGGCATGAGGTCGTCGTGATCAGCGGGAAGGGCGGTGGAGGTGAACACCTTCGACGCCGCCGCATCGCCAGGCACGATGTCCTTGGACTTGAAAAATTCGGCCTTCGCATCCATCCGCAGGTCGCCCTTGGCGTGGCCCTCGTGATGGCAGCCGACGCAGTTGACCTCGAAGATCGGCTGGATCTGCTTCACGAAATCCACCTTCTCGGCCTGCGCCAGCTTCACGTCTTCGGGCCACGGTGCGCCCTGTTCGATCCACGTCTTGAGCGTGGCCTGCTGCGCGGCTGGTGCGGCTATAGCTTTTCATGGATGGCCTGTTTGCGCGCGCGCGTGGGCGATGCGGAAACGGCGTTGCGCAACCTCAACATCTATACGCGCGCATTCATTTTGCGAAACGGTTTTCATGCGAATGGCGATCAAACCAAGTCTGGTTTCAGCGGATTCACTTACCGGCCATTCACGCTGGAGGGAAATTTTCTCGCAATGGAAGCCGTTCACGAAATGCTGTTGCAAAGTTGGAGCGGCGAGCTTGGCAACGGCGATTGGGGCGCGATCCGGATTTTTCCGGCCACGCCGTGGCGCTGGCACGACGCGTCGTTTACTGATTTGCGCGCGGAGGGCGGTCATCGCGTTTCGGCGAAACGTGAGAACAATGCCACGACTTGGTTGCGCGTCGTCGCGGGGCGCGATGGACTGGTTCGCATCCGCGATAACTTCGGCGGGCGCGAGCCGAAATGGAATCGATCTGACATAAGAAAAGTTGGCGAAAATTTTGAAATTAAAATGAGAACAGGCCAGCGACTAGAGGCTGTATTTGATAAACCAAAATCAATTCCGCCAGCACCCGCAAATTTGGCCGCGGTGGTGGAAATCAAAAAATAATCAACAACCATTTGGCAAAATATGAAACGAATCATCCAACTGCTCGCATTGATTTTGGTTGCCGCAAGCTTGCGCGCGGCCGAACCGGCGAGAAAACCCAACATCATTTTTATTTTCGCCGATGATTTGGGCTACGGCGACATTGGGCCGTTCGGGCAGAAAATCATTCACACGCCGACGCTCGATAAACTCGCGGCGGGCGGCATGAAGTTCACGCAACATTACGCGGGCAGTCCGGTATGCGCGCCGTCGCGCTGCGTTTTGCTGACGGGCAAACATCCCGGTCACGCGTTTGTCCGCGACAATCATGAGATCGGAACGTGGTATTCGTTTCAGGGCCAGATCCCGATTCCGGCTAGCGAAACCACTGTTGCCAGCGTCTTGAAGTCTGCGGGCTATGCCACCGGCGCGTTTGGTAAATGGGGGCTCGGCGGTGTCGGCACTGTGGGTGATCCGCTGAATCATGGGTTTGATCATTTCTTCGGCTTCAACGACCAGCGGCAGGCGCATAATTATTTTCCGCAATACCTGAACGACGACGAAGGCAAATTCATTTTGCCCGGCAATACGAATGTTTCGGAGAAGGAAGGTTTGTCCATCGCGCCCGGTGCGGACGCGAATGATCCGGCGAGCTACGCCAGCTTCATCGGCAAAGAATACGCACCAGATCTGTGCAACGAACGCGCGCTGAATTTTATTCGCGATAATAAAAACAAACCGTTCTTCCTTTATTATCCAACCACCGTGCCGCATCTGGCGTTGCAGGTGCCGGAAGATTCGCTCGCGGAATACAAAGGCAAGCTCGACGACAAACCGTATCTCGGTGGCAACGGTTATCTGCCACACCAATATCCGCACGCCGCCTACGCTGCGATGATCACGCGGATGGATCGTGACATCGGAAAAATGGTGCAGCTCGTGAAAGACCTCGGTCTCGAAGACGACACGATTTTCATTTTCACCTCTGACAATGGCGCGGTGTTTCCGCTTTCGGGCTATGATCCGGTCTATTTTAACTCCAACGGCAAACTGCGCGGTTACAAGCAGGACATTTACGAAGGCGGCATTCGCGAGCCGTTAATTGTCTCGTGGAAAGGGCATGTTCCCGCCGGCAAAACCTCGTCGCGCGTGACGGGATTTGAGGATTGGTTTCCGACATTGCTGGAACTGGCCGGCGCGAAAAATGAAGTTCCCAAAAACATCGACGGCATCAGCTTTGCGCCAGCATTGCTCGGCGGCAAACAACCGGAGCGGCCCTTTCTGTATCGCGAATTTCACGGCGTTGGCGGCATGCAAGCCGTGCGCGTCGGCGATTGGAAATTGGTGCGATTGCATTTGCTGAATACGCCCAAGAGGCCAGCGGCACCGACGACTGAACTTTATAATCTCGGCACCGATCCGGCGGAAACTACTGATGTTGCCGCTGCGCATCCTGACATCGTGGCGAAGCTGGAAAAAATTCTGGCGGAGCAGCACGCGCCTTCCAAAGAATTTCCCTACAAAGCCACGCTCGATAAAATAACCGTCGAATGAAGCTGAATTTTGTCATCCGATTGCTGGTGATTTTTTTTGCGGTCGATGCGTTTGGTGCCGCCGCCGCGCAGACGCGCCCGCCGAACATCGTCTTTATTCTGATTGACGACATGGGCTGGGTGGACGGAAGTTGTTTCGGCAGCAAGTTTTATCAAACCCCACAAATCGATGCGCTGGCCGCGTCGGGCGTGCGTTTCACTCAAGCCTACTCAGCGTGCGCCGTGTGTTCGCCGACGCGCGCCGCGCTGATGACGGGAAAATATCCGGCGCGTTTGCACATCACGGATTGGATTACGGGCGAGGGCGCGCCGAAAAATGCGCGGTTCAAAATTCCCGACTGGCAGCAGCATTTGCCGTTGGAAGAAACGACGCTGGCCGAAGCCCTGAAGAAACTTGGTTACGCTACGGCGCACGTCGGCAAGTGGCATCTCGGCGAAAAAGAATTCTATCCGGAGCATCAGGGCTTTGATGTGAATATTGCCGGCGGCGAAACCGGGCATCCGGCCTCTTATTTCTGGCCCTATGGCAATACGAACAATGATCATCGCATTCCCGGATTGGCCGAGCGCGGCGGTCAGAAAGGTGATTATCTCACGGACCAACTGACCGACGAGGCGCTGAATTTTATTCAGGCGAACCAGAGCCATCCGTTTTATTTGAATCTCTGCCACTACGCCGTTCACGCGCCGCTGATGGGCAAGCAGGAGTTGATAGACGCCGCTGCCGACCGCCCCGGCGCGGATGGTCAGAGCAACCGAGTTTACGCTGCGATGCTCAAGAGCGTGGACGACAGTGTCGGACGCATCGTGAAAAAATTGGACGAGTTGCACCTGACGGAAAACACGCTCGTGATTTTTTCCTCGGACAACGGCGGCTGCGTCCACTTCGGCAAGCCAACGGCCACGTCGAATTTTCCGCTGCGCAACGGCAAAGGCTCCGCATACGAAGGTGGCTTGCGTGTGCCGCTCATTGTCAAGATGCCCGGCGTGACGCACGCGGGCACGATCTGCGACATACCAATCATCACGATGGATTTCTTCCCGACGTTGCTGGAACTCGCCGCCGCAGACAAGACGGCCAGCCGCACGGCGGTGGATGGCGTGAGCTTCGCGCCGTTGCTGCGCGGTGAAACACAGAAGCCGCACAATGAATTGTTCTGGCACTATCCGCATTATTGGAACGGCGGAAAAATTATGCCCTACAGCGTCGCGCGCGTTGGCGACTGGAAGCTGATCCGTTTTTACGAAACTGGAACCGAGGAGCTTTTCAATTTAAAGCATGATTTGTCAGAGCAGAATGATCTCGCGGAATCAAATCCGGACAAACGAAAAGAATTAAGCATGCGTCTGGACGCTTGGCTGAAGGAAACCGGCGCGCAAATGCCGGTGCCCAATCCGCACTACCAACCAATCCGGCGCGACTGAAGTGATGCATGAGCCCGATCCAAAACAATAAACCGACGGACAGTTCCAAAGTTAGTCGCAAGGAATTTTTTAGTTTACTCGGCGCGGGCGCGGGCGCGTTGATATTGCCGGGCCAGCTTTCCGCGCGCGAAGTTGCGGCGGAAACAAATTTGTTGCCATTCATCAAGAGCCGCAAAACACGTATCAGTTTTCGCTACTTTTTGCCGTGGGCACCGGCTTGGGGCGACCAGAAATTTGCCAATCAGCGGTTGGAGGAACTCGTCCGGTTCGGCCATGAGGCGGGCAATGATAGCGTTCAGTTTTTCGTCAACACGTTTCGCCACAGTTATTATGCGCTGCCGGTGGATGTGGCGAGTCAGCAGGAATGGATTGATTGGATGCGCGAGGTCGTTGCGCCGCGCATTCGCGCCGAAGGGTTTGGCTTTGAACTGAATTTTCAGCAACTGCTCGGGGCCACCACTTCCAATACCGATCTGCGCCCGCTTTACAAATGGAAGCAATTCATGGTGGATCATTACGGCAACACGTCGCAAGGTTCACCGTGCCCGGAAGATCCGGTTTACCGCGAGGAAATGGCGAAGATGCTGCGCGGCTGGGCTTCAACTAAGCCGGATATTTTTTGGATTGATGACGATTTTCGCCTGCATAATCACAGCACGGCAGGCATGTTTTGTTACTGTCCGCTGCACTTGAAAAAGTTTGCGCAGCTCGTGGGAACGGAATACACCCGCGAAGAAATACTCGCTGCCGTGCTGCAGCCCGGCTCGCCTTCAGCATTCCGTAATCAATGGTTGGATTTTCTCGGTGACAGTATGGCCGAATTTGCGCAATGGATCAGCGATCAAGTTCACTCGCAATCGCCAGACACGCGCCTTGCGCTGATGACCTCCGGCACCAGCATCCATTCGCTCGAAGGTCGCGATTGGAATAAAGTTCTCGGCAACTTCGCAGGCAAATTCAAGCCGCTCATCCGGCCAACGTTCGGTCTTTACACTGGCACCACGGCACCGCCCAAGTCTGCGAGTGCGGGACTCACTTCAATCATTTCGCAACTTCAGGTCGTCGAACAATCGCTCGGCGAAAACAACTGCGACTTTGCGCCCGAGCTCGAAAACACCCGCTACACGACGTGGGCGAAATCGGTGGCGCACAGCACGCACTCGCTGATTCTTGGCCAACTGATGGGACTGCACACCATCACCGCTGCTGTCAACGATCTCGATGGTTCGCCTCTCGCCGAGGAGCCAACAACTGTTTCGCTCTTTCGCAATGCCCGGCCGCGCATGGAGGCGATTGCCGCATTGAATCTGAAGAACTGGCCGGTGCAAGGCCTCGTCGCTTTGAGTGACAAGGATATCGCGCGCAAAACTCATTTAGCCGCCAAGGCTGACTATTACGACATGGCACCCGGAAGCCATCTTGAATCCGTGTTTGTGCAGATGGGAATTCCCCTCAACTACAAAACCGCTGCCAACGCTGCCGCTGGTGGCGAAGTGGTTTTGCTCGAAGCGGGCACGGTCTGGAATGCCAGTGATGAAGAGTTGCAGAAAATTCTTTTTGGTTCTGTGTTAATGACGAGTGGCGCGGCGAGAATTATTTGCGAACGAGGTTTCGCCGAACTGCTCGGCGTGAAGGTGAATCATCATCGGACGCAAGGCATCCAATCCGAAGAGTATCTCGACGACAAGCTCCCCGGCGTCACCAAAATTCGCGTGCCGCATCGCGGCGCGGATTGGGATGAACTGGAGATTCTCGATTCACGCATCGAGATCGCGAGTAGTTTTTGCGACATGCTCGGGGAGAAACACATCGGCACCGCGTTATTCCAGAACTCTCGCGGTGGACGCGTTGCCGTTTACGCGCAAAATTCCGACATGCAGGGCGGGTTATTTGGCAGTCACGCCCGCCGGCGCTGGTTGCATGGCGTCCTGATCTGGTTGAGCCGTGGCCAGTTCAAGGCGTTGCCCGTGATTCCGCAGCATGGCATTTCATTGCTCAAAAAAAATCTGGTGAATCCGGGACAATGGCTTTATGCCTTTTGCAACCTTGGCACGGATATCCTGTCCACCTTCAATCTCCGCTGGGAAAACGTCGGGACGATTCGGTCCATATCGTGTCTGCAAAAAGACGGGCGGTGGCAGCGGTTGAAGTTTTCCATTAAGGCCAGCCACGATGGCGCTGGCCGGCAAATCATTTTTGAGACGAATTTGCATTGCTATGACTGGCTGGTGCTATTGATTCATGAAAGTGTGGCCTGAAAAATCTGCTGAATAAATATTACCATGAAGAAGTTGCTCATCAGTCTTGTTTCCTTCCCGGAGACAGCACTGGAACACGCCGCGCGCCTGCAATGGTTTCGCGATCCGAAGCTCGGCATGTTCATCCACTGGGGTCTGTATCCGCAGTTGTTCCGCCTCGTCATCCAGGACGCGACGCATACGCCCGTGGTGAACGGGTCTCAATTATTTGGAGATTAACCGTCAATTTATGATTAAAAAATTATTACTGTTGCCTCTGGTCACGTTTGGAATCATTAACGCCCACGCCGCCTTGGGTTATCCCGCCGCCCGCACCACGAACCAGGTGGATGTTTATCAAGGCGAGTCCGTAGCCGATCCGTATCGTTGGCTGGAAGATGACAACGCAGCCGAAACAAAGGCATGGGTCGAAGCGCAGAACAAGGTGACCTTTGACTTTCTCAAAACCATTCCGCAGCGTGAGGCGATTCGTAAACGGTTGAAACAACTTTGGAACTACGAGCGCTATTCGGTGCCGTTCAAGGAAGGTGGAAAATATTTTTTCAGCCGCAACGACGGCCTTCAAAATCAAAGCGTGCTTTACACCCAGCCGTCGCTCAAAGCCAAACCGCGCGTGTTGCTCGACCCGAATACGTTTTCCAAAGACGGCACCGTATCGCTGGCGGGCATGGCGGTGAGTCATGATGGAAATTATGTCGCCTATGGAATTTCAGACGCCGGTTCGGATTGGGAAGAATGGAAGGTGCGCGACGTGCGTTCTAGCCTTGATACCATTGACGATTTGAAGTGGGTAAAATCTTCCGGCGCTTCGTGGCTCAAAGACGACAGCGGATTTTTTTACAGCCGCTACGACGAGCCTGCGGCAGGAACCAAGCTGACGGCGGCAAATTATTTCCAGAAACTTTATTTTCATCGCCTCGGCACACCGCAGTCGCAGGACAAGTTGATTTACCAACGGACGGATCACAAGGACTGGGGTTTCGGCGGCGACGTCACGGACGATGGACATTATCTCCTCATCTCTGTCTCGCAAGGCACCGAGCGAAAGAACC
>CAIWFB010000036.1 GCA_903911825.1 uncultured Verrucomicrobia subdivision 3 bacterium
CACCAGCATCAATACCAATACAGCCCACGCGACCGGTTGAGCTACCGCCATTTCCGTTAGCCATTTCATGATGATTTAATTACCGGAAAACCAAGCACTCCAAGCCACATTTTTTGCTAACAGCACGCTCTATCTTGCGCACTAAATGAATAATTCCTACCCCCTTAAAAACTAAACCGAATCGCGCTGGACTTCACTGATTAGCAGAAGGGTATGACAGCATTAGTTTTCGTCAGCCAAACCAACTTTGGGGCTTATAAAAGCGTTTCAATAATTGCCTGAAATATGTTTTCGCGACTTGCCAATGCCAGCTTTCATCGGCAGATTTGCGACAGGATATTTATTTCACAAAACTAATTAAGGAGCCATGAGCACAGAAGCGAAACTGGAATTGGATGGAAAAAATTTCACTCTCCCTACGCTGACCGGCAGTGAAGGTGAAAAAGCTGTGGACGTATCGGCGTTGCGGGCGACGACCGGTTACATAACGATTGATGATGGTTACGGAAACACCGGCTCGTGCGTCAGCAAGGTGACGTTCATTGACGGCGACCAAGGCATTTTGCGCTACCGGGGGATTCCGATTGAGCAACTTGCGGCTAACTCCAACTTCATCGAGACCGCCTACCTCATCATCTACGGCAAATTGCCGAATCAGGCGGAGTTGAAAACGTTTTCTGATCTACTGGGCGAACACCAATTTCTGCATGAGGATATGAAGTATCACTTTGAGGGTTTCCCGACGGGGGCGCACCCGATGGCGATTCTTTCCTCGATGATCAACGCCGCCAGTTGTTTCGACGAAGGTTTGATGAAATGGCGTTGGGGCATGACGAAGCAATTTGATGTGTATGTAGCGAAGTTAATTTCACAAGTGCGCACGATTGCGGCGTATTCCTATCGCAAATCACACGGTCTGCCTTTGATTTACCCCAAGCAAAATTACAAATACACCGAGAACTTCCTGCACATGCTGTTCTCGATGCCTTATGAAGATTTTGAATTGAAGCCCGAAGTCGTTAAGGCGCTGGATTTGATTTTCCTCCTGCACGCGGATCACGAACAGAATTGCTCCACATCCACGGTGCGCATGGTGGCTTCCTCGCAGGCCAATCTCTTCGCCAGTTGCGCGGCTGGTGTGTGCGCCCTCTGGGGCCCGCTGCACGGCGGGGCGAACCAAGCTGTGTTGGAAATGTTGGACGACATTCACCGCTCAGGCGATGACGGCTCAAAATTCATCACCGCTGCTAAAGATAAGAACAGCGGCAAGAAGCTCATGGGCTTCGGCCATCGTGTTTATAAGAACCATGATCCCCGCGCCACGATCATCAAGAAAGCGTGCGATGATGTGCTGGCCAAATTGCACATCACGGATCCGCTCCTCGAAATCGCAAAAAAACTGGAAGAAGCGGCCCTAAAGGATTCCTATTTTGTAGAACGTAAACTGTATCCGAACGTGGATTTTTACAGCGGCATCATCATGCGCGCCATCGGTATTCCGGTGGAAATGTTCACCGTGATTTTCGCCATCGGCCGGATGCCTGGATGGATTGCGAATTACAAAGAAATCATGGAAGAGCCAAAAAGCCGCATCTACCGGCCACGCCAGATCTATACGGGCAACACGCTCAATCCATACGTTAAAATCGAAGACCGAAAATAATTGATTAGCCAAGGGCAGCCCGTGGATGGGCGTCAGGGGGAAAGTTGTATGCCACTTAACGCTAAAAATTCATGAGCAAAATTTTGGTCATTGATGACGAAGAATGGTTGCGCGAGATGATCCGGCTCGCGCTGGAGCAGCAGCACTATGAAGTCATTGAAGCAGGCAACAGTGCCGAGGGCGTCGCGTTAGCTCGCGAGGCTTTGCCCGAACTCATCATTTGCGATGTCAACATGGATAAAGCCGGCGACGGCTACACCACTTTATCCAAACTACGCGAAGACGCCGCCACAGCCGCCATTCCCTTTATTTTGATGACGGGTCTGGCCGATTCGGCTGGGATGCGTCACGGAATGGAACTCGGGGCAGATGATTATCTACCCAAACCGTTCAAAGTGGACGAGCTCTATGCCACCGTAAATGCGCGCCTGCGCAAAGTTCGGACGGTGCGCGAAGAGGCGGAAAAAAAACTCACCCTGCTCCGCAGCCAGATTTCATTGATGTTGCCGCATGAGATGCGCACGCCGCTCAACGGCATCATTTCCAATTCTGAATTGCTCGCCGAATCGGCCGAGTCGCTCGATCCACAAACCATCGCGGAAATGAGCCGAGAAATCTGTGAGTCCGGCCAGCGACTGGAGCGACTGATTGAAAATTTTCTAATTTACGCTCAACTTGAAATTGTTGGCAGTGATGCGTCGAGCATCACGGCTCTGCGTTCCGCCTGCACCAATCGGGTCGCCGAAATCATCCGGAGCACTGCCATGGGACAGGCCGAAAAAGTGGGACGGCTGGAAAACTTAGTGCTAGATCTCGCGGAAACCACCCTGCCAATGGCGGAAGATTACTTCAAAAAAATCGTCGCAGAGCTGGTGCAGAACGCCCTGAAATTTTCCGATGCGGGCACGCCCGTGCGCGTCAGCATCAAGCTCGCAGGCAATGAAATTGAATTTTCCGTCAGCGATACCGGCCGAGGATTTTCCACCGAACAAATCCGGCGCATCGGGGCTTATATCCAGTTCGAACGGAAGATGCAGGACGATCAAGGGTTTGGCTTAGGCTTGGCCATCGCAAAAAAACTAGTGGAATTACACGGCGGCACGCTGACAATCGAAAGCGGAAGCGGCACAGGTTCGACAGTGACTTGCAAACTATCCGCAGCTCCGCGCAATTAAGCCGTTCAAATCGGCAGGCGCGCGAATAGCCAGTTCAAACTCCAGCCAAACGCTTTGGCGAATAAGAAAACCAACGCGATCCCCAACACAGGAGTAAAATCAACCTTTCCTACTTGTAACGGAATTCTCTTCAGCGGTCGCAGGGCCTTTTGCGCCGTTGCATTCACATAAATCCAAAACGGATGTTTTCCAAAATAGACGTAGCTGTTTAGGAGATGTAGTAACAACAGTGCCGCCAAAGGAAATTTCCAAATCTGATAGCTGCTCAATCCAACAACGATAGATTGTTCCAGCCAATGCGCGACGGAATTAGGCTCAGGGGCTAGTTGCATCCTGCCAAGCACCCAACTCAAGGCCACCCATAAAATCGTCGCCGTTAGGAAAGGTAAAATAATTTTCAAACCTGCCGACCATTCGTCCACGCGACCCAAGGGAACTTTGACTAACCGATGAAATGGTTCCGGCCCTCTCAGCAACGATAACAGCAGCAAGGCAACGTAGAAAATCCCCAGCACTAAGCCGAAACTCAAAAAAGAGAACAGCAGCATTCCGCCAAATTGGTCGCTCCGAAACGGCGGCACGATGACACCCAAATCCAATTTACCCACCCAGAATGGAGCCATCCAGCGGTAGGCCACCGCGCGCAAGAAAAGCAACCCAGCTAGAAACGCTAGCAGATGCCAGCGCCGCATTTTTTTTGGATCTGCCGGACGCAGCGTGCCCATGAGCGTCGCCGGCGTCCGTTTCATCATCGGATCGAAACGCACTGAGCGCCAGTTCAGCCACAATAGCAAACCGGCGAGGTTTAGGATGAAATCAACGATGCCCATACAAAAACAAATTGCGAATCCAGAATGACGAACCATTCAGAATTCGCAATTCGTAAGTCGGAATGAATCACATCATCTTCAATAACGTGTCCGCCATTTCACTCGGCGTTACGGCGACACCGATGCCGGCGGCCTTGAACGCGGCGATTTTCGCTTCGGCCGTTCCCTTGCCGCCACTGACAATCGCGCCAGCGTGACCCATGCGGCGTCCCGGAGGTGCAGTGGCACCAGCAATAAATCCGGCGACGGGTTTTTTGCAATTCGCTTTGATCCATTCAGCGGCTTCTTCTTCCGCGCTACCGCCGATTTCGCCGATCATGATGATGCCCGTGGTTTCCGGGTCGGCGTTAAAAAGTTTAATGACATCGAGGTGCGACGTGCCATTCACCGGATCGCCGCCGATGCCGACGCAGGTGGACTGGCCGACGCCGCGCGACGTGAGTTGCCACACCGCTTCGTAAGTCAACGTGCCGGATCGCGAGACAACGCCAATGTTGCCCTTCTTGTGAATATAGCCGGGCGCGATGCCGATGCGGCAGCCGCCGTGAGAATCTTTGCCTTCGCCGGGCGTGACGATGCCAGGACAATTCGGGCCGATGAGCCGCGTCTTGAGATTGCCTTCCAGCGCACGTTTCACCCGCACCATGTCGCGCACGGGAATGCCTTCGGTGATGGCGACAACGAGTTCGAGTCCGGCATCCGCACCTTCGAGAATCGCATCGGCGGCGAAGGGCGGTGGCACGAACACGGCACTGGCGGTCGCGCCGGATTGTTTCACGGCTTCGGCGACAGTATCGAAGATCGGAACCTTCTTGCCGCCATGTTCGAAGAACTGTCCGCCTTTGCCGGGCGTGACGCCGGCGACGATCTGCGTGCCGTAATCAATCGAGAGTTGCGCGTGCTTCGCGCCAAAGCTACCGGTGATGCCTTGGACGAGAACCTTGGTGTTGGGGGTGACGAGGATGGACATGGCTAAATCAGTTCTGTTTTTGTTGCTTAATAATTTCTTTCAAATGTTTCACGGTAATCCGGTCATGGTCGCGGTTCATGGCTTCTTTAGCGCGGATCAAAGTTTCAATGTCAATAATTCGGCACTTACCAACGGGTAATTCGACTTCGACGCTATTTTTCAAAACCTCGTCAAAATTGCCGACACCCAAAATATCGCCCAGACAATCCACCACGCCCAAATCCGTCTTCAAATATAAATTCTTCAACCCCGCAAACTGTTGCGACGTCAGTTCCAGCGGCATATCTGGCCGTGACCGGTGAACTGGATGCAAATCAGCAAACGCCACTTGAATCCGCATCAAATTCGCTTCGCTGAACCGGCAGCAAATATCCACGTCGCTAGTGACCAGCATAACGCCGTGCGCCGCCGCCGCGAATCCGCCGACCAAAACGAACTCAACTTGCGATGCAATCAACCGCCGCGTCAGTTCACTTAAATTTTGCATTCCGCTTCTCCATCGCCGCGCGCAATGACTCCGTAAAATTCAACGCGTCATCATTCGCCTGCATCCGTTCCCACGGTGACTTTGCCAGATTGACTTTCAACAACGACACATCCAGATCACCGTCTGTCACCACTCGGTAAGCTGCCGGCGACTCTTTCAGAAAAGATTCTTGGTTGTTTCCGTTCATTTCGCCTTCCGCTTGTGAATGCAAATGCAGTTGCCATCGGGATCGTAAACCATCGTCATGGAGCAGATGGGCGTGGCCATTGGCTCAATGCGGAATTTCACGTTGTGCTGTTTCAATTGCGCCACCGCTTCGTCGAAATTTTCCACTTCCAACGCCACGGAACAGCCGTCGGGACTGGGCTTGAACATCGGCGAGGAACCGAGCGACAACGCATACGGGCCGAATTCATATTCCACCCATTGGCCGTGTCAGAATCGTGGGCGGTCGTCGGTTTCAGGCCGAGCACCTCCTCATAGAATTTCCGCGCCCGCGTCATGTCGGTGACGGCGTAGCAACTGAACGCGATTTCGATGACCTTGAGCATTGCTGAAAACTATTTGCCAACAGCTTTGACAATCTTCTGCGCCGCGTCCGCCATTGAATCACCATTGATGATAGCCACACCGGATTCGGCCAGCGTCTTTTTGCCGGCGGCGACGTTATTGCCTTCAAGACGGACGACGAGCGGGAGTTTCAAGCCGGTTTCCTTCACCGCCGCGACGATGCCAGTGGCGATGACGTTGCAATCCATAATGCCGCCAAAAATATTGACCAGAATGCCCTTCACGTTCGGGTCGCTCAAAATGATCTTGAACGCCGCCGTCACCTGGTCCTTGCTCGCACCGCCACCAACATCGAGAAAGTTCGCGGGCATCGCACCGAAGTGCTGAACGATATCCATCGTCGCCATCGCGAGACCCGCGCCATTTACGAGGCAGGCGATACTACCGTCGAGCTTGATGTAGTTCAGCGCGAACTTGCTCGATTCAATTTCGAGCGGCGCTTCTTCGTTCAAATCGCGCATCTCCAAAATATTTTTGTGGCGATAGAGCGCATTGTCGTCCAAGGAAATTTTCGCATCGAGGGCCATGACAGTTTCCTTGCCATCGGCCAGTTCCACCACGGCGAGCGGATTCAATTCGACCATCGAGGCGTCACATTCCCACCACGTGTTATAGACGCCGGTGATGAGTTTCACGCCAGCGTTGAACAAATCACCTTTGAGTCCGAGCGCGGCGGCAATCTTGCGCGCCTGATACGGCATGATGCCGACGGCGGGATCAATCGTTTCCTTGAAAATCTTTTCGGGATGCTTCTCCGCGACTTCCTCGATGTCCATGCCGCCCTCGGTGCTGGCCATGATGAGCGGGCGGGATGTCTCGCGGTTCAGGAGAACGGCGAGATAAAATTCCTTTTTGATCTTCGCACCGGCGGCGAGCAACAAGGTCTGCACTTGGCGGCCTTCCGCGCCGGTTTGCTTGGTGACGAGCGTCTGGCCGAACATTTTTTCGGCGAAGCCCACGGCTTCGTCCACGGAACCGGCGACTTTCACGCCGCCTTGAAAGCCGCTCTTGAACGTGCCCTTGCCGCGTCCGCCCGCATGAATTTGCGATTTGACGACGACCTTGGCACTGCCAGCAGCGGCGATTTTCTCCGCCGCCGGCCGCACTTCGGCAAGCGACTTGGCAGGGATTTCAAACGGGACGTTCACGCCGTATTGGGCGAGCAACTGCTTGGCTTGGTATTCGTGAATATTCATTGCAAAATTAAGACGTGAATTAAAAACCATTGGCACCGGAAATCAAACTTTTAAGTTAACCCATACTGACGAGCGCAACGATTTCACTGGCGTGGGGTTCAATTCCCTGACCAAATCATCCTATGAAACGCTGGGCCATCTACACTGCCGCCCTCTACGCCATTGCCTTGTTGCTTTTAACCGTTCCCATCACTGCGGTCGCTTTTGGTGATTGGGGCGTGAACCAAGGTGTGACTTCGTTTACCGAAATCTTGAAACTCTATTCGGCTTGGCAATACTGGCTCTGGCTTGGCGTGCTCGTGACGGGGCAAGTTCTCCTGCTGCGCCTGCCGATCAATATCGCCGAACGGCGATTGCCCGCGCGCCGCCCACTAAAAACCCCGGTCATCGTCACCGGCTTTTTTCTAGCCAACCTTTGCCTCGCGGGACTGCTGGCGGTGCTGTGCGCCATTTTTCACGATGAAGCGAGCAACGTCTTTGGTTTTGTGGACTGGTTGCGTGGAAAAATATCTGGTGCTCCCGCAGAAAATTTTCGCCTTACCGACAGTGGAGTCTTTGCTAGCGTCACCATTCTCGTGCTAACTTTCTGGACGGTCTGGGGCTTGATCTTCCGAAAATTTGCGAAGTCTGACGACGAACAAGCACTCGTCAAACGCCTCACCCGCTGGCTGCTGCGCGGCAGTATTCTCGAACTCATCGTCGCCGTGCCCAGCCACGTCATCGTGCGTCGCCGCGATGATTGTTGTGCGCCTGTGGGCACCTTTTGGGGCATCGCCACCGGCATTTCCGTGATGCTGCTCTGCTTTGGGCCGGGCGTTTATTTTCTGTTTGTCGAGCGGATGCGGAAATTGCAAGCGAAGGCCGCGCCATTCGACCCCGCGAATAACTGAAGCTATTCCGACGCTGCTCGATACGCCACACCGGCACAGATCACGATGGAGACGATGTTAAAAATGGCGAACTCGCCATACATCACGGTGTAAGTGCCGAATACCGACCCACCCGCGATGACGGCTGTGATGACACCCAAAGTCATGTCGGTTCCTCTCGCTAGCCAACGTGCGCCGTAGCCAGCCGCCGCACCAACCGCAATGCCCATCAGCGGGAAGCGGAAATGCGCCCACAACCAAAATGCGAATAGCAAACCGCAACCCAGCGCCGAACCCGCCAGCGCACCCATGATGCCGCGCACCAAACTAAATTCTCCATCCACTGCCGGACGGGATTTTTTCTCGGTAGAAATCGGCTTCATTCCCGCAATCGGCGGTGGAACGGCGGTTTCTCGCCCAGCCGAAACTAATGGCGGGGGCGCAGTGACTGTCGCTGGCGCTGCTTCCTGACGATTAATCTTCAAACCCATCGGTGCAGGCGCAACCGGCAGCGGCGCGACAGCGGCAAGTTTTTGCGCGAGCAGACCATTGGCAGTGGACGTGCCATCCGCATTGCAGATGGGGCAATTGATGGTGAAAGGCATCAAGCCATTGACGGGCTCGACATCGAAAGCGTATTTCTGACCGCAACCGCAGACTACTTTTAGTTCCATAGGATTTTTGAGGGTTGCCCACGAACGGCCGGGTGGGTTTGGCCAAAGTTAAATTTCCCGCCATAGTCCGTCAATCGTGCATTTCATTTGGAGCGAATTATTTGGAGGCAAGCGACGTTCTCTAAAATTCCCCTTTAGCTTTCGCGGGCGGCACTTTAACTTGCGCGCTGCAAATGGCTCTGAATCTGTTCAACACGTTATCGCGCTCCGTCCAACCGTTCACGCCGCTCGACCCGAGCGGGCAACGCGTGGGGATGTATTGCTGCGGTCCCACGGTTTACGACTACGCGCACATCGGCAACTGGCGCACGTTTGTTTTTGCCGACCTTGTCCGCCGCACGCTGGAATTTTCCGGCTACACGGTGCAACACGTCATGAACATCACGGACGTGGAAGACAAGATCATCAAACGCGTCCGCGAAAACAAAACCACGCTGCGGGAATTCACCGGCAAATTTGAAACCGCTTTTCTGGATGATTTGAAAGCTCTCGGATGCCGCGAGCCGCATCGGAAGCCCCGCGCCACGGAACACATCCCCGAAATCATTGCGCTCATCAAAAAACTCGTCGCGCGCGGTGTGGCTTACCAGGCGGCGGATGGCTCGGTTTATTTTTCGATCGAGAAATATCGCGGTTGCGGCTGCTGCTACGGCCAGTTGCTCAAGTTGAATCTCGACGAGATGCGCGCCGGCGAACGCGTGGCCTCGGATGAATACGAAAAAGAATCGGTCGCGGACTTCGCGTTGTGGAAAGCGTTCGTGCCGGAAGATGGCGACGTGACGTGGGACAGCCCGTGGGGCAAAGGTCGTCCCGGCTGGCACATCGAGTGCAGCGCCATGAGCATCAAAGCGCTCGGCGAAACCTTTGACCTGCATCTCGGTGGCGAAGACCTGAAATTCCCGCATCACGAAGACGAAATCGCGCAGAGCGAAGGCGCGACCGGCAAACCCTTCGTGAAATTCTGGCTGCACGGCGCGCACCTGCTTGTCGAAGGCAAGAAGATGAGCAAGTCGCTCGGCAATTTCTTCACGCTCCGCGATCTGTTGGCGAAAGGCTTCACTGGTCGCGAAGTGCGGTATCTGTTGCTCACCGCGCATTACCGCGAAACGTTTAATTTTACGCTGGATGGTTTGACGGGAGCCAAGACGGCGCTCGGGCGAATTGATGAATGCGTCGCCAAGCTGCGCGAACTGGCTGCTAATATTCCGTCATTAAATGTCACACCACACCTTCTGAGTGAACACTCGCATTTAAAACTATTTACATATGCACTTCACGACGACCTCAACATTTCAGCGGCATGGGGAGTTATTTTTGATTGGGTTCGCGATACAAACAAACGCATTGCTGAGAATTCTATTTCACCCATTGATGCGCTGACCGCATTGCTTGCTTGGGAAAAAATGGATTCCGTTCTCGGTATCGGCGCCAAAGCGGAAGCGGAAGTTCCGGCGGAGATCGCCGCTTTAGCTGAAGAACGCACTGCGGCCAAAAAAGCCAAAGATTTCAAACGCGCCGACGCCATCCGCGATGAGTTGAAGGCGAAAGGTTGGGTCATTGAAGACACGCCGAAAGGTATCAAATTTAAAAAACTGTGAGCAAAGGTCGCCTCATCACATTCGAAGGCACGGAAGGCTGCGGCAAGTCCACGCAAGTGCGGCTGCTCACCGAGCGCCTTAAATCATTGGGGCATCGCGTCCGCAACCTACGCGAGCCCGGCGGCACGCCCATCGGCGAAGAAATCCGCCACACGCTCAAGCACAGCCATAACAATGCCGCGATGACGGCGGAAGCGGAATTGCTCTTGATGAATGCCAGCCGCGCGCAGCTGGTGCGCGAAATCATCCGCCCCGCTTTGGCGGAAGGCGAAATCATCATATGCGACCGTTTTTACGATTCCACGACCGCCTACCAAGGCTTTGGTCGTGAACTGGATTTGGCGCACGTCAAAGCGGTGATTGATTTTGCGGTCGGTGAAACGAAACCGGATCTGACCCTGTTTCTCCATGTGCCCGCCGAGGTCAGCGCCGAGCGGTTGCGCTCCCGCCAGGCGACGATGCCGTTCGTGCGCGATCGTATCGAGGAGTCAGACCAGAAATTTTTCGAGCGCGTTGCTCATGGCTTCGGCGTCATCGCAGCTCAAGAACCGCAGCGCGTTAAATTCATCAACGGCAACCAGCAACTAGATGTCGTTTGCGCCCGCATTTGGGAGCAGGTGGAACAGGTGTTGCCGCGCGTCGGCCGTTGGTGAATTGATTTGCCCAATCGGCTGGCGGGAGTAAGTTGAAGCATGATCGAAAAAACCATCAGCGAGATTGAAACCAAAATCAGCGGGGCGGACGCGGTCAATGCAGCCCAAAAAGCCGAACTTCTCCAACTCCTCGGCACGCTCAAAACCGAAGTCGCCACGCTGGCCAAAACCCACAGCGAACAGGCAGACAGTATCGCCGGCTTCGCCAAAATGTCGGCGCACGAAGCCACGCGCACGGAACAGAATCCTCAGTTGCGGGAGCTGTCAGATCAGGGCCTTCGCTCTTCCGTGGATGGCTTTGAGCAGTCCCACCCCAAACTCGTTCAAGTCGTCAGCAGCATCAGCAAGACGCTATCTGATTTGGGAATTTGAGCGGGGAGTTTTGGCAGGATCAACAAAGTCAGTCCGCCTTCGATTCCAACTTGGCGATTGCCGCCATCAATTCATCCGCCACTTCCTGATAGATCACTTTCAGTCTCGCCTTGTCGCACGTCTTGGCTTCGGCACGCAGTTTTTCAAAATACATTGGCTGACCGTATTTCACCGCCACGCGATAAGGACGCGGGAACTTCAGATGCCGTCCATAGGCTTCGTAAGTTCCGAACACGCGCACCGGCACGACGGGCGCAGTGGATTTGATCACCGTCAAACCGATGCCTGAACGCGCGGGTTGTAACTTACCATCTGTCGTCCGCGTGCCTTCGGGAAACAAAATGATACCCGCGCCGCCGAGCAGCCGGTCGAGAATAATTTTCAAGCCGCGCGCCCCACCGCCATCGCGATCCACCGGCACCGCGTTCCAGGAACGCAATAAGGCACCGATGCCCGGATAACGAAAGAGCGATTCACGCGCCAGATAATTGATGTCCCGCGACAGCGCGGAACCGACCAGCGGCGGGTCGATGAAGCTAGCATGGTTGGCGGCGAGAATCACCGGGCCGGTGTGCGGCACCCGCTCGGGATTGAACACCCGCCAGCGAAAGTAAACCGCATACATCGCACGAAACCCCAACCAAGCGATGCGGTAAGAAATCGTCATTTGGGCTGCGGCATCAATTTACGGATCTCGGCCAGCAACCAGCCGCTGGTTTCCGCCGAAGTCATCTTGGAATTATCCAGCACCTTGGCCCCGAGCGCGATCATCAACGGTGCGGCCGCACGCTGACTATCGCGCAAATCGCGCGCGGCCAGGTTCTCGGTGATGCCATCCGCGGAGCGACGCGCCGTGCGCTCTTCCAATTTGGCATCGAGATAAAATTTGTAATCCGTTTCCGGAAAAACATTCGTGCCGATATCGCGGCCTTCCATCACCAAGTTGCCGAACTGGATGCACTCGCGTTGTTTTTTCTTCATCCAATCGCGCACCTTGGGAATCGCCGCGATGAGGGAGGTAGCCGCACTGACTTCCGCCGTGCGGATTTCTTTATCGGGATAATAACCCTCCACCAACAGATGAACCGCGTGCAGATGGCTCTTGGTGTCCACGCATTCCAACGAGGTTTTCCATTTGCGACACGCAGCCGCCACCGCTTTTGGGTCGTGGATGTCCACGCGCTTCTGCAAACAATACCAGCCGAGCGTGCGATACATCGCGCCCGTGTCCACATAGATGTAGCCGAGCGCCTTGGCCACGAGCTTGGAGTTCGTGCTTTTGCCGCTGGCGCTGGTGCCGTCAATCGCGATGACAATGGGATGTTTTTTCAAAGTAATTTTTATGACAGGATTAACAAAATTATCAGGATTCAATTCGGGAAAATCCTGTGAATCCCTTTAATCCTGTCTCGTTTAATCGGCAAACAATTCTTCGTGCGTCAATTTTCTACCGGACTTCGCGTCTAAAATCTCTGCGCCCAAACCGTGAGGCGCCGGCGCGGCGAGCTTTTGGAAAAAATTCGGGAATGTCTTCTTCACACAGGCAGGATTTTTAATTTTTATGCCCGGCACTTTCAATCCCAGAATGGCGAAACACATCGCCATGCGATGATCATTGTAGGTCTCAATCTCTGCACCGTGCAGATCGGTTTTGCAAAGCAAAGTCCGCAGTGGAGTCGGAAAAGATGCGCCAAATTGAGCCATCGCTCCTTTGCTGCAGGCAGGTGAAAAGGTAAGCGTATCACCATCTTCCAGAACTTGAACTCCGCATTTGCCAAGTTCTGTTTTCATTGCGGATACACGTTCACATTCTTGGACACGCAGTCGCGCTAAATCTATGAACTGAGTTTGCTCCATAGAAAATGGAGCGAGAATCATGGCCGTCATGATGCTGTCTGCCAAGTGATGTTTTCTAGAAGCCAGCGTGGTCATGACAAAAAGTGGAAACGCTGCATCAGCTTGCCATCCTGATTTTGGCCAATTAATGACTTTAATTTCAAAAAGCGAACCGGCATCCCTCAAAAATGACTCAACAGCTTTACTTTCAAAATTCGGAAGCGAACCACGCGGCTTCCAAGTAGGAATCATATCAAACATTCCTGCCGCCCAAAAATAACTCCCACCGCTCGCATCCGGTTCGATTTGAAATTCACCGCCATTTTTGGGGAACACCTGCATCAATTTGGAAGTCATCACCACATACGGCGATTCATCTGCGTTTTCACCGATGATTTCCACCTGCCATTGGCCGATGCCCGCACTCAATAATAACGCCGAAGCAAATTGTGAACTCTTTTCAATGCTCACACAGCACTTGCCCGCTTTGGGACCAGTCCCGAAAATTCGCACGGGCAACTTATCATTTCCGTTTTCGGAGTCCACGCGGTAGCCCAGTTCACGCAAGGCTACGAACAGCGCCGCTTGCGGACGTTCGTGCATGCGCGGCACGCCCTGCAACCGATACACACCGCTGCCGAGACAAAGAAATGGCGCCAGAAAACGCGCGGCGGTGCCGGCGTTGCCCACAAACAAATCCAAGGGCTGCGACTCTGTGCCGCCAGCGGGAACGCGTCCGCCCAAACCTTTCACCGTAATGGTGCGGTTGCAGGGTTCATCGGGATCAAGCTGCTGGCTGATTTCGAATCCGAGTTGATGCAAACACTCGAACATGATCTCGGTATCCTCGCTCCACAGCGCCCCGCGCAGCGTGACTTCACCTTCAGCCAACGCCGCCAGTATCAACGCGCGATTCGTGATACTCTTGGAGCCGGGCACGGTGATCTCGGCGCGCACGGGCTGCGTGAGCGGAACGATTTCAATGAGATCGGGTAAAGCCATTTTTATTTAGCCACAGATGAAACACGGAAAAAGGCGTCCGCAGATTGACGCAGATAGATTTTCCGCCAGCCCAATCTGTGAAAACTTGCGAATAAAAATCCGGGTTTCATCCGTGTTCAATCGGTGGCTCAAATTCATTCGGTTGAAATTGTTTTAGCTGGCGCGCCCCAGTGGTCGCGGCGTTGCTTGGCGTTGGTGAAAAATTTTTCCACAGCGGCCGCATCGTTGCGTTGGAGTGCGGTCTGGAATTTTTTTAATTCGCTCGCGAACGCCGCCACGGAACGGGCGAGATTTTTGCGGTTGGCGAGCGAAATGTCGCGCCACATTTCCGGCGAACCGGAGGCGATGCGCGTGGTGTCGCGAAAGCCGGTCGCGCACAAGGCGGCTTGTTCCCGCGGATCTTTACCGGCCAAAACCAAACCGGCGAGCGTCGCGGCCAGGGCGTGCGGTAAATGACTGGAACGCGCCACGAGCAAATCGTGGCGGGCGGCGGTGAGTTTGAGGGTGCGCGCTCCAAGGGCTTGCCAAAATTGTTCCAGCTTGCCCACGGCGTCGGCTTGGGATTTTTTCGTCGGCGTTAAAACACAAACGGCGTTCTCAAACAAATTTTTCCGCGCGGCGGTCACGCCTGTTTTTTCGCCGCCGGCCATGGGATGTCCGCCCACGAAATGCGCGCCGGTTTTGGCAATGAGCGGTTCCAAGGCGCGCACGACTTCGGCCTTCACGCTGCCGACATCGGTGACAATCGCGCCGCGTTTGAGTGCGGGGAGAAATTGGCGGACCAGCGCTGACATTTGTGCCAGCGGCGTGCAGAGAATGATGAGGTCGGAATCGGAAACGGCGGCGAGCAAGTCGGTGGTGGCGTAATCTACTGCACCGGCACGTTCGCACTCTTTCAGACTGGTGGAGCGGCGCACGTATCCAGCGATTTCAAAGGCGGCGCGACGTTCCCGAGCGGCCAAACCAATGGACCCGCCCAGTAACCCGACACCCACGATGGTAATCTTCCGGAAATGCACGCGGCGCAAGATAGCGGAACGGACTTTTCTGATAAATCACGAAATGCACAAAAATCCTGTGTGCTACCGGAAAAATTCTTGAGGCGTTACTTAAATTGTCACGGACTGACCACTGCGCGCCGATTCATGGCAGGCATCCAGCACTTTCTGCGTTTGCAATGCCCAATTCGGCCAGTCGGTATTGAGTTTACCGCTAGCGATTTGATTTGCGAAGTTCCGCCACATGCGCGTGTCTTGCGCGGTGAGATGACCGTAAGCCGTGGGATCGCCGGCGGGTGGACATTTCACGTCGCTGGCAACGGTAATAAATTTTTCATTCACTTCAAACGCGGGTTCGTAGCCGTTCAGCGGATGCACGAAATCGGGCAAGCGCAGCCAACCTTTCTGGCCGCTCACGTGAACCCATTGCTGCTTGGCGGTGCGGAACGAAGAATAAAACTCCACCGAAACGCCATCCGCGTAGTGCAGTTCGGCGGAAAATTCCGTGGGCGAACTCGGTCGCCCCGGCAAGTCGGCGGAGTGCGAAAGAATTTTGCCTGTGACGCGCAGAGGCAGTTGCCAATTCATCGTCCACAGCGCAAAGCGAATGGAATACCAACCTAAATCACCCAGGCAGCCGGTGGGTTCAAGTAAGCCATTGGCGCGGATGTTGGATTGGAAAAATTCTTCACCGGGATAAAACGTGAAGGCGGAGGCGATGCGGCGGAGGCTGCCGACGCTTTGACCGTCATCCAAAATCTCGCGAACCTTGGCGAGACGCGAATTGTGCATGAACATCACGCCATCGAGAAATTGGACCTGATGCTGCCGACACGCCGCAAGCATCGCTTCCAATTCAGCGACATTCGCGGCGCAGGGTTTTTCACAGAGGATATGTTTGCCAGCGGCGGCAGCGCGTAGCACAAATTCTTTCCGCAAACCGGTCGGGAGCGGAATATAAACAGCGTCCACGTTGGGCGAAACGAGCAAGGCTTCGTAGCTGCCGAGCGCGTCGGGAATGATGTCAAAGGAATGCTCATCCTGACACTGGCGGATAAATTCGCGACTCTTGCTCACATCACGACTGGCGACGGCAGAGACGACGCAGTTCCCGGAATTCAGAATGGCTTTCCAATTCTTTTTTCCGATGCCAGCCGTGCTCAAAAATCCGATGCGAAGTGGGTGCATAAATTATTTAGCGGCCTCTCGGACGCGCTGCAAGATCACCTCCGCCAGCAGCGGTTCGGTGCCAACGGAATCGGCATACCAGATGTATTTGCCGCCGCGCTCGGTGGGATTGCGCCAGGTCGGCTGACCGGCGGCTAGCCGTTCTTTGACGAGACGTTCCGGTTCGCCCAGCAGCACGGGAATATCTTCGCGCGCGTGCAAACCGTCACTGATAAAAAACGGCACAACGACAATGTTCTTAGTATTCCCCGTTTCGTGACAACCTTTAATGAACGGCGCTTCCTCCATGAAGATGGCTTCCACCCCCGCGTAAGCGTTCAGCCCGCGAATTAGATCCGCCTGCCGCTCCACCGCTTTGCGGGAATTGGCGTTGCGCCCCGTGCCGTGGCCCGCGATGAACAGCGTTGTGTCCGCCGGTTTAGGCGCGCGCGGAAACGGAAATTTTTCTACGACTTCCTTTGCCCGTGCCAGAATCACCGTGGTCATCAAGTCGTGCGAGCCGACGGGTTTGCAATAATAGACCGCCGAATGCCGCGTGATACGCGTGAGCAATTTCGGGCAAGTGAAACCGAGGCCCTGAGGAATGACCTCGGTGCTGAAGTAACCTTCGCTGATAAAAAACGGCACGATGAAGACACGCGGCGCGGTGAGTTCGGCCAGCACGGTCTGGATGTGCGGCTCCTGTTTCCAAAATCCTTCCCGCACTTCAGCGAACAGCTTGCGGCCACGCAGTTCCGCCGCGTGTTGACGCACGGGGGCGGCGGATTGGTCGTTCAACGTCGTGCCGTGGCCCATGACTACCAGCGCTGCGTCGGAAAAATCATCACTGTTCACGCGCTCAAATTGGCGCAGGCAGGCGGCAACTGCAAGCTGCGTCCGCGCCGGAAAATAAGTTTGAACCTTTCGTCACTTTCTGGCGTCTTACATGGCGACTGCATTAACCAAACCACAACAAACCAAACATGACTCTCACTAAAATCACCTTCGCCGCCCTGGCCGCGGCGTTCAGTTTCAACCTGGCAGCCACCGCCGCGGATTTACCGCCCGCCGCCACCAAGACCGGCGTGACCTACGCCACGGACATCAAACCCATTTTTGACGCCAACTGTGCGAAATGCCACAGCGGCGACCGCGCCAAAGCCAAGCTCCACATGGACACGCTCGAAGGCGTCCTCAAGGGCACCAAGATGGGCAAGATTGTGAATGCCGGTGACAGTGCGAATAGTTTCATCGTCAAGAGCATCGCCCACGCGACCTCCGAAAAAGATGAATGGATGCCGCCCACTCCTAACAAAGCCGGCGCTAAAACGCTGACGCCCGAAGAAATCGGTCTCGTCCGCGCTTGGATTGATCAGGGCGCGAAATAATTTAGTTTCCCCTACCCCGCGCCACGGACAACCTCTGTGGCGCTTTTTTATTTTCCAAACTTGATCACTTACTTTGCCACGATTGCCGGCTTGATGGGAGCCGCTCTGCTGTTGGGGCGTCAAATGGGGCGGCGTTACCGTGGTCGCGCAAAAGAAATGTCGCACCGCACGGCGCTGCTGCTCATTGGCGCGGGCAGCTTGTGGTTTGTGGCGGCGTATTTCACCCGCAATTACGCGGACACGGACGGCTGGGGCGCAAGCGTCGCCGAATGGTTTGCGCATTCCGGACGCTGGCTAGTGTTGCTAGTGGCGATGTTTTTTGGGCACGGCTGGATTGTCGGCACGGGCCACACGCCGAACGGAAGCGGACGGCGCATCTTTTATTGTGTCGCCGTTTTCGGCATGGCCGCGCTCATCGTATCGCGGACGGTGCCGGTTTACTTTCTGCTTGAGGATGGACAACGCGATGCCAACGGCATTCTGCGCCAATCAGAGCGAGTGGAAGCTACGTGTGGCGCAGTGGCCTTGCTAAATTATCTCGAACGCTACGCCCACCATGCGCCGCTGACTGAGCGGGAAGTTTCCCGCGTTTGCGGCGTCACGGCGGAAGGGTCCACCACGACGGCACTCGTCAGAGCCGCAAACTATTTTGGCCAGACGAACGCCACGGCTCGCGTGCTCAAGTTGACGGAATTGGACCGAGTGCATTTACCCGCCATCGTTTCCATCGCCACGTTGCCGATGATGCGCCACGCCACATTACTGATTCAGCTCGATGGCGAACGCGCCCGTTTCATTGATCCAGCCTACGGATTTTGGGACGTCTCGCGGGCGCGATTTACTGAGATCTGGTATGGCAAAACCGTGTTACTGGAGTGAACAGCCGATTAATTCATCGGCGCGGCTGGCACCACTTGGCCATACGTCGCGTGCATCGCGGTAGCACCTTCCGGTTTAGACAACAACACGATCAACGGCGCCGCCGTGTAATCCGGTGCCGTGATCATTTTAGAGATATAAACGAGGGCGGTCACCATCACGACGTTCATGATGATGGAGCTGGTCACAACGACTTTATTATTAAGTTTCATAGTATTATTTTCGGTTTAGTTAGTTATGTGAATACACGAATCCTGTAAAGAAGCCTTGGGATTTTCTTAGGCCCGCAGAATGCGTGCATTGGCTGTTTGAATAGCCACCAGCTTCTAAGCGAGAACGATGCCAACTTGAGGAAACCGCAACCGCAACAGGCGTTGAAAATAGAATTCATCAATAGAAACAAGGGTTTTAGCGCTGATAAAACAACGAGTTCTCCGCGCGAGGCTGCTCAGGCGAAATGAAAAGCCTGTCACAATTTGACCACGGCGACTAAATGCAACTTGCCCGCGCTGAGATTAGCCTGAGTGAATGCACGTCTGCTGCTGCCAGAGTGGTGCCCCTGTAATCTTGGTGGCAATACCCATTACCCAGCGTATTTATCCGTAACACAACTCTCATGGTCTGCAATTTTCGCCATAAGCTTTTAAAAACGAGCCTGATTGACAATGTTCCATGCCTTGGTGAACGTCTTAGATAGGTCGGGGATTGCGATTTTGGATGGTGAAATTGCGATTCCCCTCTCTGGTATTGCAATCCCTTAAGCGGAAATCGCGATTCCCGACTCTGGAATTGCAATTCCCTAAGCAGGAATCGTGATCCCTGACTCTGGTATCGTGATTCCCGACGCTAGTTTTACGATTCCACACGCTGGTATTGCAATCCCCGATGCTATAAACGCGATTTATGAGGCTTATTTGGTGATTTATGACCTTGGAACTGGCTTTTTAGCATCCAGTGACCTGTTTGAAGGGCTTAAAAGTTATCTGGTTAAGCCATCATTTGATGACCTGAGCCTTTCTGGGCTGGTAGAAGGTCTGAGTGTTTACTTTTCTAACGGAGCGAGCGGGGCACGCTTGGCTTGTTTCAAGCGTTGTTGCTCATGGAGATATTCTAAGCGCACTTCGTCGGTTAATTCGGGCGCACCGATGCGCTGAGTTAACACAGCAATTTGTTGGTCGAGAAATTGATTCCGCAGTTTCAGCACCACGTCAGCGAGTTGTCGGTCGGCGTTCGGCAGGGGACGCGCATCGGCCACGGCTTCGGTGATGAGGCTGCGCATCAAAGGCGATTCGATGCTGTCCATGAAGTCGGTGAGCGCATGCCACGTCTCGTGTTCGCAGGCGGCCAAGCGAGCGTTCACGATGTGTCGCACGAAGGGATGCGTGAGCCAATTCACATCCAGATACAATAGTCCCCAGCCGACTAATTCCTCATGCAGCAAGAGAACTTTGAGCAGATGCCATTCGTTGGTGGACGGACGGGCGGGCGCGGCTTCCTCAAATTCACCGGCGAGAATCGAATCATCCGGGCCGTCATCATCACCTTGACGCACGATGGCGGTCGGGGTTTTGATTTTGGCAAATTCTTTGCGCACGGCTTCCACGGCCACGCCGAGGCGCAGGGCGGTTTTCTGCGCGTGGGTGTCGAGCAACACGGAGTTGCCGGTCTTGTGCAAGGCTTCCGCCATATCGCGCAAAATGGTGAGGCGACCTTTGTCGCTGGTGGCGTCATTGGTAGCGCAGAGACGCTTGAGCAGGTAATCAAAGAACCCTTCGGCGCTCTCTACTAACGTGCGAAACGCGTCGCCGCCGTGGGCTTTGATGAAACTATCCGGGTCGTGCGGGGCGGGCACGACGGCGACGCGCACGGCAAGTTCCGCCGCGAGCAAATGATCGAGCGACCGCACGATGGCGTTCTGTCCGGCGTTGTCGGAATCGAAACACAGCACGACTTCATTGGCGTAGCGCTTGATGATGCGGGCATGTTGGTCGGTGAAAGCGGTGCCCTGCGGCGCGACGATGTTTTGCACGCCGCCCATGAAGCAAGCGATAAGGTCGAGCTGCCCTTCGCACACGATGGCATAGCCTTTGTCGAGGATGGCGCGCTTGGATTTATCAAGACCGAAGAAGACTTTGCTCTTGGTGAAGATGGCGGTCTCGGGGGAATTGACATATTTTGCGGTCTTCTCATCGCCGCTCAAGATACGTCCGCTGAACCCGATCACCCTGCCCTGTTCATCGCAGATGGGAAACATGAGTCGCCCGCGAAAACGGTCGTAGTGGCGGCCGGTTTCTTCTTTTTTGATGATGAGTCCGGCTTGCTCGACGGTTTCGAGCGCGAAGTTTTTGCTCTTGGCCCAATTCACCGTGTCGTCCCACAACTCCGGCGCGGCACCGATGCGAAATAATTTGATGGCCTCGGCCGACACGCCGCGTTTGGCGAGATAATCTCGCGCCAATTGCCCGGCGGCTTCGTTGGCAAGGCAACTTTGCCAGCGCGTGGCGAGCTGATCGTGGATCTGAAGTAATTGATCTTTGAGATGCCGCGATTCCTGCGCGCCGGGAGTGTTCTCAAATTCGAGCGGAATCTTGGCGCGTTCCGCCAAGCGCCGCACGGCGTCCATGAAGCCGATGTTCTCGTAATCTTTGACAAAGGTGAACACGTCGCCACCTTTGTGGCAGCCGAAACAATGAAAGGTCTGTTTGTGCTGATTGACGTTGAAGCTGGGCGACTTCTCTTTGTGGAACGGGCAGAGCGCGGTGAAGTTCGCGCCGTTTTTCTTCAACGGCAGATAGGAGCCGATGACATCCACGATGTCACTGGCGGCACGGATTTGTTCACGCGCGGCGGGAGTAAGAAAGCCTGCCATGATCCGCGCTCAGTTGTGGTAAGAACCTTTGGGCGTGACGACTTTGGGGTTCGCATTGATGAACATACTGGACAAACCATCCTTGATGGACGGCCCCAGCAAGGATTTTTGAAAGACATCGGACTGCACGGTCGCCATGTCCGGCAGATAATTTCCATCGTAAATGCCGCCGCCGAACCATTGCTTGTTGTAGGCTTTCTTGGCCGCAATTTCCGCAGCGGAATAAACCGGAGCGTTTAACATCGCCAGCACAAAAATTGTCATGGAGGCGTAACGGATGACCCCGGCCACCATGCCGAAATAATATTCATTGCTGCCGAAAGTATTGCTGCCCTCCACCTTGGCTTTCAGCAGATTTTTGATGATGGAAAAAATCAGGTAAATCAGGAAGGCGATGAGGAGATACGCGGAAAGGTAGCCCGCCGTGCGTTCCAAGAAGCTTTTCCCAAACACACTGCGGATGACGCCTTGCTTGATCAATTGATCCCCGACCCATTCATAGCCAAAACCACCGGCGATGATGATGATCAACCACATGCTCACCGGCAGAAATTCCCGGCTCATCCCGCGTTTGCGCCCGCGCCAGAAGCCGAACGCCAGCACGGCCACTAGCGCCACGTCAAACCAGTTGAACGCGAGCTTGTCCCAACTCCACGAGGTTTTTTGCACGGCGGCCGCAATCATGAGCTCCATCATTAAACCGCCGCCACGGAAAGGCGAGCGAATTTTGAATCGGCCTCGCTCCCGCTTCCGCCTTGCGCACGGCATTTTCCTCTGTAAAAATTCAGCGACGCGCGCGATGCAAAAATCACCACATTACCCCAAACATTACTGCGGAGTCTTCGGCATTTTCGGCCATCCCAATGCCGCCGAACTCACTTACTACGGCCTCTACGCCCTGCAACATCGCGGGCAGGAAAGCGCCGGGATTGTCACCTGCCACGACGGCAAATTTTTCAAGCACCACGGCATGGGCTTGGTGCCGCAGATTTTTAACGACCCGAAAATTCTCCATGATCTCGTTGGCGACCGCGCCATCGGCCACACGCGCTATTCCACGACCGGTTCCTCCGCGCTCCGAAATGCCCAGCCGCTCACGGTGGATTGTGCGCGCGGCCAAATTGCCGTGGCTCACAATGGTAATTTAACCAATGCTGCCCAACTCCGCGATGAATTGGAAACGCGCGGCCTCGTTTTTCAAACCACCGTGGATAGCGAGATCATCATCATGATGCTCGCGCAACCCGAGATGAGTGGCGTCGCTAATTCCCTAGTTCAAACCTTGCGCCGCATCGAAGGTGCCTATTCGCTCGTCATCATGACCGAGCGCGAAATGATTGGCGCGCGTGACCCGCACGGTTTTCGCCCGCTCTCCATAGGCAAAACGGCGGAAGGTGCCTACGTGCTCTCCAGCGAGACGACGGCGTTTGATTTGATCCACGCCCGCTTTATCCGCGATGTTGCGCCGGGCGAAATCGTCATCATCAACGAAAAAGGTCTCACGAGTATCCAGGCTTTTCCCGAACACCAAAAGAAAGCCTTCTGCATTTTTGAATACGTCTATTTCGCCCGTCCCGATAGCGTCATCCAAGGCCACAGTGTTTACGAAGTCCGCAAAGAAATGGGCCGCCAGCTCGCGCGCGAACACAACGTCAAAGCCGACCTCGTCATCCCTGTCCCCGACAGCGGCGTGTGCGCCGCGATGGGTTATGCTGAAGAATCCGGCATTCCCTATGAGATGGCCTTCATCCGCAACCATTACGTCGGCCGTAGTTTTCTCCAGCCCACGCAACTCATCCGCGACTTCAATGTGCGCGTGAAGCTTAACCTTATCGAGTCGCTGGTGAAGGGCAAAAGCGTCGTCATCGTTGATGATTCGATCGTGCGCGGCACCACCTGCCGTTCCCGCGTGAAGACGCTCAAAGACGCGGGTGCCAAAGAAGTTCACGTCGACTTCAGTTGCCCGCCCCACCAGAATCCGTGCGTCTATGGCATTGATTTTCCCGACCTCAGCAAACTCATGGCCGCGAACAACACTGTGGATGAAATCCGTAAATATCTGAACGCTGACTCCCTGCATTATCTCTCGCAGGAGGGCATGGTCGCCGCCACCGGTCAGCCGAAGGAAAATTTCTGCCTCGCCTGTTACGATGGCAATTATCCCGTGGCCTACGACCCGCTACTGGACAAACATATCATCGAACGTCGCCGCAAACAGACGCAAACCCTCGGCGAAGCGGCCACCAGAGAAAGCGAGCAAGGCAAACTTTTGCCCGTTTAAACCACCGTCACGAACGTCACCGGCGAGGTGGAGATTTATTTCCGCGTCGCCGGTTTTCTTTTTTCTAGTCCAAAGCGGCGCGGTCGATGGCAATCCCGCGACGAATCATTCTTTCTGTCGGGCAAGCTGTTGAAAGAGTCGAAAAATGAAGTTTCCCTCCAGCTTCCCTCCAAGACTACAATGGTTCCATGAAAATTGAATCACTTCGCATCGGCATGAAAGTCAGGCATCCGCAATACGGGTTGGGCACGGTCAAATCCATTTCCGAAGCGGTGGCAGAAATCTTGTTTGAAAGTGGCGGGCGCAACGCTGTGGCCCCGGAAACGAGCGGCTTGGAAGCAGCGGAACCGCAGCTAGCGGTGAGCGGGTTGGAGGTGCCGCTAAAACAGTTCCTGCAAGAGACGGTGGCGACGGCGGTGGCTCAACTCGGTTTGGCCAAGCCGGATTCGGTCGTAGCACAACTCGGTGTGCGCTGGCACGGCGGCAAGTTGGTATTGCATCCAGCGGAGGCGACGTTGCAGACGAAAGAAGTGCCGCTGGAAGTCTTCTTTCACAAGATCGTGATGGTGCGGAATAATCTGCGCGTGTTGGAACAGAAGCTCAACGCGCACGAACAGTTGTCAGACGGCGAAAAAGTTGAAATGCAACAATACATCACGCGTTGCTACGGTTCGTTGACTACGTTCAACGTGCTGTTCAAGGAGAAAGACGAGCAGTTCTGAAAGAAACGATGCGTTCGGACGATTTCATCTCAACAAAAAATCGCAGCATTCGCGACGCTGCGGTTATTGATGAAGCGTTAGCTTACAGAGCCAACCGGTAAAATAGCCTTGTTGCTGCGGGTGTTAGGACGGTTTGAAAGTTGTCGTTCACTTGCGTGATAGTGGGCGAAATATCCGACCAATTGCCGCTGTTCAAGTTGTTTGACGTTTGAAGGTGAAAACCGACGGCATTTATAGGCCAAGACAAAGTCACGTTTCCACCGCTTTGGATAATGCTCAATAGCGGCGGCACCGAGTAATATTCAGTGGCACCAATGTCCGGGGCGGCCCTATACAGCCGGGCCAGCCCGCATTGATTCGTGCCAGCTTGCAGTGCCGATTTACAGGTTCAAGTCAGCTTGCAAGCGGGCGATGGCAAGTTCCTTGGCCTTGGCTTCAATCTCCACAGTGACGGGCCAACCGAACCAGGCAGCAGGAAAATCTTTTGGATTAATGTAATCGTGGTGACGTTCCGGCTTCGGACCTGTCCAACCTTCAATCGGACTGGAGAGGTGGAAAAGCGGTTCGCGATTCCACGTTTTACGGGCAGCCTCCGTCACCGCCTCCACAGTCAGGCCATCCGGCAGACAACGGTGATGATGGGCATCGTAAACTAACGGCACGCCTTCGGCCTGACAGAGCGGCAACAAGTCCGCCGGCGTGTAAGTTTTGTCGTCGTTCTCCACGGTCAAGCGGGCGCGGGCGCGTGCAGAGAGCCGATTCAAATTGCGGGCAAAGCGTTCCAGCGCGGTGCGTTTGTCGCCGTAAGCTCCACCGCCGTGGATATTGATGGTGTCGGCATTCGTCCATTCCGCGAGTTCGGCTTGTGACTCCAAGTCGGCGACGGATCGGGCGACGATATTTTCATCCGGCGAATTGAGCACGACGAATTGATCGGGGTGAAACCCGGTGCGCAAGCCTTGGGCCCGCGCAAATTCACCACAGCGTTGCAACTGCGCGATGATTTCCCCGGCGCTGGGCAATTCTTCGACGCGATAGCCGACGGTGGGATGCGTCTTCACCGGAAAAATTGGCGTGAGGATGCGAAAGGAACCAACGCGGTGCGCAGCGCAGAATTGCAACGCGGCCAGCAACGCTGCGGCATTGCCCGCGCAAAGCTCGGCATAGCGGGCGAGTTGCTGCCGTCGCGAAAGCCGCTGCATGGCCGTCGCTGTGGTAACGCGGAACTTGATCGGCTGTTCGTGGAACTGACAACACAAACCCAACCGCAAACCAGCGGTAGCAGTAGGCGTGGGTTTAATTTTGGCGGCAGCCATATCCCTTTCAACTCCGCGCTTGGACACTACCGAGACCGCCATCAATGCCCAGCAACTGACCGGTAACCCAACTTTGTTCGGCATCCAATAACCACGCGATGGCCGAGGCGACTTCGCTGGGTTCGCCAATGCGCCCCAGCGGATGTAATGCAGCCGACAATTTGGCGATGGTTTCGTTCTGCGTGAGGGAACGCGTCAAATCCGTGCGTGTCATACCGGGAGCGACGCAATTCACACGCACCCCAAAGCGCGCATAGCTCGCCGCAGCGGATAATGCCAAGCCTTCCACGCCCGCTTTAGCTGCCGCGATGGCTTCGTGATTCACCAGTCCGCGCCGCGCGGCGACGGAGGAACAGAGGACGATGCTGCCCCCGCCAGATTGCCGCATCATCAGCCGCGTGCTGGCGCGCACGAGATTGAAAGCGGTGGTGAGATTGGTGGCGATGGTTTCGGCAAATTCGGCATCGCTGATGAGGTGAGCAGATTTTAGGAGGATGGAGCCAGCGCAATTGACCACGCCATCAATGCGACCATGACGAGCAGCAATATCCTGCCACAAGGTTTCCACTGCGGCGCCATCACGCGCGTCGAGCACTTGAGCTTCGGCAGACAGCGAGTCTGCGACAGTTTGAAGGCGTTCGGTATTTCGCCCCGCCAGCACCACGCGGCAGCCACGCTTGACGAGCCGTTGAGCTACAGCGGAACCAATGCCACCCGCACCACCAACAATGACCATGACCGGAGAAATTTCATTCATAAATCGAGTGCGCGGAATATCCCTCGCCCCGAACAGAATGCAAACGCCGATTCGAAAATATTTTTGCGGTAGAAAAGTGAACTGAAGATGGTGCGCGCTGCAGGTTTCGAATGCGCTTCTGGGGCTTCGGGAATCTTCGCAAAAACAGTGTTTTAACACTGGTATTATTAGCTAAAGTTCACTTTGACGTTTTTCAGCATCCCGAAGCTAAAAGCTGTTTTTCCGAAGTATATTTGTCCCCATTTGTCCCC
>CAIWFB010000037.1 GCA_903911825.1 uncultured Verrucomicrobia subdivision 3 bacterium
AGCCGATGGCAAATTGCGCGCGGCGCACGTTCACCTCACATCCAACGGCGGGTGGTCGCAGGATTTGTCGCAGGCCGTCACCGATCGCGCGTTGTTCCATCTCGACAACAGCTACTACATTCCCGCCGTGGAATTTCGCGGACAGGTCGCCAAGACGCATCTTTCGTCGAACACCGCGTTCCGTGGTTTTGGCGGACCGCAAGGGATGTTGGTCATCGAGGAAATTTTGGATCGCGTCGCGCGTCGGCTGGGTCTGCCGCCGGAAGTCGTGCGCGAACGGAATCTTTATCACGGCACGGGCGAGACGAACACCACGCATTACGGCCAGCTCATCGAAGACAATCGCATACAAACGATTTGGCACGAACTGAAGAAATCCGCCGAGCTGGAAAAACGTCGCGCAGAAATTTCCGCGTGGAACGCCGCGCATCCGCACCGCAAACGCGGCCTCGCGATGACGCCCGTGAAATTCGGCATCAGCTTCACCGTAACGCATCTCAATCAAGCCGGTGCGCTCGTCTTGATTTATCAGGACGGCACGGTGCAGTTGAATCACGGCGGCACGGAGATGGGCCAGGGGTTGCACACGAACGTCGCGATGATCGCCGCGCAAACGCTCGGCGCTAAGCTCGCCGACATCCGCGTGATGACCACCAGCACCGACAAAGTGCCGAACACGTCCGCCACCGCCGCAAGCGCGGGCACAGACTTGAACGGCGCGGCGGTGAAAAATGCGTGCGACATTTTGCGCGCGCGCCTTGCGCCGGCGGCGTTTGAGTTGGTAGCAGCCGAGGTAACGAGGCTCAAACTAAAATCTGAAAACAATCAGAGCCTCCTCACGTCGGCTGCTACGGAAATTATTTTCGCGGACGGCTTTGTTTATCACCGCGAGTTCCCCGACGTTAAAATTCCCTTCGCCCAAGTCGTGCAAAAAGCCTATTTCAGCCGCGTGAGTCTTTCCACCACCGGTTATTACGCCACGCCGGGCATCCATTGGGATCGCGTGGCCGGACGCGGCAAGCCGTTTCATTATTTCGCTTACGGCGCGGCGGTGACGGAGGTGGAACTCGATGGCTTCACCGGCATGCAACAAGTCACGCGCGTGGACATCCTGCACGACGTCGGCAGCTCGGTGAACGACGCGATCAATCGCGGCCAGATCGAAGGCGGCTTCATCCAGGGCATGGGCTGGCTCACGGCGGAAGAACTGTTGTGGAACGACCAGGGCGTCAAGCTCACGCACTCGCCCGACACCTACAAAATTCCCGCCATCGGCGACGCGCCGAAAATATTCAACGTCACACTGCTGCCGAATGCCGCGCAGAAAAACGTCGTGCACGGCAGCAAAGCCGTTGGCGAACCACCGTTGATGCTCGCCATCTCCGTGCGCGAAGCGATCCGCGATGCCGTGGCGGCGTTCGGTGCGGGCAAAGGTGAAGTGGCGCTGGCGTCACCGGCGACGTGTGAGGCGATCTGGATGGCGATTCAAAAAGTGAAATCAGCTGAGGCCAAGCTTTAGCTAATCTCTTTCAAATTCCAGTCTGGAACGGAGGGCAGCTCTCGCCGATAAAACCTTCCTTGAAAAGCATTCACAAACTTAAGCTGAACACTGCGCGGGAGAGAATCCCACCATTTTGGTAACATGATGAAATTTTCGAAGGTGCAAAACACATACGTGACAATCGCTAAGCTTTGTAGAGGCATCTCTCGAAACGACGATGCAAACTCTTTTAACACTGGGCACCCTTTCTCTCCGCATAACAGAAACACCGCCCGATCATTCACGGCTGTTACCGTGAAAGATATCCATTTGATAGGGTTAAGCGATTTGGTGTCCTGAAAAATTTTACCGTGGAAGTTTTTGAGAGGAGCAAAATAATTTGTTGTCAGAACATCCGGCATTTTTTCCCCGACAAAAGCATACCCTTCAATCGCCGACCAATCTTTGTTTCTGAGTTGGTTTTCCAATTCAATTTTTGTCTGCTTTAACTCTTGGGTGTCGTGGCGATTCAGGAAAATACTTTTCTCCATCGTGTCAAGTTCAAGACGACCAAACTTCTTTGCTAAGTGATCATGGACTCTCTCCATTATCTGAAACTTGTGAGCCTTGTCATAATACATCTGTGCGAAGGCTCGATAATGGAAAAGAAATCGTTGCTCTAAAGTATTTTGAAAAGGACGCGTTTCAATAGGAGAAAAAACTTTTGAATCGTGGTGCTCGCAGAATCCTAGAAAAGTAGTGACTTCATGAATTCCAGCAAGTTCCGGCCACAGGTTTTTGTCTTCGTCGCGCTTGCCAGTAAATGGTTCAAATTGGTAAACGTGCCTCTTCTTGGAATGGTGTTTAAAAACAGCCTCCTGGAGAGAGTGAGCCCGAATTACTTTTTCGCCACATTCACCCGAGTCTTCAAGCATGCAGATTTCCGGAAAACCTTTCTTCAACTCTTGGTAAATTAGGGAGGTAGCCCGTTCAGGCTTTATTCGCTTAATGCCACCAAGGATTCTCTGCTCCCTTAAATGAGGATTGAATGGTTCGTCTAAATTCTTCAATTCGCCACGTATGCGACTCACCGTTGTGTCTCCAACCATTATGATTTCCGATTCGTTGTTACTTCCAACAAGCATTGGCTTTGGGATATGAATGAATCTCGGAAGCCCATCAAAGAAAGATAAAATTTTTGCGATTTGGGTTTTCCGAGCCCAAATTTCAACTTGCTCCATTTCTTGATCTGTTAAAACTCGCACGATTCTTCAACGCTGGGTTGCTAGCAAGTTGAGTAAACTTGGTTTTCTATACGGTCGCGATACAATTTTTCCCATGGTAGCCAAACCCAAAAATCTTTTCCCTTCACGCAAGCCGGTCATAGGCATGATTCATCTCGGCGCGTTGCCGGGCACGCCGGCGTGCGAACGGTCGCTCGCGGACGTGGAGAAGCTCGCCGTGCGCGAGGCGACGTGGCTGCGCGACGCGGGCGTTCACGGGTTGATGATCGAGAACATGCACGATACGCCGTATCTGCGCGGCCAGGTCGGGCCGGAAATCGTCGCGGCGATGGCAATCATCGGGCGCGCGGTGAAAGAAACGGCGAAGCTCCCGTGCGGCGTGCAGATTCTCGCCGGCGCAAATCTCGAAGCGATGGCGGTGGCGCACGCGGCGGGTCTGGATTTCATCCGCGCGGAAGGTTATGCCTTCGCGCATGTGGCGGATGAAGGTTTTATCCAGTCGTCCGCGGCGGAGTTGCTACGGTTCCGTCGCAACATCGGCGCGGACCGCGTGCAGGTCTGGACGGATGTGAAAAAGAAACACAGCTCGCACGCGATCACGGCGGACGTGGACATCGGCGAGACGGCGCACGCGGTGGAATTCATGCGCGGCGACGCGGTGATCGTGACAGGCCTCGTGACCGGCGACGCCCCGCAGGCGGCCGATGTGCTGGCGGTGAAAAGGAAAACGCAGCTGCCGGTCATTCTCGGCTCCGGCGTGACGGCGGCGAATCTAGAATCATTTTTCCCGGCAGCGGACGGATTCATCGTCGGCTCGGAATTCAAGCAAGGCGGCAACTGGGCAAACACGGTGGATGCAAAACGCGTGGAGAAATTCATGGCGATGCATCGGAAGTTGAAGGGGTGAGTTGGAAAGTGGTGGCCCGCGC
>CAIWFB010000038.1 GCA_903911825.1 uncultured Verrucomicrobia subdivision 3 bacterium
CGGCCTTGCCGGCGCCGACTGACGTGCGCATCGCCCTGGCAAAATCGCGCGGTTCGCCCGCTGCCTTTGCAAGCGTGACCATTCGATCAAACGGCATGTCGACGCGTGCCGCCGGCGACGCGTTGATGACGAAATTTGTTTTGCCGCTCGAAATCATCGGTCTGGTATTGACCGCCGCGATGATTGGCGCGGTCATCATCGCTTTGAAAGAAGACTCGCGAAAATCGAAAACAGAAAACGGAGGCCAGCAATGACCCCGCTCCAAGTTTGCCTTTTAATTTCCGCGCTGCTGTTCGCCATCGGTTTCGCCGGGGCGGTCACGCGGCGGCACGCCATTCTCGTGCTCATCGGCATCGAACTGATGCTGAACGCAGCGAACCTGAACCTGATCGCCTTCTGGCGGTTCGGCGCGCATCCCGAGGCGCTGACCGGTTTTATCTTTGTGCTTTTTTCCATGGCGATGGCGGGCGCGGAAGCGGCCGTCGGCCTTGCGCTCATCATCGCGATTTACCGCCACAAGAAAACCTCCAATTTGGATGAAGTGAAGGAGCTGAAGGGATGATCTGGATCGTCAAAAATCTCTGGCTGATTCCCGCGCTGCCGTTGTTCGCGGCGGGAATCATCGCCGTCAACAAGCAGCCGGCGCGCAAGCTGGCCGCCTCGCTTGCCATCGGCTCGATGGCGCTCGGCTTCCTACTTTCGCTCTGCGCATTTTCCGCCACGCTTGGCCACCACGGCGATGGCGTGTTCCGCGAAGTTTTCAGTTTTCCGTGGATTCAATTCGGCGGCCAGTGGATGGACATCGGCTGGGTGCTTGACCCGCTGACCGCGATTATGCTCATGATGGTGACCTTCGTTGGCATGTTGATTTTCATTTTCAGCGTCGGCTACATGTCGCACGATGAAAATTTCATGCGGTTCTTCTGCTTCCTTGCACTGTTCGCGTCGGGAATGCTCGGCGTGGTCATCGCCAATAATTTGTTTCTCTTTTTCGTCTCGTGGGAAATTGTCGGCCTGACCAGCTATCTGCTCATCGGTTTCTGGTATCATAAACCGAGCGCAGCGGCGGCGGCGAAGAAAGCCTTCATCACCACGCGCATTGGCGACCTTGGCCTGCTGCTCGGCATGGTCTGGCTTTACGCCGAAACCGGCACGCTGAATTTTTACGACGGCGGCAAAGGCTGTCTTGAATCCGGCGCGCTCGCCACCATGTTGACGCACGCCACGATTGGCGGAATGGCCGTTTCAACTGCGATTGGCCTTTTAATTTTCCTCGGTGCCGTCGGCAAATCCGGTCAGGTGCCGCTGCATGTCTGGCTGCCGGACGCGATGGAAGGCCCGACGCCTGTCAGCGCTTTGATTCACGCAGCGACCATGGTGGCGGCTGGCGTGTTCCTCGTCGCCCGCGTTTATCCGCTCATGGCCGGCGCATCAGAAATGAGCCCCTTTGTTTTGGACATTGGCAAAGGCGTTGATCCCACCACCTGCCAGAAAGTTATTACTTGGGTTGGTGCCATTACCGCGATTTTTGCCGCGACCATTGCTGTCGCGCAAAACGACATCAAGCGCATTCTAGCTTACTCCACCGTTTCGCAGCTCGGCTACATGATGATGGGTCTTGGCGTTGGCGGCGTGGCCGTTGGTATGTTTCACCTGATCACGCACGCGTTTTTCAAAGCGTTGCTGTTCCTTGGTTCCGGTTCGATTATCCACGGCTGCCACGAGGAGCAGGACGTGCGCAAGATGGGCGGACTGAAAAAATTCATGCCAATCACCTTCTGGGTTTATTTCGCTGGCATGATGGCGCTGTCTGGTTTTCCGTTGCTGTTCTCCGGCTTCTGGAGCAAGGACGAAATTCTTCACGCCGCGCACGGCTGGCCGGTTTCGCATATTCCATTTTATCTCGGCTGTGCCGGCGCATTGATGACTGCGTTCTATATGACTCGCCAAATGGGATTGGTATTCTCCGGCAGCTATCGTGGCCATCAGGAAGAATCCTCTCACGGTCAATCCGCCGATGACCACTCTCATTCCTCATCTCATAACCACAACCCGCACGAAAGCCCCGCAGTAATGACCGTTCCTTTGATCATACTTGCGGGGTTTGCCATTTTATTGGGCTTCGTCGGCACGCCCGCTTGGCCGTGGTTTCAAAGTTATTTTGGTGAATTGGAAGGAAGCACTTTTTCTTTCAATATCGGAAGATTGCTTGAACCCGGAACACTCTTCCTCATGTTAGTTTCAGCCGGAATTGTTTTCACCGGGATCGGTTCTGGTTGGCTCCTCTACGGAAAACGCCAGCGCAAAACGGTGGCGGAAAAAGATGTTTTGGAATCCGCGCAGCCGTTCATTTACAAGCTGCTTGAAAATAAATATTTCATTGATGAAATTTACGAGGCCACGGTCATCCGTTTCAACGCCTTCGCTGCGTGGCTGTGCGATTTTGCCGACCGATGGATTTTCGGCGGCGCGGTCTTGCTCGTCAAATATCTCACGGTCGGCCTCGCCTGGCTCTACCGGCTGACGGATGAATATTTTGTGAATCTCGGTTTTGACACCG
>CAIWFB010000039.1 GCA_903911825.1 uncultured Verrucomicrobia subdivision 3 bacterium
CCGGCGCAATGGTTGCGTTGGGTGTCACTTGACTGCCTAGGAAAACCAAAAACGTAGTTCCCCCCGTCGTTCTCCTTCGCGGCCTTCGCGCGACTCTTCCACCGCGCACAGCAAGATTTGTGGTGCCTTTCACCATTTGCCGATTGCGGTAGCGGCGCGTTTCGGG
Source organism: uncultured Verrucomicrobia subdivision 3 bacterium (assembly GCA_903911825.1). Classification (GTDB taxonomy): domain Bacteria; phylum Verrucomicrobiota; class Verrucomicrobiia; order Limisphaerales; family UBA11358; genus UBA11358. The sequence goes on from CAIWFB010000039.1 coordinate 167, forward strand.
GATTTTACGCGCGTGAAAATCCAACGCGCTCTGCTCTCCGTTTCTGATAAATCCGGCCTCGTGCCCTTCGCCCAAACGCTCGCGGCGGCGGGCGTGGAACTCATCTCCACCGGCGGCACCGCCAAGGCCTTGCGCGAGGCGGGCCTCACGGTCAAAGACATCAGCGAACACACGGGCTTTCCCGAAATGCTGGATGGCCGCGTGAAGACGCTGCATCCGCTCGTCCACGGGGGCTTGCTCTACATCCGCGGCAACGCCACGCACGAGGCGGCGGTGAAGGAATACGCCATCCAGCCGATCGATCTGGTGGTGGTGAATCTCTATCCCTTCGAGGCGACGGTGGCCAAGCCGAACGTGGCCTTGCACGACGCCATCGAGAACATCGACATCGGCGGCCCTTCCATGCTCCGCAGCGCAGCGAAGAATCACGACAGCGTGACGGTGATCGTGGACCCGGCGGATTACGCGGAAGTCGCCAAACAGATCACCGAGTGCGGTAACACGACGTTGGAACTGCGCCGCCAGCTCTGCGCGAAAGTCTATGCGCGCACGGCGGCATATGATGCGGCGATCGCGGCGCACTTGCAGAAGGAGTTTAGTGTAGCGCAGGCGTCTCGCCTGCCGGGTGCAGCCGAGACGGCGGCGCTACCTTCAACGCTCGTTCTCGCCGCGCCGTTGGCGCAGCCGTTGCGCTACGGTGAAAATCCGCACCAGACGGCGGCGCTTTACGGGAAGTTCTCGAAATATTTCCAGCAACTGCACGGCAAGGAGCTTTCTTACAATAACATTCTCGACCTCACGGCGGCGACGGCGCTCATCGCGGAATTTCACGGCGAAGTGCCGACGCTCGCCATCCTCAAGCACACGAATCCGTGCGGCGTGGGTCAAGGCGCGAACTTGCGCGAGGCGTGGGATAAGGCGTTCGCTACGGACAAGCAGGCTCCGTTCGGCGGGATCATCGCGGTGAACCAGCCGCTCGATGGTGCGTGCGCGTCGGCCATCGCGGAAATTTTCAGCGAGGTCATTGTCGCGCCGGATTTCACGGCGGAAGCGCTGGAGATTTTGCAGAAGAAAAAGAACCTGCGCCTGCTCAAGATCGTGAAGTCGCCGTTGGCGTCGTCGCCGTGGGACATCCGCAGCGTGGGCGCGGATTCATTTTTGTTGCAGCAACGGGATTTGAAAATCACGAGCGTGGCCGATTTGAAGTTCGTCACGAAACGGCAGCCGACGGAAGCGGAGCTCAAAGCGATGCTTTTCGGCTGGCGTGTGGTGAAGCATCTCAAGTCGAATGCGATCCTCTACGTCGGCGAAGGGCGCACGCTCGGCACGGGCGCGGGCCAGATGAGTCGCGTGGACAGCAGCCGTATCGCAGTGTGGAAAGCGGGCGAAGCCAAATTGCCGCTCGCCGGCAGCGTGGTGTGTAGTGACGCGTTCTTCCCCTTCCCTGACGGCCTCATCGCCGCAGCGGAAGCAGGCGCAACAGCGGCCATCCAACCCGGCGGCTCGGTCAAGGACGCGGAAGTCATCGCGGCAGCGGATGCGCGCGGCATGGCAATGGCCTTCACGGGCGCACGGCATTTCCGCCATTGAACGGAAGCGGGATTTTACCCAACCACGCGAATGTCCTTCGCGTGGTTTTTTATTTGAAGAGGGTGAAGAGCAAGCCGACTTGCACCGCGGTGACGGCGGCGAGAATCAACCACACAGCGGCTTCGCGGAAACGCAAACTGCGTTGCTGCGGTGGCGCGAGCCAGAATTGCAGTTTGCTGGAGCCGAAAGAGATCAGGTCGCCATTGCGCAGTCGCGCGGCACTTTGAGGCTGTTCGTTGATGGCGAGAAACGCTTCGGGCGCGGTGGTGAGGAGAAAGCCTTCATCCGCCTGAAAATCCAAAGCGAGGTGGTAATCCCAAACGCCGGCTTCATCGAGCACTAGATGATTATCGGCCGCGCGTCCGATGTTGAAAGGGAAACGGCGGACGACCAGAAGGTCACCCGCCGTTTTGCCATTGATAACGCGCAGTTGAATCATCAGAGCCGACGACGTTTGACTTCAATCTGGTCGCCCGGATAGACACCAGGATCAGGCGCTTCGCCATCGAGAATTTTTACGCAATCCAGTTTGAAACGCTGGCCGTTGGCGCGCGTGAGAATGACGTTGCGACGATTCGCGAAATCTGTGAAATCGCCAGCAGAGGTGACCGCTTTGGTGACCGTGATCTGGCCAGCGTAAATCTGGCGACCCGGCCCTTTGACCTCACCGCGCACATAAAACACGCGGTCGCCGGTTTTGACGGTGACAGTCAAGTGCGTGTAGTAATGCGGAACATAAAGCTCATGGATGGCATCTTGCAACTCACCCGAGGTCTTGCCAGCGGCTTTGACACGACCGACATCGGGTAGCGTAATGGAGCCGTCTTCTTTGATAATCTCTTCGTGCGGTTGGATGGGATCGGGCGGCCCATCAAAACCCACCGTCACGGTATCGCCGATGTGCAAACGGGCAACGGTATTTAACCCGCCATCATCCGAGCCGGGGGGGGCCATGACGGCCTTGTAATCCGGCGTCGCACAACCAGCCAAACTCAGAGCGAGCAGGGACAACAGCATTAAAAAACTGCGGTGAATAAACTGACTCATATTTACTTTCATCAAGGAATTATTTTTGGGAACTAAACGGCTCAATCAATACTTTTTTTTGACGTTAATTTCCGTATCGCCATCGCCTTTATCTTTGGTGGCAGGCAAGCTTTTCGCCTCGGCTTCTTGTTCCGCCGGATTGCGGGAATAATAGTAATCGTGATAGTAGCCGCTGTAGTAATAGTAGCCTTCGTCCTGCGACATATTGATGTTGTTGAGCACCATGCCGACGAAGTTGCCGCCGACTTTTTCGATCATCTGCTTGGCGCGGATGGTCATGGGCTGCGGGTAACGACGGTATTGAATGACTTGCATCACAAGATCCACTTCGCTGGCCAGAATGGAGGCGTCGC
>CAIWFB010000040.1 GCA_903911825.1 uncultured Verrucomicrobia subdivision 3 bacterium
CGCATGATCGGCGTGGAAGCCGGCGGCTTTGGCATCATTCCGGAGAAACACGCAGCGCGCTTCCACGGTGGATCGCTCGGCGTGTTGCAAGGCACGCGCAGCTACATTTTGCAGGACGACTTCGGGCAGATCCAATCCACCCACAGCGTCAGCGCCGGATTGGACTACGCCGCCGTCGGACCGGAACACGCATTCCTGCACGACGCCAAGCGCGTGGAATACACCTACGCCACCGACGACAAAGCGCTTGAAGCCTTCATGAAACTCGCACGGCTCGAAGGCATCATCCCCGCGCTGGAAAGCTCGCACGCCGTCGCCGAAGTCATCCAACGCGCGCCGACGATGAGCAAAGACCAGATCATCATCGTGAACCTCTCCGGCCGCGGCGACAAAGACGTCGCGCAGGTGGCGGACAAGGTGGGCTTGCAGATGCCGAAGTGATATGAGCCATCGGGTAACAGGTGTTTCAGATAAAATTCCAAATCACCTTAAGGAATTTTTTGAACTCTTGCTTGGTGAAACCTATTGGCTGCGCGAGCAGTGGCAAATGTATGAAACGCTTTATGGCAAAGAAGAACACTGGAATGTAATTAACAAAAGTGCTCCGATGTTTTTCTACATGGTTGATTACCTATTCATTGACCATTTCATTCTCGCGCTGAGTCGGCTTGGAGACCCAGCGCAGCAAAAAATAAAAAAGCAGGTTGTGGATAACTTTACATTTGATCAATTGCTTCTGAGGTTGGATCAAACGGCTGATATTGCATTGATACATAAGCTAAAGCCACTCCTAGCCGACTATCGAAGCAAGTGCTCCGCAATCAAGGATCAAAGAAATAAACGCGTTGCACACACCGACCTCAAAACAAAGATGGAGGCAGACAAGCATCCTCTTCCCGACGTTTCACGACAAATAATCGAAGATGCTATAATAGCAGCCGAGGACTATCTAAACACATTTGAGTGTTATTTTGATGGAACTGAATGCGACTCTTCGCGGAACATCTTAACTCCTGACGATGCGCATACTCTTCTAGACAGGCTTCATAAAGCTATTGCGTATGACAAGTTACATGATGAAGGAAAAATTGAGGTGGCCTACGCTGATAAACTGGCTTGCGGTCAAATAAAGTGAGGAGCATTTCAATGTTCTGCGAAGATTTGGCGGAAGAAGTCCGCAAATATCACCTTCTGAATTTTTCAAACGGAAAGAACCACGACGCCTTTGAACGAGCCTTCGCTTCTGCCTTCCACTAATTTCGAAGTGAAATAAGTTTTGAACAAATCTGGCCGCTGCATTTCTATTGGGCATGGCCGCAAAGCTATTTTCCAAAAATCCCATCAAAAAGGTGGCTGCTTCTATCCGTGAATTACACGAACATCACGAGGAGCGGCATCGTCCGAGCGGCTTTCAATTTGCCTTTGCCGAACAGATTGACCTGCTGAACCCAGCGAAATGGGACAGCGTGGTAAACGGGGGAACGGCATTTCTCCGGCGCGATTTTCTCCGGTTGGTGGAAACGCATGGGCCGGAAAACATCACGCCACGTTACGCGCTGATCTGTCGCGGCCAAACGCCGGTAGCGGCGTTGGCAGCGCAGATTGTTTCCGTCACGGCGAAACATCTGCACGGTGGCGATAAATCAAAAGCCGCAGGAAAATCGGTGCATCCGCTGAAGAAGGCTTTCGCGCCCGCAGCCAAACTTGCGACGGCCAAACTGGACGAACGATTGCTCGTTGCCGGCAACCTGATGTCGTGGGGTTTTCACGGTATCACCTTCGCGCCGGGTGAAAATCCCGGGGAGATTTGGCCGGGTGTGGCCGATGCGCTCTATCGCATCCGGCGCGCGGAACGTTTGCTGGGCGACACCAACGTGGTGATGGTCAAGGATGTCACTACGAAGGAATCAGGCTTGGAGGCGCTGAAGCGGTTTAGCTATCGCCCGTTGGAGACCGAGCCAAACATGGTGCTGACCATTGATCCGGCATGGCGTAGTTACGAAGATTATCTCGCGGCGCTGGATGCGAAGTATCGTCGTAATTCGAAAGATCAATTGAAGAAACTTGCGGCCGCCGGTTGCACGCTTGAACCGCTAAACAACCTCGCGGAATATGCCCAACGCTTGCATGAATTGTATCTCGCTGTGCACGACAACGCGTCGGTGAAGCTCGTGACCCTGCGAGAGAATTATCTACCGCAACTCACTGCGGCGTTCGGGGATGATTTTCGCTGCACGGTTGTGCGCCGCGGCGAGGAGATTCTTGGCTTCGTGACGACACTGCGCGATGGCGACACGGCGATTGCCTACTACATCGGCTTTGATCGCGCCGCAGCCGCGGAAGGCTTGCCGATCTATCTGCGGTTGTTGCACTCCACAATTGGCGACGCGATTCATTGGCGCTGCAAACGGTTATCGCTGGGGCGCACGGCGCTCGAACCTAAAGCGGCCTTGGGCGCCAAGCCAGAGGAAATGACCGTTTGGCTTCGCCATCGGATTCCCGCCCTGAACTGGATTTTGCGGGGCGCGCTTGGCGCCATAACGCATGATGAAGCTCCAGAACGGAATCCTTTCAAGACAAACATGTCACTAGGTGGGGAATCTTTATAGTTCATCTTCACCCAAAAACGCGGTCGCCTCGGTTGAGACGACCGCGTTCTGTGATTTCCAAAATCATCCGCAATTTGCCGCGGCCAGACCTTTGCCGGTTTCCAAAAAGGATTTCAGGCTGGAGAGCACGCGCGGCCAGCCGCCGTTCACCCGGCCGGGCATCGTCGAGCCGGCCTTGAATTGGTCATGCGTCACGGTGAGGCACACCGAATCCTTGATGACTTCAATCTCATAGGTGACGCGCGAAACGTCTTTGAGATTGTCCGGGTCAACCCAAGTCATCACTAGGCGTTTGGGCGGCGTGGATTCTAAAACTTTGCCAGTGGTATAGACTTCCGGGGTTTCGTCCGCCGTCGCCATGTCCCAAGTCGAACCCTTCTTCCAATCGGAGACGAGCGCGAGGCCGCCCCAATACTGGCGGGCAAATTTTGGTTCGGTGATCGCAGCCCAGACTTTCTTGGGCGTGGAGCGGATATAGGTGGTGTAAACGAGCTCTGGTTTAGTCATAACGTCAGCCTTTCTTTTTGGTTGGTTTGCTTGGTTGGTTTTGTTCGAGATTTTTCTTCAGATCGCTCAACGCTTGCAGGCGATGGCGTTCGTATTTGCCGATCCAGCGCGCGGAGATCTCGTGGATCGGCACCGGGTTGAGGTAATGCAGTTTCTCACGCCCGCGCCAGACGACGGTGACCAGATTTGCGTCCTCTAGCAGCAGAAGGTGTTTGGTCACCGCCTGCCGCGTCATGTCGAGGTGTTCGCACAATTCACCGAGCGTCTGCCCGTTGTTTTTGTGCAACTGGTCGAGCAACGCACGTCGGCTTTCATCCGCCAAGGCTTTGAACACTGCATCCATCGGTCAAGACTATATGCAACCAAATGGTTGCCTGTCAAGCGCAAGAATGACCGACGGGATTAGCCGTCAGCCATGTGATCACAGGCAATGATTCAAACCGCCGTCGCAAGCGCTTCCAATTTGGCGAGGATCGCCTTCTTGCTGGCGGCACCGATGCTTTTCTCCCGCACTTCGCCGCCCGCAAAATAGAGCAGCGTCGGGATGGATTGGATGCCGAAACGCGCGGCGAGCGCGGGATTGGCGTTCACGTCTACTTTGGCGACTTTCACGCGGCCAGCCTGCTCGGTGGCAATTTCGTCGAGGACGGGCGCGAGCATCTTGCACGGCCCGCACCATGTGGCCCAAAAGTCCACGAGGACAGGTTGATCGGATTGGAGAACTTCGGTCGCGAAGTTTGCGTCGTTGATTTCAATGGTCGGTTTCATAATTTCATTTTTCTTCGCTTGGTTGAACTGATTTTGTTTAGCGGGGCGCGTTGGATAATTCACGCCCCCTCATCCTGGCCTTCTCCCCTGGTGGGGGAGAAGGTATCCGCCGTTCAGACAGACAATCCGCGCCTCAATACATTCCGCCGGAAACGAGGATCGTTTCGCCCGTGACCCAGCCGGAATCGGCGGAGGCAAGGAACACGGCGACTTTGGCGGTGTCGTCGGGATTGCCGATGCGGCCGAGCGGCGTGCTGGCTTCGAGCTGTTTATGAAAATCGCTGCCAATGAAACCAGCGCTCTGGGCGCCTTCGGTATCAATCATGCCGGGATTGAGCGAATTCACGCGGATCTTTTTCGGGCCAAGTTCCTTGGCGAGCGATTTGGTGATGGAATCCACTGCGCCTTTGGTGGCGCTGTAAACCGAGGCATTCGCGACTGGATGCGGTCCCACGACGGAGCTGATGTTGACGATGCTACCGCCGGTCGCAGGAAAGAGCTTCACGGCTTCCTGCGTGGTGAGCAACAGGCCGAGCACATTCAGATTGAATTGCTTGTGGAAATGTTCCGCCGTCACGCCCTCAAGCGGAGCGAATTCGTAAACGCCAGCGTTGTTCACGAGGATGTCCACGTGGCCGAACGCTTTCTTAGTTTCAGCAAACAATTTCTGGATGTCCGCAGTTTTGGAAACATCCGCCTGCACCGCGATGGCTTTGCCGCCCGCTTTAGTGATAGCCGCGACGACCTTGTCCGCGCCCGCTTTGCTGGAGGAGTAATTGACGACGACCGCCGCGCCTTCCGCCGCGAGGCTGACGGCAATCGCCGCGCCGATGCCTTTGGAAGCGCCGGTGACAACGGCGACTTTGTTGGTGAGTTTATGGGTGATGTTGGTGCTCATGTTTTTGTTCTTTCTTGGTTGTGGTTTGTGTTTGGTTATTTATTTGTTACTAAACAAGTAACAATAAAGGATAAAATTTTTTACTTTTTCTTAACGTCGGAAACGATCTGCGCCAGGCTGATGTCACTGAGACTGGACTCCATGGCCTTCTGCGTCTTGGTCAGCGCCTTTTCCAATGCGGTCTTGATGTGGCAACTGACGTAGCATTCCTTCTGTTCGGAATAATCGTGGATGGCGAACGCCTTCGGCGCGTCTACCGCGCGGTAAATGTCCAACAGCGAGATGCTCTTCGCATCCTTGGCGAGCCAGCACGCGCCGGCCTTGCCGGTGGCGGTTTCGATGAGTCCGGCCTTGGACAACTTAGCCAGTGTGCGCCGCACAAAACTGGCGCTGGTGTTCACGCTCTCCGCGAGATGGCCGGACGTGACCCCCTTCTGGTCGCATCCACAGGCCAAGCCGGCCAGGATGTGAACCGCGATCGATAATTGGATGTTGTTCGCCATAACTGTGACTACAATAGTAACAAAATAAAATAACGCAAGCGGAATTTTTCAATTATTTTAAAACAGCGCATTTCCTGCGCGAATAGTGCGAAGGTCCATCTGCCCAAGTCGATGAATTACATCCGTGTGGAAACCACCTCATCGGCGAACTCTTGGCGAGTTGCGTTTGATTCTCGCTCGGCCGATTTGTATCGTGCGGTCAATGTCGTCGTCGGAAAAAAACATTTCCCCGCTCGCCGCCTCGGTTGGTTCCGTCTGGGGCGTGGGCGAGGAGCGCGCGAAGTTGCTAGCGCGGTTGGAGATTTTTACGGTTGAAGATCTTTTGCTCCACAATCCACGCCGCTACGAAGATCGCCGGAAATTTCTCCCCATCCGCGACCTAAAAGAAAAAGAGCCCGCTACCGTGCGCGGCACCATCATCGCGGCGGGCATCAAACGTTTTCAGAAAGGCGCGCGCTCGCTATTCGAGTGCGTGTTTGACGATGGCACGGCGCGGCTGCATTGCCGCTGGTGGCAGGCGCAGGCGTGGATGCCGGATTGGTATGCAGTCGGGCGCGAATTTCTCATCTACGGAAAACTAGATAACGAAAAAAAACCGCGCACGTTCACGCATCCCGAAACGGAATATTGCGAGCCGGGCGATGATGAATTCATCCACGTCAACCGTATCGTGCCGATTCATCCGCTCACGGAGGGGCTCACAGCGCGGGTGATGCGCTCGATCATCTGGCGAGCGTTAGAGAAATACGAAAATGAGTTGTCGGTTGCAGGTTGCAAGTTGCGGGTGGAAAACTCCGTGTTCGCTACGCCCAAAGAACTTTTAACTTTCAATTTTCAACCAGCAACGCTGCCGGAACGCGCTGCCGCCGTGCGCATGATTCACTTTCCCGAGGAATTGACAGACGTAGAATTCGCGCGGCAACGGCTGGCGCTGGATGAATTTGTGGCGCTGCAATTTCAGATCCAATCGCGCCGCAAGAAATTTGAGGCGTTCACCAAGGCGTTGCCGTGTGGCGGCGATAATCGTTTAATGAAACCGTTTCTGTCCGCACTGGGTTTCAAACTGACCGCAGCCCAGGCGAATGTGCTCAAAGAAATCCGCGCTGACATGGGCGGCGCGCACCCGATGCGGCGCTTGCTGCAAGGCGATGTCGGCTCCGGCAAGACGGCGGTGGCGGCGTGTAGCGCGCTGATGGCGATCGAAAGCGGCTTCAATGTCGCGCTGATGGCCCCGACGGAAATTTTGGCCGAGCAACACTTCCGGAATTTTTCAAAGTGGTTTGAGCCACTGGGAATCAAAGTAGAAATCCAAACCGGTAGTCGTAAAATTGTTTCGGCCCCATTGTTGAAAAGCGCGGTGCGGGGAAAACCTTTCACTTTCAACCTTCAACCTTCAACGCTGTTCATCGGCACGCACGCACTGTTCACGACAGGATTTGATTTGCCGATGCTCGGCCTCGTGATCATTGACGAGCAGCACAAGTTTGGGGTGACGCAACGCGAGGCGCTGGTGCGGAAGGGCAATTATCCGCATCTGCTCGTGATGACGGCCACGCCGATTCCGCGCACGCTGGGGCTGACGCTTTATGGCGATCTGGATATTTCCGTGATAGATGAATTGCCCGGCGGACGCGGCGCGATCAAGACGTTTGTGCGCACGACGGAGAAATTGCCGAAAGTATTTGAATTCATCCGCGAAAAAATTGCTAGCGGACGGCAGGCTTACATTGTTTATCCGCGCGTGGATGTGGCGGACACGGACAAAGACATCAAGGCGGTGACGAAGGAATTTGCCAACGTGCAGAAGGCGCTCACAGGCTTCAAAGTCGGCTTGTTGCACGGACGCGTGAAGGCGGCGGAGAAAGAAGCGGTGATGGCGGAGTTCCGCGCGAACAAAATCCAGGCGCTCGTCGCCACGTCGCTCATCGAGGTGGGTGTGGATGTGCCGAACGCCACCATCATGCTCATCGAGAACGCGGAGCACTTTGGGCTGGCGCAGTTGCACCAGTTGCGCGGGCGAATCGGGCGCGGGGCGCATGAAAGTTTTTGCATCCTGATTTCCGACGCGCTGAATGAGGAGTCGCAGGCTCGACTGAAAATTTTGGAAGAGACGAACGACGGTTTCAAAATCGCGGAAGCGGATTTGAAGTTGCGCGGCCCGGGTGAATTGCTCGGCCAGCAACAGAGCGGCGCGATGCGGCTGCGTTTCGGTAATCTGGCGGAAGATTTGAATCTGATCCGACAGGCGCGGGAGTTAGTTCGCAAACAAATTTGACGAGGGATTTCCCTTTTGATTTTTTCGCAGCAAAGCTTAGTTTGCGGTCATGAAATTATTCGCTCCGCTCCTTGGTTCGGTGCTCACCGTTACGCTGCTCGCCGGCTGTGGCGACAAGTCAGCCCCGCAAACGCAAACCTCGCCGCCCGCATCGGATTATGCCGCGACGCTGGTGAATGCCAAGAAGACGGCGGATAAAGTCATTGATACCACGGCCCTGACGAAGGCGGTGCAATTGTTCTATGTGCAGGAAGGGCGTTATCCCAAAACGCTGGCGGAACTGGCGCCCAGCTACATTCCTAAAATTCCTGAAGCACCGCTGGGCTACAAAATCACTTACGATGCCGCGAAGGGCGAAGTGAAAGCAGTGAAGGAATAATTTTTAGAACGCTAAATATTTCAGCACCTGCATTTCTTTTTTGAAACCCAGCTCAATGACGTTGCGGTCAAAATGCAGACTGAACGGGCAGCGTTGATCTTCGTAAACCCAGAGCAGTTTGCCGTTCTTGGGGTTCAAGCGCACGATGCGGAGGTAGTCTGGTTTCTGCAAGCCCGCCAGCGTATCGCTCAAGGCTTCATCCGGGTCCACACCAGAATCGTAGGACTGCACCGCGTAAATAAATTGGCCCGCGAGATACGAAATATAACCGCCCGGCTTGGCCGTCCATAAAATCTTGCCGGACTGGCCGTCAATTTTTTGCACGATGGCGTCGGTGGTTTTCGTCACGTCAATCTGCTTGGAATATTTGATATCATCCGGGCTGGCGCTGGTGGTGTTCACATAAACGGCTCCGTGATCGTCGAACCATAAACCGACGACGCCGACGGACGGCAAACGCCAGCGGGCATTGCCGGTTTTCAAATCAAAAGCGGAGAGCACGGCTTGATCAAAAAGGTAGAGCACGCCATCACGCTCCACGCAGGGGCCGTCGCCAAAATGGGAAAAGCCATCGTCCGATTCGATCAATTTGCCCGGCACCGTGTAGGTCAGCGAAGCTTGCCACAGGATTTTATTATCGGCATCGAGCAGGACGACTCCTTTGCCCGCCGTGAGCACTGCGCCGCTTTTTAGCGGAAACAATTGCGCGGGTCCAATGACTTCGCCGGTCCAGCCTGCGCTGGCGGGTTCGCCGGCTTTGCGCACGGAAACTTGGTAGCGGCTGACGTCTTCCGTCACGCTATCGCCACCGGCATTGCGCTGCATCTCGTTGAGCGTCTCGTTGGCGATGTCCATGGTGCGGGAGGCGTTGACTTCACCATCGAGCGCGGATTTTTTCGGCGCAGCTTTCATCGCGCTGCGGGTGACGAAACGGGCTTCCAGCAATTTCACCGAAAGCAACAAATCTCCATTCGGCCCGCGCACCATGGTGGTATCGGAAATTTCTTCAATGGTCGCCTTGGGCTGGTGCGCCGCTGGAGTTTTACCGTCGTTTAATTCCTTCAACAGCCGCGTCTGATTCTGGCTGTTTGCCAACAACGCGGGTAAAGCGAGCTGGCCGGCTAATTTCAAATTCTGCGCCTGTGCGGCGACTTTCTGCGGATCGAGCGGCTTACCGGAATCGGCCCCGGGATTCAGCGGCAAGCCACCGCCGGTATCTTCCGCGCCATTTTGCGCGAGCAGCGTCGCCCCGGGCGCGGCGATGCGTTCGGTGCGGATTTCGCCATTCCCCAGATTGATGTGCGTGATGCTGGTGCGACCTTCAGTGACGAGTTCCGTCTCGTGAAGCACCAGCGGCCCGCGTTCGGCGGGTAACTCGACGGTTTGCGCCGGATTGCCCGTGGCCCAATCGTAGCGCGTTAGTTTTTCATCGCGTCCGACCCAAATATTTTGGCCAGCAACGTGTAGCGATAACCCTACTTCCAGTCGTTTGCGGACATGCTTTTCTAAAATCATCGCCACTGTGTGGCCGCCACCGAGTTGATCTTCCGCGCGATTTTCTTCCGCGATGGCCGCCGCGAGTTCGGTTTTAGAAATCAAATCCTGAGACCAGACGGGCTTTTTGGTTTTCAAATCGTAGCGCGCCAGCGTGCCGCCATGTAGAAAGACGAATTGATTTTTATCCACCAGGCTGGAATCGCCGGAAAAAGATTTATCCTCGAAGCGAACGGAAAACGCCGCGTGCGGAATGGAGCCATACCACAGATACCAGCCCGCAAAGCCCAGTGCCGATAACACCAGCACCGCGATCGTCCCAAAAATCAGCCCGCTGTTGCGCCAGAAGCGCGCCTCCACATTGAATTTTTGTCCGGCGTAAACGGGGACCGCGATATTTTGTGCCTCGGCCTTGCCCTTGCAAAGTGGCGAACAGAAGTAGCCGAACAATTCCATACACTGCGGACAAATCGGTTTCTGGCAGACGGCGCAATTTTCCGTGACCAGCACTCCGCGATGCTTCTGGCAAAACTTGGAAACCACATTTTCGGCCGGAGCTTCCGTTGGAGCCGCGACGGGTGCGGCGTGGGAAATTTTTAGGCGCGGTGCACTGGGTGCGGCCGGCGGCACTTCGGCGGCCGGAGCGGCGGCAAATTCTTGGCGCACCAATTCATTTACAAAATCCGACGAATCGGCACCGCAGGCCGGACAGACAAACTTCACCGGGTTTTGCAGCATGTCGGCTGTGATGTCGAAGGAGTATTTTGCGCCACAGGAGCATTGCAGTTTCATAACAATTCAAGGTTTTGGGTTCAAAAGCACGATGCCGTTCGTGTCCAACGCGGGTAGGGCAAGTTGCGCCCAGCTAGGGGTGACGCTGCCGTCAGCGAGTAGAAAATTCCCGCCGTATTTGTGGTGATTGTTACCGGGCGATTTGCCGTTGGCAGAAAAAACCAGTTCGCCAATACGCTTCGGCGCGATGTCCACGAGTCGGTCGGCGGCGAGCATATTGGTCGGTTGATCGGCGCGCCGCCCCATAAAATAGGCGTAACTGATTTTATGTTTCCGGAGTGATTCGCTGTCGGGGATGGCGGAATCACGACCGCCGGGACAAATAAAAATGGAGGTGTCCGTGGAATATTTTGGCACCAGCAAATCCAGCGCATCCTCGGACGTCACCGCATTGGTCACGCGCGGAAAATATCCACGCGAATCGTTCGCGTAGATTTGCAGCGCGAGAAATATTTTCTGAAGATTATCGCCGCACAGTTGTTTGGCCGTGCGTTGGCGCTTGGCGGAACTGAAACCGAAAAGCATCGTCGCCAGCACAATCATCAACGCCAGCGTGACCAGCAATTCCACCAACGAGAAGCCGCGCGAAAGTTTTGCGCGCTGGGGAATTGTCATGAATGCTTTGTAGCGCAATCCCCGCTGGCTGGCAACGGAAAGCCCGTCGGCGAATCACGGTTTCGTGACTGGCTTGAGTTTATAAACCGCGACTTGTTCAGCGGGCACACGCCCAAACGCGAACGGCAACGGCCCCGTGACCGCCGCGTAAAAGCCGCCGCCCACGACGGGATTCCACGTCGAGAGCCCATGCGGCCCGCTCACGCTGATGGTGCCAAGCAGCTCGGTGTTCGCCGGATCGATCGGCAGCAGGCTGGTGTTGGCGAGTGGCATGGCGAGGTTGTCGCCGGGTTTGAGGCCGGGATGCTTCGTATCAATCACGAACGCGCCCCATTTTTCCATGTAGAACTGAAAGCCCCAATGACCCTGAAACCATAAATTAGAATTTTCCGGAGTGAACTTAGTGATGGTTTCCGCCGCACTTTGTCGCACCGCGATGGCATATAAAAAATCCGCGTGCGCCACAGCCATGCCCAGCAACGCCCCAAGCGTCACGGCAAACGCGACCGGTTTTGCCGCCGCCGAATTCCGCTCCAGTCGCCGCACCACGAGAATGGCGAGCGCGGGCACGAGCGGCAGCAGTGAGCGGGCGTTGACGGTCCAGTTCAGATAAGCTGCGAACACCAGCGTGCCGCCGATCCACAGCGCCAGCAGCCACGCGGTGGCATCGCGCCGTTGCGTAAGGTCAGCGACGACGGCGACCAATAATAGAATTGCTCCGGCAATCCAGAACCAAGCTTGCAGACCCAATGAGAATTTTGCGTCTGCCGAAACCGCGCCATATTGCTGCGGTAACGCGCCAATGAATACTGCCAACCCCGTGACGATTAAAACGCCTCCCGCCAGTATCAAAAAAGTCCGCCGCGACCACAGCCACGGTGCCAGAAAAACGGCGGCGGCGATACCCGCGCCCACAAATCCAAAAGCTTGCAGGCTGCGCATCAGACCGGAGTGACCGAGTGAACCTTTGGTGGCCTGGGCGTAATCCGCCGCTGAAACGAATAGCGCGTGGCCGTAAAGTTTTTTGGTGAGCAATTCAAACGCTGCCAACGCTGCGAGTGGAATGAGCAGGTTAGCCATGCGACAATTCAATTTCCGTTCCTGAATCAAGCTGTAAGCCGCGAGCAATGGCACCAGACAGATACCGTAATATTTGGCGAGCAACGAGAGCGACATGAGACACGCTGCGAGCAGTTGTTTGCCGCCGGATTTTTGTTCCACACCTTCCAGCCAGAACACCACCGCCCAGACCCAGAACGCCAGCATCAGCACGTCGCACATCAACGTGGTGGCGGAAACTAAAAATAGCGGCGCGAACAAAACCAGCAACGCCACGAGCAGCGGACGCGTGCAGAATTTCTGGGCGAGCCGCCATGTGCCCCAAACCACGGCGAGCGCGGGCAACAGGTAAGCCGTGTGCAAACCGACTTCGCTCCAGCCAAAAATCAGCGCCGACAGCGCGAGAAAATAGCATGCCAGCGGCGGATTTTCCGTGACGCTCCACATCGGCTGCGACACGCCATACCAATTCACGTTGAAACCATACGGGTCGAGCGGATGAAGTTGGATCTGTTTCGCCGCCCAGAGAAAGAGCGGGTCATCAATGTTGAAGGGCTTGGCGAGAAACGGCACCAGCGCGGCCAAGGTGGCCAGCGTCAGAGCCCAACGCGGGTGCGCAGCCAGCCAGCGACGGAGATTTTCAAACATGCAGGGCTTTATTTAACCCAGTCGAGCCGTGGCTAAAACATTTTTCGCTCGCCAAAATTCGCCCTGCGCCGGAGAATCCGCCTTTATTTCTGACCATGAACGAACAGATTATCCTCCTCGATTTCGGCTCGCAATACACGCAGGTCATTGCCCGGCGCATCCGCGAGTGCAGTGTGTATTCCACCATTCTGCCTTACAATACGCCCGCCGCTGAAATCGCCCGCCTAAAACCGCGCGGCATCATTCTCTCTGGCGGCCCGTCCAGCGTGTATGCGCCGAATGCGCCGCTGCCGGACAAGACGATTTTTCAACTCGGCGTGCCGGTGCTCGGCATCTGCTTCGGTGTGCAACTGCTCGCGCACTTCCTCGGCGGCAAAGTTGAGAAAGGTCTCAAGCGTGAATACGGCAAAGGCACGCTCACGGTCAACGACGCGAAATGCGCCCTGTTCGCCAAGCTGCCGAAGAAATTGCAGGTGTGGAATTCCCACGGCGACAAACTCACGAAGTTGCCGAACGGTTTCAAGCCTGTCGCCAGCACAGAAAATTCCGAATACGCCGCCATCGAGAATCGCGAGAAGAAATTCTTCGGGCTACAATTCCACCCGGAAGTCGCGCATTCGCCGCGCGGCAAAGAGATCATCGCCAACTTCGTCCACGGCGTCTGTGGCTGCGGCAAGACGTGGACGATGCGGAATTATTTAGAGCAAGCCGTGGAAGAGATCCGCGCCCAAGTCGGCAAGGAAAAAGTCATCCTCGGCTTGAGCGGCGGCGTGGATTCCAGCGTGGCTGCGGCGTTGTTGCACAGGGCGATTGGCGATCAGCTCACCTGTATTTTCGTGAACAACGGTTTGCTCCGCGCCAAAGAAGCCGAAGTGGTGCAGGAAGTTTTTGGCCGCAATTTCAAACTGAAATTACAGTATGAAAATTCCGCCGCGCTCTTCCTCAAACAGCTCAAAGGCGTGACCGACCCCGAAAAGAAACGCAAGATCATAGGGAAAGCGTTCGTGGATGTGTTCCAAGCCGCCACCAAACGCGCCGGCGCCGCGAAGTTTCTCGCGCAAGGCACGCTGTATCCCGATGTCATCGAATCGGTGCCCATCGCAGGCAACCCTGCCGCGATGATCAAGAGCCATCACAACGTCGGCGGTCTGCCCAAGAACATGAAGTTCCAATTGGTCGAGCCGCTGAAATGTTTGTTCAAAGACGAAGTGCGCTTGCTCGGTCTGGAACTCGGTTTGCCGAAAGAAATCGTGTATCGCCAGCCGTTCCCCGGGCCCGGCCTCGCGGTGCGCGTGCTCGGCGAAGTGACGCCTGCCCGCTGCGAGATTTTGCGCAACGCCGATTCCATCGTCGTGGAAGAAATGAAGGCGTGCGGACTTTACTACAAGACGTGGCAGACCTTTGCCGTGCTGCTGCCCGTGCGCAGCGTGGGCGTGATGGGCGACGAACGCACCTACGATTACACCATCGCCATCCGCGCCGTGGAATCGCAGGACGGCATGACCGCCGACTGGGTGAAGCTGCCTTACGATCTGCTGGAAAAACTCGCGAGCCGCATCATCAACGAAGTGAAAGGCGTGAACCGCTGCGTGTTCGACATCACCAGCAAACCGCCGGGGACGATTGAGTGGGAATAAAAATTATTTCACTAAGTTTCAGCCACGTAGCTGGCAGTGCCGGATTGCATGCCGAAGAAAAACGGAAGATGCTCAAAATTGCCGGTCTTGGCTTGTAATAGTTCTGCGACTTGCAAGACGTCTTCGCGTGCACGTTGAGCATTTTCTTGTGAGCCATATTTTTCCCACTCAGCCAAAGGCATTTCATAAAGGCTTCGCTGATAGTTTTGAACTGATTCTTTGTGGATTTCCGCTAGTTGCTCTCCGCGTCCATGGGCAATTGCATTTCGAAATCTCACTAAGGCTTTAATGGACTGCCAAGGACGACACGCCCAGTCAGGTGAAATAACTAAGCGCTCACACAATAGGGACAATTTCTCTTGTGGGGATAACTTCTTTTCAATTTCTGACCAAGATGCGAAAATGCTCGGTCCGATATGGTTCAGATAAGCTTCAAAAGAAAATACTGTAAAAATTAAACTAGCGCGAAACTGATGCGTCGAACCAAGTTCGTGTTCTTCGCCAGCTTTTAATAAGCATTCAGAGGTGTGCCAGAGCTCGGCATCTATTCTGACTTTCCTTTCTTTTTTGACTACAACAAGCGGGGGCATAAAAAATAGTAACTCAATCCGGATGTTTCACAGCTAATTCCGGTCACGCGCCCGACATTGCGCTCGCCTCCGCCGGTTTTCAACCTAAATTTTAGCCTCTAGGTGAATGCCCTTGCCGTTGCTAACAAATCCCACAAAATGACCTCGTTATACGTCATGAATAAATATTTCACATCCATTGGCGCGGCACTCGCGGTTTCGTGTGGTTGCCTCGCGGCCCAGACCAACACCATTCCCAATCTCGGCCTCGGCGGCGGCGAATCGGATATGCACACGCATTTTCGGTTTCAGGGTGTTCCCACGAACGCCAACATCGTCAGCGTGAGCACGCATCTCATCGTGGATAAAGCGGCGACGAACGGGCTGAATTTTTTTGCGGTGCAGGTGAATTTTCCCAACAAGACCTGGGCGCATGGCGGACCGCAGGTGAACACCGGCAAGGAACTCGCGAACTGGGGCGGCCTGGTGAATCGCGGCGGCGGCTCCAAGGATTACACGGAAGTGAATTGGCAGGAGGATCTGATGCTGATCGAATGCGGCATTGATAAGCCGAACACGGTGCCGTTCAAGTGGGACCGGAACTGCGAATACATCCTCAACGTGGAGCGCGGGCAGCAGGTGCAGTTACCGGCGGGAACCAATGAACATTTTCACGTCACCGCGCCCGCGCGCACGATGTGGGAATGGAAATTCAGCATCACCCCGGTCGGACCCGGCAAAGAAACCTTCACGTCGTTCCTCTACGATTCCGCCGATCACATTCGGAGCTTCTATCTGTGGAATGAATCGGGTTACGGTTCCCACAGCGAGGAACAGCACACGCGCTGGTCGCTGCCGGTCTATCGCGTGGCGGGCAGCACGGAGGATAAAGTTCCCACCGGCTGGACGCGCTTCTGATCCGCTGCCGAGCCGCCCGGCGGCTGATTCCATTCGCGCGCCCTCCGCCGCGTTGACCGCGAACCACGCTAAATACGCGAAGTAAAATTCCCATTCGCGTCTTTCGGGTATTTCACGGTTGGTAGTTTTTCCTCACCCCGCGCTCACGTTGCCAAAAGTTGTGCCACCCCGCGCAATATTCCCGTTGACGAATCATCCGGTTGTGCCATTTTGCTACTCGTAAAACAGGTTTTAACCAATGGCAGCGCCAAAATCCAGTTTTCTCGACAAAGTGCTTGGCCGCATCGGGCGGTTGGACACGGAAGGGTTGCAAACGGTCGTGCAACGCCTCGCCCGGGAGCGGACTTTCCTGGAAACGCTGTTCAACACCATCGAGGACGGCGTCATTGTGGTGGATGAGCAGGGCAAGGTCATTTACTTCAATCAAGCGGTGACGCAGCTCATCGGTTTGCAAGCGGGCGCGGAGGAGCAGCACATCACCCAATTTTTGCCGGAACTAGATTGGGAGAAGATTTCCCATGCCGATCGCACCGGCGGCGCGCAGGTGGTTCGGCATGAATTTGAAGTATTTTATCCGCGGCCGCGTTTTCTCCGGCTCTACGCCGCGCCGTTGGATGGCGAGGCCACGGGTAGTTCCGGCGTGGCGCTGATTTTGCACGATGCGACGGAGGCGCGGCAGAAAACCTTTGAAGCGATCGAAAGCGAACGCGTGCAAGCGCTGACGTTGCTCGCCGCGAGTGTGGCGCATGAAATCGGCAATCCGCTGAACGCGCTGCACATCCATCTGCAACTGATGGAGCGCGAGGTGAAGAAGTTGAAAAGTGAGGCGAGCCACGGAAAAAAATTATCGCGCAACACGCCGCACGCGTCAGTGGACGCCGCTGAAGTCGGCCAGAAGCTCGAGCAATATCT
This sequence comes from uncultured Verrucomicrobia subdivision 3 bacterium, assembly GCA_903911825.1. Classification (GTDB taxonomy): domain Bacteria; phylum Verrucomicrobiota; class Verrucomicrobiia; order Limisphaerales; family UBA11358; genus UBA11358. The sequence continues at coordinate 16,584 of CAIWFB010000040.1, forward strand.
CGACGTGGCGAAGGGCGAAATCAATCGGCTGGATTACATCATCACGCAATTTCTCGGCGCGATCCGGCCTTCGCAGGCGCAGATGAAATTGGCTTCGCTCAATGACGTGGTGGAAAAGACGTTGGAATTGTTGCGCCCGGAAATTGAAAATTGCGGCGTCACGGTCACCACGAAATTGGCGCGGGCTTTGACCGCCACGCCGATTGACGCGACGCAATTGCAGCAAGTCTTGGTGAACCTCGTCAAAAACGCCACGCAAGCGATGACCACTGGCGGCACGCTCACGCTGCAAACTGGCGAGAACAGCGACAACGTCTGGGTGAGCGTCACCGACACCGGCGGCGGCATTCCGCAGGAACAGATCAACCGCATCTTTGAACCATTTTACACGACCAAGACCAAAGGCAGCGGTCTCGGCTTGATGATCGTGCAACGCATCGTGCGCGCGCACAACGGCCGGATTGAACTGGAAAGTAACGTGGGTCGCGGCACGACCTTTCGCGTCTGGCTGCCGCTGCACGAACGCAAGCCGCGCCTGTTGGAGAATAAAAATTAAATAAATTAACCACAGATGGGCACAGATAAACACAGATGGGAAACCAACCAGATTACCGAAGCGGTGATCGGGGCGGCTTACAAAGTCGGCAATACTTTGGGCAGCGGGTTTCTTGAAAAAGTTTATGAGAATGCGCTGGCGATGGAGACGCGCAAGACTGGCTTGCTGGTCATCCAGCAACAACCAATCAATGTAAAATACGAAGATGCTATCGTTGGTGAGTTTGTGGCTGATTTACTTATTCAGGATGAAGTTCTGGTGGAATTGAAGGCCGTGAAGGCTTTGGATGAAATTCATTTGGCGCAGTGCTTGAATTATTTGAAAGCAACCGGGCTGCACATTTGTTTGCTCATCAATTTTGGAAACCCCAAGGTGGAGATCAAGCGCATCATGCTATGAATTTTCATCTGTGTTTATCTGTGTCCATCTGTGGTTAAATTTTTATGGTCGAGAAACCAACATTGTTGATTGTCGATGACGAGAAGACGACGCGCGAAGGCTTGCGCGCCGCGCTCGACGAGCGTTACGACGTTTACATCGCCGAAGACGCGAAGGCGGCGATGGGGCTGCTCGAATCGGAGAATTTCGATGCGTTGCTCACCGACTTCCGCTTGCCGAACGAAGACGGGATGAAGCTCATCGCCCGCGCCAAGTCGTTGCCCAAACCGCCAGTCTGCATTTTGATGACCGCTTACGGTTCGGAAGAGATCGCCGTGGAAGCGATGAAGCGTGGCGCGGATGATTACATTGCGAAAGGGCGTTTGCAGATTGACGAATTGGAAATGCGCATCGCGCGGGCGCTGAAGCGGCAGAATCTAGAATCAGAAAACGTCCAGCTTCGTAAACAGCTCGACTCCAAATTCGGTCTGGAAAATATCGTCGGCGAATCGCCGGTGATGCGGGAGATTTTCGACATCGTGCAACAAGTCGCGCCGACGCGCGCCACTGTTTTGGTCACGGGCGAGAGTGGCACGGGCAAAGAACTCATCGCGAAAGCGGTGCATCAATTAAGTCCGCGCGCCAAGTTGCCGTTCGTCACCGTGCATTGCGCAGCGCTGTCGCCGACGTTGTTGGAGAGTGAATTGTTCGGCCACGAACGCGGCGCGTTCACGGGCGCGCACGAACGGCGCATCGGCCGTTTCGAGCAGGCGCAGGGCGGCACGTTGTTTCTGGATGAGATTGGTGAGATTGATGCCGCGACGCAGGTGAAGCTGCTGCGTTTTCTTGGCGAACGCACGTTTGAGCGCGTCGGTTCCAACAAGACGTTGACCGCCGATGTGCGGCTCGTGGCGGCGACGAATAAACATCTAGCCGAAATGGTGAAGGCCGGCACGTTCCGCGAAGATCTGTTTTTCCGGCTGCGCGTGGTGGAAATTGAATTGCCGCCGTTGCGCGAGCGGAGTGGCGATATTCCGTTGCTGGCGCAAAATTTTCTGCGCGAGTTCGCCAAAGAGAATAACAAAGCCATCAGCGATTTCACGGTGGATGCGTTAGAGGCGATGATGAATTTTTCGTGGCCGGGCAACGTGCGGGAATTGCGCACGGCCATCGAACACGCGGTGGTGTTGAGTCGCGGCGAACGCATCACTTTGCGCGACTTGCCCGCGTCGGTGCGGCACGGCGTGGCGGCGACGGAAGTAAAATTATTATCGGGAAAAGATTTGACGGTGAAGGATGCGGAGAAACAATTGGTCATTCGCGCACTTAAAGAAACGGATGGCAACCGCACGCGCGCGGCGCAAAAGATTGGCATGAGCCGGCGGACGTTTCACCGCAAACTGCACGAATATCACTTGGAAGGATTTTGATTTATGATGATCGCCGAACGGATTCAGGGTTTGATTCACCTGATGGAAGAGGGACGCGGGGCGCGCTGGCTGCGGATCGCGACACTGGTATTGGCGGTCATCGCGCTGGCGGTGGTGTATGATTCGTTGTGCTACCGAAATTTTCTCGCGCCGGAAGCGATGGATGCCGCGCAGGTCGCTCGCAATCTCGCCGAAGGCCGTGGCTACAGCACGGATTGCATCCGTCCGTTTAGCCTCTACTTGATCAAGAAGCACAATCAAGCCGGGCAAACGCCGGACATGCTGGCGACCAATCGAGCCGACTTTGCCCGGGTGAATACTCCGCATCCCGATCTGGCGAATGCGCCGGTCTATCCCACAGTGCTCGCGGGTTTTCTCAAAGTGTGGACCCCGGAATGGCGGGTGCAAACGCGCAAACCGTTCTGGTCTGAAGGGGGCAGCTTTCTGCGCTACGAGCCGGAATTTCTCATCGCCATACTGAACCAATTATTGTTGGTAGCGGTGGTGCTCCTGACTTTTTTATTGGCGCGACAGCTTTTTGATTGGCACGTAGCGTGGCTGGCGGCTTTGCTGACGCTGGGTTCGGATGTGCTGTGGAAATTCAGTGTCTCAGGTCTTTCCACCATGTTGTTACTGGTGATTTTTTTGGCGTTAGCAGTGTGCTTGACCAAAATCGAAGCGGCCGCCCGGCAAGAACTTGGCGACTCGCGGCGATTATTTCTGTTAGCGTTGGCGGCGGGGGCAGTGACTGCGCTTGGCTTTCTCACGCGTTATTCCTTCGGCTGGTTAATCGTGCCAGTGGTGGTTTTTCTGGCGCTGTATGGTGGGCCTCGGCGATTGGGCATGGCGGTGGCGGCGTTTTTGGCATTCAGCTTTTTGGTGTCGCCGTGGATTGCCCGCAACCTCGCGGTGAGCGGAACGTATTTTGGCACGGCGGGCTACGCGGTGGTGGAGGGAACGTTTGCGTTTCCCGGCACGCGTCTGCTGCAATCCATCAGCCCGGATCTGACCTCGGCTTACTGGCTGATGCCGTATGAACGAAAATTTCTCGAAAATATTCGCTACTTGTTTCAGGGCGAATTGCCGCGCCTCGGCGGGTGGTTGGGAATTCTCTTTTTTGTCGGGCTGATGATCGGCTTCCGCAACGTGGCGGCGCGGCGCTTGCGTTATTTTGTCATGCTCAGTCTGGGTATTTTCATCATCGTCCAAGCGCTCGGGCGCACGCAGCTTTCCTTCAACTCGCCGGAGATCAATTCCGAAAATCTGCTCGTCTTGCTCACGCCCTTAGTCTGTATTTTCGGGGTGGTGTGTTTTCTCACGCTCGTGGATCAAATGGCGGTGCCCTCAGTGGGCGTGCGGTTTGGGGTCATCGGCTTGCTGGTGCTACTGGGCTGTCAGCCGTTGCTGGCGACGCTCTTGCCGCCACGCCCGTCGCCCGTCAATTATCCGCCCTATTTTCCGCCAGATATTCAAAAAGTCTCCGGTTGGATGCGGCCCAACGAACTGATGATGAGCGATATTCCGTGGGCCGTCGCTTGGTATGGCGATCGGCAATGCACCTGGACCACCATCAATTCCCAATACACCTTTTTTCAACTCAACGATTGGGTCAAGCCCGTGCAAGGACTCTACCTCACGCTGAATTTGATGGATGGCAAATTATTCTCCGACTGTCTGCAAGGTGGCGTGGATAGCTGGAATAACTTTGTCTTCAAGACACTTGTCGCCAATCAACTTCCGGAAGGCTTTCCGCTGCAACATTTCCCGCTAGAGACCCTGCCGTCGGGCATGTTCCTGACCGATCGCGCGCGTTGGTAAACGCCCAGAACTTAAGCGGCGGCACGGCGTAACCGATCGGCGATGCCTGACCACTCGGCCGTTTCTGGCGGCGCTTCCACCACGATCAGCGTGGCACCGTGCGCGTCGCAGCGATGCAATTCCCCGTAGAGCGCGCGCGCATACGCTTCCGCATCATGCGGAATCACACTAACTTTTTCGGCCGGAAAACCAGCGGGGATTTTGGTGTGCGCGATGACGTGGGTCGTTGAAAGTTGAAAGTTGAAAGTTGAAAGTTGCGCCAGCAAATCCGCGTCATCCCGCCAATCCAGCACCAACAATTTAGCCTGGGGCGAATAATGTTTCGCGAGCAAGCCGGGGCTGCGCAGCGTTGAATCAGAAAGTAGCGATTGGTGATCGGAAATTTCCCCGCAGACAGCCGCGAGCGATTCCGCGTGAATCATGCCGGGCCGCAACACGCGTGGCGGCTGCGTCGTCAAATCCAGCACCGTCGATTCGATGCCCACCTGCGATTGGCCGCCATCCACGATGAGCGAAATTTTGTCCGCGAGCTGGCCACGCACGTGTTCCGCATTCGTTGGCGAAATCTGGTTGGAAAGATTAGCGCTCGGCGCGGCGAGCGGAAAACCGCATTCGCGAATCACCGCTTGCATGAACGGATGACTCGGCCAGCGCACGCCCACGGTTTCGCCGCCCGCCGTGACGTTGTCGGGAATATTTTTTCCGCGCGGCAACACCAGCGTCAGCGGGCCGGGCCAGAAAGCGTGGGATAATTTGACCGCCTCTGCCGGCCAGTGCGCTACGCACGCGGCGGCCATCTCATTGCTGGCGACGTGGATGATGATGGGATTGTGCGCCGGGCGGCCTTTGATCTGGAAAATTTTGGCAACGGCTTTTTCATCCAGCGCATTCGCCGCAAGACCGTAAACCGTTTCTGTGGGTAGCGCGACGACTTCGCCTGCGCGCAACCGTTTCGCAGCTACCTTGACGGCGGCGGCAAATAAAGCGGGCGTGTGCGTTGGGAGAATTTCAGCGGCCACGGCTTATTCGTAGCGCAAAGCTTCAATCGGGTCGAGCCGCGAAGCTTTCCACGCGGGATAGAAACCGGAGATGATGCCGATGGCGGCGCTGGAAACACAGGCAATCCCAATCCACGCAAACGGCGTCAAAGTGGGCCAACCCGTGAAGTGCGAGGTGATTTTTGCCGCCGACATGCCAAGGGCGATGCCGAGCAATCCCCCCACCGCGCTCAACGTCACGGCTTCAATCAGAAATTGAATCAAGATGTCGCGGCCACGCGCGCCGACGGCCATGCGGATGCCGATTTCACGAGTCCGTTCCGTCACGCTCACGAGCATGATGTTCATGATGCCGATACCGCCGACGATGAGCGACACGCTGGCGATTGCGCCCAGCAAAATTGACATGGTTTTGGAAGTAGCCGTCATCATTTGCATCACTTCCAATTGGCTGCGCACTGTAAAATCCGGTTCAGCACTTTTATGACGGTCGCGGAGCAACGCATTAATATCAGCTTGCACCTGATTGATGTCGTCCTTGCCTGCGCACTGCACTTGAATGGAATTCACAAACGTGCGTTTCGACAATCGACGCATGTGGCTGGTGTAAGGAATCAGCACGACGTCATCCTGATCTTGCCCGAACAGATTGAAGCCCTTGGCATCCAGCACGCCGACGATTTTAAAGGGAATATTTCGGACGATGAGCGTTTGCCCCACGGGATCTTCGCTGGGAAATAATTGATCCACGACCGTTTTGCCAATGACCGCCACTTTGGCCAGACTCCGCACATCGCCTTCGGTGAACATTGCGCCGAGAGCGACATCCCACGCCCGGATCTGCGGGTAATCCGGTGATTCGCCGAGCACCTGCGTGTTCCAATTCAAGCCGTTCGCCAGCACCTGCGAGCGGTCGCGGACTTCCGGGCTGACGGCGACAATGTTGGCCACCTCTTTTTGGATCGCGAGCGTGTCTTCAATCGTCAACGTCGGTGCACTGCCCCAACCGCCGCGCGAACCGCCGCCCGTGAAGCTGCCAGAAAAAACGGTGACAACGTTCTGGCCGAGGCTCGCCACTTTGTCTTCCACCTGCTTCGTCGCGCCTGTGGTGATGCTCACGGCGGCGATGACGGAACTGACGCCGATGATGACGCCGAGCATCGTGAGCAAGGAGCGCATTTTATTCCGCCGCAACGCGCGACCGGCTAATTTGAATGGCGCTAAGACCCTCATGCGAGTTTTACCGCCTCCTGCGCGGTGCGTAGCTTTTTCAATTCTTCTTCCGCGTTCAACCGTTCGGCCACTTTTTCATCCGTGCGGATCTTTCCGTCTTTCAAAATGATCATGCGCTTGGTGTAGCGCGCCACATCCAGCTCGTGCGTGACCATGACGATGGTGATGCCTTGCTCATTCAATTTCTGAAACACGCCCATGATTTCGATGCTCGTCTGGCTATCGAGATTGCCCGTCGGTTCATCCGCGAGCAGCAGCGAAGGTTGATTCACCAAAGCGCGGGCGATAGCGACGCGTTGCTGTTGGCCGCCGGAAAGTTGGTTAGGTTTGTGATCGGCGCGCTGCCCTAAGCCGACCAATTCCAACGAAGCCAGCGCCCGCTGACGCTGTTCCTGCGACGTCACGCGGCGATGATTGTAGAGCATCGGCATTTCGACATTCTCCACCGCCGTGGTGCGCGACAGCAGGTTGAAACCTTGAAATACGAAACCGATTTTATCATTCCGAATTTCCGCGCGCTGTTCGCGATCGAGCGTGGAAACGTCAATGCCATCAAGAAAATAATTTCCGCTTGTCGGTCGGTCGAGACAGCCGATCATGTTCATCAACGTGCTTTTGCCGGAGCCGCTGGAGCCCATGATGGCCACAAATTCGCCGGGCAAAATATCCAGCGAGACACCGCGCACGGCGTGGACATCCACTTCACCAGTGCGGTAAATCTTGTGGATGTCCGTGAGTTGGATGACGGGGCGCGTGGACACGTTAGCTAGTTTTAACGACGCGGCATATTGCCGCCGCCAAACGGATTGGAGGATTGCGCAGCCGCTGGCGCATCGGTGCTGACAACGCCAGAAACCACTTTGTCGCCTTCTTTGAGGCCCTCAACTACTTCGGTAAAAATACCGTCGGTGATGCCCGTCTTGACCTGCACCGGGATGAGTTCGGCCGAATTTTCACCCGCTAACTTATAAACCGTGCGGACGTTCCGGTTACCGCGGCCTTTGCCCTTGCCGTTGGCCACGGCGTTGGTCGGCTGCGGGAGGCTGATTAGTTGGTTGGTCAAGATGTTTGCCGTTTCGGGTGGCCGGAAACGCAGGGCGGCATTGGGAATTTTTAAGGCGTCCGGCCGTTGCGCCACGATGATGGAAACGTTCGCCGTCATGCCGGGTTTCAATTTGTAATCGGCATTAGTCACGCCGATGACGGCGTCGTAAGTCACAACGTTATTGAGCGTCGTGGGTGAGTTACGCACCTGCGTCACTTCGCCATGAAATGTCCGATAAGGATACGCGTCCACCGTAAATTCCACGATTTGATCTTCTTGAATCCCGCCGACATCTGCTTCCGCCACGGCTGCGTCAATCTGCATCTTCGTCAGATCATTCGCGATCTGGAATAGCGTCGGCGTATTAAAACTAGCGGCGACCGTCTGACCCACATCTACCGCACGTAAAATAATGACGCCATCCACCGGTGAAATAATTTTGGTGTAGCCCAAGCTGGCCTTGGAATTATCGAGCAACGCCTGTTTGATTTTCACGACCGCTTCCGCCTGATGCAGTGTGGCGATGGAAATGTCGAAGTCGGAACCGGAAACGAGTTGGTTGGTGTAAAGTTCGGCGTTGCGCTTCGCTTGCACGCGCTGCAATTCCAGATTCGCCATCGAGTTCGCTAGGTCCGCTTCCGCCTGCGCCACCTGCGCCAGATAAACGCGCTGGTCGATCTCCGCGATGATCTGGCCGTTCGTCACCGGCGAATTAAAATCCACATACAGCGTATTGATGCGCCCCGATACCTGACAGCCAACCTGCACGCTTTTCACCGGATTCAAAATGCCCGTCGCGGTCACATTTTGGGTGATTTCGCCGCGCGTGGCCGACACGGTGTTGAAGCTCAACGCGCTCGCCTGCCCGTGGAAAAAATAAAAATACCCACCGGCCATCGCTGCTACAACGATTGCCAGAATCAAAAACCACTTAATCCATCCGCTGCCTGATTTTTCCGCCATAATATAAATGCTTTCTCTGCCGCTTGAGACAGTTTGCGCAACCGCCAAGTTACGATAAATCGTGTCAGCGCCGCAATTTCAGTTTGTTCCTTTCGCGTGCCACCGTAAAATCGCGCCGTGCTCGAAGCTCTCACCATCCAACTCGCCGCCGCGCAAGCCTTGTCTGCGGAACAAGTGCGGCACGCCGTCACGGCGCTCACGGACGAAGCCATCGCCGCGCCGACCAAGGCGGAATTTCTCGCCCGCCTCGCCCAAAAAGGCGAAACAGCCGAAGAAATTGCCGCCTTTGCCAGCACGCTCCGCGAAAAATCCATCCACCCGCCGATTGAAAATTCTTGGCGCGAGTTGAATGAGATTCTCGACATCGTCGGCACCGGCGGTGATCGCCTCGGCACATTCAACATTTCCACCACCAGCGCCATCGTCTGCGCTGCAGCGGGCGTCGTCGTGGCTAAGCACGGGAATCGCGCCGTTACTTCCCAATCCGGCAGCGCCGATGTGCTCGAAGCGCTCGGCATCCGCATTGATCTATCGCCCGCCGAAGCTGCCGTGGCGTTGCGCGAAAAGAAATTCGCATTTTTCTTCGCGCCAAATTTTCATCCCGCCTTCAAACACATCGCCCCCGCGCGCAAGCTCTGCGCCGAACGCGGGCAGCGCACCATTTTCAATTTCCTCGGGCCGTTGCTCAATCCCGCGCATCCCACCGCCATGCTTGTGGGCGTGCCGCGCGCGGAACTCGGCGCCGCGTTGGCCAAGGTGCTGCAAGCTCTAGGCGTCCGACGCGGCATGGTCGTGACCGGCAAAGTAGCTGCGGAAAAAGCTGCCGGTCAGGCCGCCACCATTGATGAACTCTCCACGCTCGGCGACAATTTCGTGGCGGAGTTTTATCACGAACGCGGCTTCACCAAATCGTTGCTGACGCTGGAGAATTTTCCCCTGCAACCCGCGCAACTGGCCGATTTGCTCGGTGGTGATAAATTTCAAAACGCAGAAATCACGCGGCAAATTCTCGCCGGCAAAGATCGCGGGCCGAAGCGGGATGCGGTGTTGTTGAATGCGGGTGCCGCGTTGTTCGTTGCGGGCAAAACTAAATCGCTGGCCGAAGGTTGGGAGTTGGCGGGCGAAACGATTGATGCGGGCGCGGCCAGCGCCAAGTTGGCCGAACTGGCGAGTTAAATACTATCGCCGGACTGGCCCGCTTCTTCCGCCGCGTAGTGCAAGCCGAGGTTGTGCTGGGCGGTTTTATTCCCCTGCCGAGCGGCGCGAATGAACCATTTCACCGCCAACGCCGGATCTTTTTCCACGCCACGACCGGTCTGATAACACAGCCCGAGATTGCATTGGGCATCCGAAAGTTCTTGTTCCGCTGCGAGCAAATACCACTTGGCTGCTTCCGCAAAATCTTGTTCCACCACCTGACCGGTTTCGCAAAAAACGCCCAGGTTGAATTGCGCTGCTGGATAACCGCGCTCCGCCGCTTCGCGATACCATTTCACCGCTTCGGCATAATTTTGCGGCACGCCCTGACCGGTTTCGTAAAGGGTGCCGAGATTGAATTGCGCCGCCGGATCGCCTTGCTCGGCCGCTTCGCGCAGCCATTTCGCAGCCTCGCCAAATTCCTGCGGCACGCCCTGCCCCATCCAGTAGCAGACGCCGAGATAACATTGCCCCACCGGATCATTTTGCTCCGCCGAACGCTTCAACCACTTCACGGCTTCGGTATGGTTTTGCTCCACGCCCTGCCCGTTTTGGTAGCACACACCGAGGTAACACTGCGCCTGCGCATCGCCCGCTTCGGCGGCGGCCCGCATGGCTTCAGGTGAATCCCAAGATTTGCGGTTAGAAGACATTTTTGTAAGCGGAGGCAGCATAACTTTACGCCCGCCGAAAACAAGCCGCCAATTTCACTTCCGCGCAAGGCCATTGCCTGTTACAAAACCCGCATGGCAGCATCCTATAAAATCGGTTTTCTCGGCGCGGGCAAAATGGCCACCGCGCTCGCCCAAGGTTTTGTCAACGCCAAGCTCGTTAAAGCGAACCAACTCCTCGCCGCCGACCCCTTCGAAGCCGCACGCCAACATTTTACCAGCGAAACCGGCGCAAAAACTGTCGCCGCCAACCTCGACGTGGCCAAAGGCGCGACAGTTCTCTTCATTGCCACCAAGCCGGATCAAGTCGCAGCGGCGCTCGCGGAAATTTCCGGCGCGTTTGGCAAAAATCATTTACTCATCTCCATCGCGGCTGGCGTGACGCTCGCGAAACTAGAAGCCGCGTTGTCTGCGGGCGCGCGCGTCATCCGCGTGATGCCCAACACACCCGCGCTCGTCGGAGCCGGAGCCTCCGCCTTTGCGCTCGGCAAAAATGCGACCGCCGCTGATGGTGAATTGGCCAAAAAACTTCTCTCTGCCGTCGGCCTTGCGCTACCCGTGAAAGAAAGTCTGCTCGATGCCGTCACCGGCTTGAGCGGCAGCGGTCCGGCGTATGTCTATCAATTCATCGAAGCCTTGAGCGACGGCGGTGTGGCGGCGGGTTTGCCCCGCGACGTCGCCACCAAACTCGCCGCGCAAACCGTGCTCGGCGGCGCGAAAATGGTTTTGGAAACCGGCCTGCATCCCGGCACGCTCAAAGATCAAGTAACCAGCCCCGGCGGCACCACGATTGAAGGCCTTCATGAATTAGAAAAAGGCAAACTCCGCGCCACCGTGATGAGCGCCGTGCGTTCCGCGACGGAGAAGTCGAAGAAGCTGGGGCAAGGGTAAGTTGTCTGTTTGAAACTAAGATGAAAGATAAAAATAACATCTTTGGTTGTTTTATTTCTTACCCGTCGCTTTATCACGACGCTACTCAACAAATGCGAGATTTAGCCAACGAGCAAGGGGATTTATTTCGCACTTATATTTGGGGCGAGGGGAAAATTTGCGACACTTTGGAGAAATTGAAAAACGAAGATTACGGGAAAGATTTGGTATTGGTTTTATTTCAGTTTTATGTAAAGCCGATTCCATATGTGTTGCAAAACTTAAAAGACATAGAAAGTTATAGGAAAAAGGAAAAATCAATTGGGATACCGATAATCGCAAACGATGAAAACTTTTTTTGTAAATCCGAACAGGATCGCCGCAATTTCTTAAAGAAATCAATTTTCCAAAAACTTGATGTGTTGGAAGTAGTAGTAAAACGCAGAAAACTTGATACGAAAATGGATTTGCTCAAATCTGATTTGAAGAAAATCTTGACATGACTTGGTTTCACAACTGTTCGCACCTTGACGCCCCGTTCCCGCAGTGGCACTTTGGCAACGTGATTCGTCCGGTGAACATTACGGCTTTGCCCGGTTACAAAATCCGCGTGGACTATGCGGATGGCGTCAGCGGCATCGTAGATTTATCCGATTCGGTCGGACGCGGCGTGTTCACCCCGTTGCAGGACGAGGCGTTTTTCAAAACTGTCCACGTTGGCAAATTTGGCCAGATTGCATGGACGGACGAGATTGAGATCTGCCCGGACGCGGCGTATCTCGAAATCACCGGCCAGATTTCCCGCGAGGCGGTTCATGCCTGAAGTCAGCCGGTTTTACGGCATCATCATCCGCTTTTATTTCCGCGACCATCCGCCCACGCATTTTCACGCCATCTACGCCGAGCACGAGGCGTTGATTGAGATTGAGTCTGGCAAAATTTTTCAAGGCAGCCTGCCCCGCACAGCTTACGAACTGGTCAACAAATGGCGGTTGATTCATTTGGCGGAATTGCGTGAGAATTGGAACCGGGCGCGGTTGAGCGAATCGGTCTTGCCCATCGAACCGCTCGAATAAAATTTCATGATTCCTCCCACCGAAAAACAAGCGCGGTTCTTCTGGTTCGCCCTGACGGGCGTGGCGGCGGCGACGGTCATCGGGCTCATCGTTGGCGCGGTTTGGGGCTTGGGGCAGGTGCTGAATCTATTGAGTCCGGTGCTGTGGCCGTTGGCGATTGCGGCGGTGCTGGCGTGTTTGCTGTCGCCGCTGGTAGATTTTTTCGAGCGCAAAAAAATTCCGCGCGGGCGGGCGATTGTTTTGGTGTTCATCATGGCGTTCGCGCTGATCTTGGCGGTGTTGGCGAGCGTCATTCCGCAAGTCGTGGTGGAAACGCAGCAGCTGGCGGCGAAGGTGCCGGAGTATTCGCAAAAACTGCAAACGCGCGTCACGACGTTCATCGCGCATCCGCCGGAATTCATCCGCAATTATCTGCCTAAGCCCGCCGCCGTGACGGTGACGGACACGAATGCGGTGGCCGCGACGGCGTTGCCCGCGAAACCCGAAAACACCGCGCTCGCTTCGGCGACGACTTGGTTGACGGGCAGTTTGCCGGAGATGGGTTCGTGGCTGTGGAGTCGCGTGGCGCAAGTCGCCTCCGGCTTCGGCTTGCTGGCGGGGTTGGTGTTGATTCCAGTTTATGCCTTTTATTTTCTATTAGAGAAACGCAGCATTGAAACACATTGGACAGAATACTTGCCGCTGCAAGATTCGCGGGCGAAGGAAGAAGTCGTTTTCGTGCTCGAGTCCATTCAGCAATATCTCGTCGCCTTTTTTCGTGGGCAAGTGCTCGTGGCGCTCTGCGATGCGGTGCTTTACACGATTGGCTTCCTCGTCGTGGGCGTGAACTACGCCTTTCTCCTCGGCTTCGCGGCGGTGTTTCTCACGATGATTCCGTTTCTTGGCGCGATTGTCATTTGCGTCACGGCGCTCACGCTCTCGTTCGTGCAATACGGCGATTGGCTGCATCCGGCGCTGGTGCTGGTGGTCTTCGCGGTGGTGCAAGGACTCGAAGGACTTTTCATCTCGCCGAAAATCATGGGCGACCGCGTGGGTTTGCATCCGTTGGCAATCATCATCGCAGTGATGGCGGGCACCACGCTGCTGGGCGGCATTCTCGGCGGCATTCTGGCAATTCCGCTCGCCGCCGCGCTGCGCGTGATCATGTTTCGCTACGTTTGGAAAAAGCCGGCGGCGTGATGGAAAATTTTTAACCGCTAATCGGCGCTCATCTCCGCTGATAAAGACGTTTTGATTAGCGTCCATCAGCGCAGATTAGTGGTTAAATAATTTCTCCGCTCCTCGACTTCGCGGCAACTTCGCTTAAACTGTCAGCGTGAGTTTTGTCGCTGAATTCAATTCGTTGCCGCTCGCGGCGCTGGTCAAAAAATCGCTCGCCACCACGGCCGAAGTGGCGCGGGAAGCCGTCAACAAATCCCATCCCACGCTTGCGGATTTTGCGGCGCTGATCTCGCCCGCCGCTGGCGGAATGCTTGAAACCCTCGGCCAACGCGCCCACCTGAAAACGCAGCAGCGTTTCGGCAAAACCATCCGCCTGTTCGCGCCGCTTTACGTTTCTAACGAGTGCATCAACAACTGTTCCTACTGCGGTTTCTCGCGCGATAATCCCATTCTCCGCGTCACGCTCGCGCTCGACGAAGTGCAGCGCGAGGCGGATGAATTGAAGTCCCAAGGCTTTCGCAACCTGCTGCTCGTCGCGGGCGAACATCCCAAATTTGTCTCCAACAATTATCTCCGCGATTGCGTGGCGAAATTGCATCCCGCATGGCCCAGCATATCGCTCGAAGTCGGGCCGATGGAAGTGAACGAATACGAACCCATCGTCGCCGCCGGTGCGGATGGCTTGGTCGTGTATCAGGAAACTTACGACCGTGCCGTGTATGACCAGATGCACACGCTCGGGCCGAAGAAGAATTTCGATTGGCGCCTCGAAACGCCCGAGCGCGCTTACGCCGCCGGATTCCGTCGCCTTGGCTTGGGCGCGCTCTACGGCTTGGCCGATTGGCGTTACGAAGCCTTGAGCCTCGCGGCGCACGCGGATTATTTGCTGCGCCACTGCTGGAAGGCGCAGCTCACTATTTCCTTGCCGCGTTTGCGTCCGTGCGCGGGCGAATTCGAGCCGCTCACCACGCTCAGCGACCGCGAACTTGCCCAGCTCATCTGCTCGTTTCGCTTGATGTTTCCCGATGTCGGCATCGTGCTTTCCACGCGCGAGACACCCAAATTACGCGATGGTTTGATTCCGCTCGGCATCACCATGATGAGCGCGGGCGCACGCACCGAACCCGGCGGCTACACCGGCGCCGGCAAAGACAAAATCCATCACACCGAACGCGGTATCATCAAAGAAATCGCCGCCAACTCCAGTGAATGGGCGCCGTCCGAAAAACGGCCGACCAATGCCACCGGCCAATTCGACATCGGCGATGAACGGTCGCCGCAGGAAGTGGCAGAACTCATCCGCCGCCTCGGCTACGAACCGGTCTGGAAAGACTGGGATGCCGCGCTGACGGCGTGAAATCGCGATTTAGGTGAGGTTAAAAATGGAAAACCGCAAACCAAATAGTAAGTCGAAAATATTTTCAAACGCTTTAGCCGCCGCATTGGTGATAATTTTTTTAGGGTATCTGTTTTTAACAATCAACCATCAGTCCAGAGGAGATATCGTTGCGGGTAAAAAGTGTATGTTTGAGATTTCTGCTTTGGCCACAGGAATTGAAAGTTACAAAGCCAAATACCAGAAGTATCCCTCTTCAATTGCCACCCAACTTTGGAAAGAGCTTTCAGGTAAAAACCCTAGCAAAATAGTTTTTGTCAGCTTTTCCGTTGGTAGACTAACAACAAACGGAGAATATTTAGATTCTTGGGGCAGCCCAATAACAATTCATTTTTATTCGACGAATGACTATGAAATTTTTTCTGTTGGGAAAGATAAAGTAAGTGGTTCCAAAGATGACATCATTTTTAATAGCGCCTCCAACGCTTTCGTAAATCCATAGCCGATGCGCCGTCTCGCGCTCATTTTATTTCTGTTCGCCGCGACGTTCGTCGCCACGGCGGCGGAGACGAATTACGTCTGCGTCGTCTGCGGCAAGGGGCCGTTGACGGGACGCATCTGGCTGCATCAGCGCGGCGCGGTCTGCAATGAGTGTTATCAGTTGCCGAATCGTTGTTCGCTCTGCGGCCTGCCCATCGGCAAAGACTTCGCCAAGACGCCGGACGGACGTTTCCTCTGCGCGTTCGACAAAGCTACTGCAGTGTTGGACGCCGCCGAAGCGCGCGAAGTCTTCACCGAAGCGCGACGGGAATTGCTCGGGCTCTTCGGTCGCAGTTTCGCGCTGAACAATCCCGAAGTGACGGTGAATCTGTTCGACGTGGATTATTGGTCCGAGAACGGCCGTAGCGATGGCCTCCATAAATTTGGTTTCTCCAGCACGCGCAAATCAGCGCGCGGCGAGGCCACGCATCTGGTGGTGATGTTGAGTGGCCGTTCCCGTGCGGAACTGAGTGCCACGGCGGCGCACGAATACACGCACTTGTGGATCAACGAAAATCGGCCGGCGGATCACGCGATTGACGCGGACACGCTGGAAGCGATCTGCGAATTGGTCGCTTACAAACTCGTGGAAGCGCGGGGCCAGACGGAGTTGCAACAGCTCATTCTCGCCAATCCCTACACGCATGGCGAAATCACCAAACTCGTCGCGCTGGAAAAAGAAAATGGCATCGCCTACGTCTTGAACTGGGTGAAGAACGGCACCACCATGCGGCTGGAATCGCGCACGTCGGCTTTGGCAGCGCCATTGACGCGCGGCACTTTCACCACGACGAATGCGCCCGCCGCGCTGCCGGAGACGTTGAAATTGGGCGGTTTGATGTTAGATGGCCAAGATCGGCAGGCGGTGGTGGGCGGCGTTTCCTTTTCGGTGGGCGATACCAAGTGGGTGAAGCTGCGGAGCCGCGCGGTGCGTATCCATTGCCGCGACATCACGCGCACTGGAGTGGTGCTGGAACTGGATGGACAACGCGAGCCTATCACGCTCAAAATCGGGCAGGAAAAATACGTTCCATGAATCACGTCATCGCCAACGGCCAGAACATCACTGCGCAATTGCCCTGTTCCATCGAGACTTTCCTTATCGCGCAAAAATTATTGCCGCGCAGCGTGGTGGTGGAGCACAACGGCGAAGCGGTCGCGCCCTCGGAATTTTCCCAGCGCCAGCTCAACGCCGGAGATCGCTTGGAGATTGTGAAGATCGTGGCGGGCGGTTAAATTTCCGCCTCGTCCAGATAACTGGGCACGACGACTTGGGCGTTGGGTTTTAAGGTGCGTAACGTTTCGGCGTGCGCGAGGCATTGTGGTTCTTCGCCGTGGATGCAGAAAATTTTCCGGATATTGCCGCCCAATTGCCCGACGTAATGTTTTAATTCATTTTTGTCTGCGTGGCCGGAATAAGTATCGAGCGAAACAACTTTGGCGCGGACGTTGTGCGGTTCGCCGAAAATATTCACGGGTGTTTTGCCGTTCACAATCTGCGAGCCGAGCGTGCCTTCGGCGCAGTAGCCTATGAAAAGAAGCAGGTTTTTTTTGTCCTGAATATTGTTCTTCAAGTGATGGCGGATGCGGCCGGCTTCGGCCATACCAGAGGCGCTGATGATGATCATGGGTTCGTGATTGTCATTGAGCCGCTTGGATTCTTCGGGGTCGCGGACATAGGTGAGGTTGCCCATGTCGAACGGACTTTCGCCGTTGCATAGATTTCGATCCAAGTCGGGCCGTAAAATAGCCAGATGCTTCGTGTAAACGCCGCTGGCTTTGGCGCTCAAGGGGCTGTCCACAAAGATGGGCAGACGCGGGATTTTTCCGGCACAGGTCAATTCGTGCAGCACATAAACGATCTGCTGCGTGCGCCCGACGGAGAAGGCGGGAATGATAATCTTGCCGCGTTGATGAATGGTTTCGCTGACAAGCTTGGCCACTTGGGCGTCCGCATCAATCCGCACGGCGTGTTCGCGATTGCCGTAGGTGGATTCAATCTGGAGATAATCGACATTTTCTACTGGCGCGGGGTCGCGCAAGAGTTCGTCGCTGCCGCGCCCGACATCGCCGCTGAAGAGCCAACGGAATTTGCGGCCTTTCTCCTGCACGTCGAGAATGACTTGGGCGGAACCGAGAATGTGCCCTGCGTCGCGAAAGGTCACATTCACACCGCTCACGGGGGAAAAGGTTTGTTCGTAACCGTGGCCGATGAATTGTTTCACCGCTTTCTCGGCATCGGGAATGCGGTAGAGCGGTTCGACCGGCGGCTTGTTTTTCTTCGCGCGCCACTTGGAGACGAAGAGCGCGTCTTGTTCCTGAATATGCGCGGAATCAATCAGCATGATGGCGCATAAATCGCGCGTGGCTTCCGTGGCGTGAATGGGGCCATCGTAGCCGTGTTTGACGAGATTGGGCAGATTGCCGGCGTGATCAATGTGCGCGTGGCTCAAGACCACGGCGTCAATGGACTGTGGGTCGAAGGGGAAACTGGTGTTGCGCCGGGTGGTTTCCTCGCGGTGGCCTTGGAATAATCCGCATTCGAGTAGCAGCCGCTTCCCGTTTACTTCGATCAAATACATCGAGCCAGTAGTCGTGCGCGCCGCGCCGAGGAAGTGGATTTTCATAAGCAAGGTTTAACACGGTTGGGCGCGGATGCCACCAGTTTTTCCCGCAAAAATCACAGTGGACATTCACGGGTGATTAGATAGATTCCCGCCACCGTTATGAAAAATGATACAACCACAACCGTCCTGAATTTTGTGCTGGCCGTGCTGGTGATTCTCGGCGTGGCTTTCGCGCTGCTGACCATGAATCGCACCCGCGAACTGCGCACGTTGAGTGCCGCCGCGCTGGCGGCGAATAACAACCTGATGCGCGCCCAAGGTTTGGCTAATGATGTCGCCGCTTTTAACGCCACGGCGAAGAGCCCCGAGCTCGCCCGCATTCTCCAAGGCATCCAAACGCCCGCTAAATAATTTTTATGAGCACCGAAAACAACTCTTCTGAAATCAGCGTCCTGCGCAATCAAGTTTTTGTTCTGCTGGTGGCGCTGATCGTCATTAGTGGCACCCTCACGGTTTATTTGTTCCGCCAAGCCAGCATGGCGGGGAAAGATCTGGAACAACTGAAACCACAGGCCACGCAAGTCATCAATGGTTTTAATCAGAACCAACAGTTGATGGTTAATTTCATCAATCAACTGGTCGCTTACGGCCAGACGCACCCCGACTTTAAGCCCGTGTTGGCGAAGTATGGAATCGCCCCAGTGCCCGGCGTTCCGGCGGGCGCGCCCGCAGCTCCCAAAAAGTAATCAGCGTCAAATCAGCTTTCCGCCGCAGTTCGGACAATAGTTCGCCTGCGGCGGATTTTTTTGCCCACAGCCAGCGCAGGTCGTTTGCGCGTTTTTGTGGCGGCGGTGAATGATAAGGCTACGAATATAAGGGATCCATGAAAACGCGGCCGACAAGATGATCACAGAATCTTTCAGATAAAAGATGGCGTAGGTGAGCGTAATCACCGATCCGACCAAGCTCAACCACCAGAACGCCTGCGGCACGACCACCTGCTTCCTTTTCTCTGTGGCATACCATTGCACCAGAAACCGGGAAAAGAAAATTCCATTGCCAAGGAAGCCAATGCCCTTCCAAGCATTCCAAGTAATGCCAAGGAATTTGTCCTGGTGCCAAAGCAGGTTGTGAATGAAATCCATTTACTAGATTAAACCGGCGAGTTGTTGAGCTGACAAATCATTTCCCCGCGTCCGACTTGAGATGAATCGTCTGGGTCGGGAAGGCGAATTCAATGCCTTCCGCATCCAAACGCTGTTTGATCGTCAGATTAAATTGCTGCATCGCGGCAAAATGTTCCTTCACGTCGGTGCCATTCCAGACATGCACGACAAAAATATTCAACGCTGAATCAGTGAACTTGTTGAAGCTGATGATGAGGTCTGAAGTCCGCTGATTCGTCCGGAAGATTTCCTCCAAAATCATCGTGGCGTGCTTCACTTTCTCCACCGGCGTATCGTAGGTGAGGCCCAGATTCATCTCCGTTTTGATGGTCGGGCGGCGGGTTATATTGGTGATCACCGCATTACCCATCAATTTATTAGGCACGGTGACCAAATGCCCGTCCAGACTGCGAATCCGCGTGCTGCGCAGGCCGATGGTTTCCACCGCGCCATCCACGCTTTCAACCCTGATGCGGTCGCCGATGTGGAACGGCTTGTCTAAGAAAATGGCCACGGCACCGAACAGATTTGCAACCGTATCCTGCGCCGCGAGACCGAGCGCCAAACCGCCGACGGAAAGCCCCGCGAGCAGCGTCTTGATTTCGATCGCGAGATTATCCGCTGTGAGCAGTGCCGCGCCGATGACGATGGCAATTTTGATGCTTTTGCCGACGAGCGGAATGAGTTGCTCGGCGAAAACTTTGTCTTCCGGCGAAACCACTTTCTCGCGCCAGACGCCCAGCAATAAATCCACCATCTTCAACACGACATACGTCACCGAGCACGCCACCACGATGATCAAGCCGCGCGAAAGAAAAACTTCCGCGCGCGGTGGCCACGCAAAAACGCCCAATCCGATGTGGAGAAAAATTACAAACGCCACCACCTTTACGGGGCCACGCAACAATTCCAGCAAGAGGTCGTCGTATTTAGTTTCCGTCTTGGCGGCGCTGCGTTTGAGCACGCCCCCGACGATAAAATCCAGTAGTTTGGCCGCGTAAAACGCCAGCAAGATGTAGATCAGCGAGGCAAAATATTTCCACAACGGCTGCCCGATCACGGTTTGTTGGGATAAAAATTTGATCCGATCCAGACCGAAGGTCGGCGCCTGCACCTGCAAAAGCTTTTCCACCACCACTTTTCCGCCGGCCGAGGCATTGGTCGTTACGGCGGTCGCCGGAGCCACCGCTTCTTGCGCGCTCGCCCAGACCGCGAAGAACGCCACGAGGAACAAGCCCGCCAAACCCAGCCGATAAATCCATGCAAAACGCCAATTCATAAGTTGAAAATTAGAAACAACTGCCGCCCGCTTGGCAAGCCTGCCGCCGCAATCACACCCTGATTTTGTTTGGCGATACGCGTTGGGTCCGGCAAAATTCCACCAGTTGCCGTCATGAGAAACATCATCGTTAAACCCGGTTCGCAATGGCGGAAATTTTTTCCGCTCATCCGGCAGCTGCGTGGCTGGGCCTGGAAATTTCACGATCGCACCGGCCTGCGCTTCGTCTTCAGCGGCGGGAAAATCCGTTTCATGGACGCTGACTTGGAGTTTCCTGAAAACGTAGCACTTACCTACACCACGCCGCTCTTTTGGAATGGCCCAGAAGCCTATGAAGCCCCGACCAGCCGCACCATCGCGCTGCTCGCCGGCCAAGCCAAACTCTTCCTCGACATCGGTTCCAACATCGGGATTTACGCCGTTTACGTCGGCGTCAAATTTCCGCAGGTCAAAACCATCGCGTTTGAACCCGTGCCCGTTATCTGGGAAAAAAATCGAGCGTTCCACCGCGCCAACCAACTTTCCGACCAAGTCACCCTGAACCTTGCGCTGAGCGACCGCGACGGCGTGCAAAAATTATTTCTCCCCATCTTCAACACTGGCATCGAGGAAGAACAAACCGCCACGCTCAACGAAAAATCTTGGCAGGCACATGCTGAAAAAGTGGAGGCCATTGAAATCCAATGTCTCACGCTGGACAGTTTTGCGGCCCAAACCCCGCTGCCCGCCGGGCCCGTATGCGTAAAGATTGACGTAGAAGGCTTTGAGGCCGCTGTCTTCCGGGGTGGTAAAAAATTTCTCACCGAACGCCGCCCATGGATCGTGTGCGAACTATTGCCGTGCGAGGAATTTGATCCCGTCACCCGCACCAAGCACAACAACAACCGCGAGCCACTGGCTGTGATCGAGGAATTGAACTACGCCGCCTTCGCTATCACGGCGGAAGGTTTTTTTCGTATGAGCGCCGCCGATTTTAGCCGTCCGCGCGGCCTGAAAGATTTTCTGCTCATCCCAAAAGAAAAAGTTGCCGGCGATCTTTCTTATCTCGCGCTGGAAAACGTCGGTGAGCTTTTTGCCCAATGAAAATCGCGCTCATAGCCACGATTTTTAATGAATCTGGAAATCTTTCCCGCTGGTGGGATTGTTTGCGCCAACAAACGGTTGCGCCCGACGAGATCGTCGTAGTGGATGGCGGATCCACGGATGGCACTTGGGAAAAATTACAAGCGCTAGCCCAAGTAAGCTGGGTTCCGGTGAAACTTGCCCAAGCTCGGTGCAATATCGCCAGCGGCCGCAACCGCGCCATTACTCTGACCGATGCAGAAATCATTGCCGCCACCGATGCTGGAAGTTTTCCCGAGCCAGCGTGGCTGGCAGAAATCACCAAGCCGCTGTTGTCCGACCCTACTATTGATTGCACCGGCGGCTTGAATGTTTGTGACCCAGCGACGGAATTTCACCGCTATCTAGTGCAATTTGAAGGCCGTGAGCAATCGGGAATGACAGGTGCAGAGTTGCATCCCTCTTCGCGAAACACGGCTTTTCGCCGACAGACATGGGCGGATGTGGGAGGCTATCCAGAATGGCTCACCCTAGCGGCGGAAGATTCGCTCTTCACTTATCAGTTGAACAAAATTGGCCGAAAGTTTCACTACAGCCCGCAAGCAATTGTGCATTGGACCGTGCGCGAGACGGAGGCGGCTTATTTTAAATTACTGTATCGCAATGCCTATGGCGGTGCCGAAGCGCAACTCTACTGGCCCTATTTCCGCCAGCGCATGATCCTCTCGCTCTGCCCGCCATTGTTGCTACTTTCTCGCCACCGTTTCCGCCATTTCCGCTTCCGTTATCTCAAAAATTTCTCTAGCGCTCATGGCTGGCTGGCTGGAAAAATGTTAGGTCAACGCCCGCCCGTCGGCTGGAAAAATGAAGGTGGGGTGCTTTTAAGCCCGCAAGCCCAGCAGCATTTTTCAAAATCTAGCCGATGAAGACAGGGCAAAATATCCAAATTCTACTGGCCACTGCCGGAGCTTGGCATCTCCGCAATACCGCCAAAGCTTTTCAAGAACGGGCGGCCCTAGCGGGCTTGTGGATTTCTGATAAAAACACCTCCGGCATTGCGGCGGATAAGTATCGGCGCTGCTGGCCGTATCATTTGGCGATGAAGCCCTTTTACCGGCTGGCCCCGCAGATCTGGATTGAACGGGCGACCTACGGCAACTTTCTGTTCTGGAAAAATTGGCTAACTCAACAACCTTGGCCTGAACCCACGGTGGTGCAGGCTACTATGGGATTTGCCACCGAACTCTTCGACCGAGCTGAAAAGACGGGCGCGCTCAAGGTGGTTGACTGCCCCAACAGTCATCCGACCAGCTACTACGGCTATTGGCAACGCGAGTGCGACTTGTGGTGCCCCGGTGAAACAGTTCCTATCCCGCAGTGGATGTTTGCCCGGATGAATCGGGAGCTGGAGCGCGCTGACTTAATCATCGTTCAGTCTAGCTTCTGCAAGGAGTCCATGCTTTGGAATGGTATTCCGGCCGAAAAAATCATGGTTAATCCCATGGGGGTGGATACCAGTATCTTCAAACCGCGTAAACAGGTTCCGGCCAAACCGCGCTTCATTGCTGTCGGCACGATTTGTCTGCGCAAAGGGCACCAATATCTTTTTCGCGCGTTTGAAAAAGTAA
The DNA here is from genome assembly GCA_903911825.1 of uncultured Verrucomicrobia subdivision 3 bacterium. Taxonomy (GTDB): domain Bacteria; phylum Verrucomicrobiota; class Verrucomicrobiia; order Limisphaerales; family UBA11358; genus UBA11358. The sequence continues at coordinate 39,558 of CAIWFB010000040.1, forward strand.
AACAGCAGTTGCCGGAAGCGGAATTGATCTGTGTGGGCGATTACAAAACGGATTTCCGCCGGGAGCGACCTAAATGGGCAGGCACTTTCACTCATTATCCAAATCTTTCGCATCCTGAACTCGCCAAGCTGCTTCAAACCTGCACGGCGTTTGTATTTCCCTCGCAAGAAGAAGGCATCGCGCGCGCGCAAATCGAAGCGTTGGCGGCCGGTTTGCCAGTCATCGGCACGCATGAAGGTGGGGCTTCCACGCTAGTGCAGGATGGTGTCGAAGGCTTTATCGTGCGCGGTCGCGACCCGCAGCATATTGCCGATGCTATGCTACGCGTGGCCAACGACCCGTCTTTATGCCAGCGCATGGGTGAGGCTGCCTTCACAAAAGGCGCTGTAAAAAATACCTGGCAGGATTATGGCGACCGATTACTTGCGGCCTACACTCAGCGCTTGAACCTATGAAGATCATCCGATTTATCCGACGAAAATTCCAGAAAGCAGAGCGCGCTAAAGTTCAGGATGGCCGCCGAGCCCGGGTGCGCGGCAAAATATTCGGGCTGTTTGCCGGTCAGGCGAAGGAAATCACCCGTGCCGATTGGCCCGCGAGCCTGGAAAATCCCACGACGTTCTATCTGCAATGCTGTCATTATTTTTCGACTAACCTGCCGGAAGAGCTACGCGAACATCGGCGCTATTTTGGCCAAAAAGGACGCGGCTTTGGTGAAGATGCCTTTCACACGATGTGGTATCTCCTATTTCAAGAGTTTCGCCCTGCCAGCTTTCTGGAGATCGGCGTTTTTCGCGGGCAAACTTTAAGTCTCGCGGCCTTATTAGCCCGCCAACACAGTCGCCCCTGTTTGGTGCAAGGCATCTCCCCGTTCGCGGCGGCGGGCGACGGCGTCTCGCGCTATCGGCGGCGGCATGATTATCAGGCGGACACGCTGGAAAATTTTACGCGCTTTGGCCTGCCTGCACCGTCACTGCTCAAGGCTTATTCCACCGATTCCGCCGCCGCTCAACTGATCCGCTCGCGCCATTGGGACATCATTTACATTGATGGCAACCACGACTACGAAGTGGCCCGCCAGGATTGGGAATTATGCGCGCCGCAAGTATTGCCGGGCGGTATCATAGTTTTAGATGATTCGGGTTTGACCACGCGTTACCAAGCCCCGCCGTTTTTTGCGACTGGTGGTCACGCCGGCCCTTCGCGGCTGGCGGCAGAAATCAACCGGGCTCACTTCGCAGAAATTCTCCAAGTCGGCCACAACCGCGTTTTCCAAAAACTCCCGGCTTGAAAATCGCGCTGCTCACCACCGACAACCGTGAACACTACGGAGATCACGCGCATCCACAACCGTATTTCGGCACGGCTCCCGAAGCCTTGCTGCAAGGGTTTGTCGCGCTGCCTGAAGTAGAGGTTCACATCATTTCCTGTCTGCAAAAACCTGTTCCATCGCCAGAAAAAATCGCGCCCAACATCTTTTTTCACAGCCTCGTCGTTCCCAAAATTGGCTGGATGCGCACGTTTTATCAGGGCTGCATCCGTGCGACGCGAAAAAAACTCCGCGAAATTCAGCCGGACATCGTGCACGGTCAAGGCAGCGAACGTGATTGTGCGCTTGCGGCGGCCTTCAGTGGTTTTTCCAACGTTGTGACCATTCACGGCAACATGCAGGCGATTGCGGATATTTATGGCCAAGGCTTGGGTAGTTTTCACTGGCTGGCGGCCAAATTGGAAACCGTAGCGTTAAAAAAAACCGGCGGCGTGTTTTGCAATTCAGCCTATACGGAAAGTTTGGTGGCTTCGCGTGCCAAAAAAATCTGGCGCGTGCCGAATGCCTTGCGCACAGAATTTTTTGCACCCATTCCCCAAAAAACTCCGGGCGCCAAACCGATTATCCTCAATATCGGGGTGATTGAACCGCGCAAGCAGCAAGTTGAATTGCTTGCCGTCGCCCGCCGCCTTCACGAGCGCGGCTTAAAATTCGAACTTCAATTCATCGGCAAACAAACGGTCGGTAACGCATACAGCAATACGTTTGCGGAGCAAGTGATGGCCGCAGAAAAATCCGGTTACGTCCGGCAGTTGGGGCTGCTTGCCACCGCGCAGATCATCGCCGCGATGGATACGGCGCACGCGCTCGTGCACTTTCCCACGGAAGAAGCCTTCGGTCTTGTCACCGCCGAAGCGTTAGCGCGTGGACTGAAATATTTTGGTTCCGCCGTGGGCGGGGGCGTGGAAATCGCCAGCGGGGTGCCCGGCGTAGAACTTTTCCCCGCGCATGATTTTGGCGCGCTGGAAATCGCCTTGGCGAATTGGCTGCAACAAGGTTGTCCAGCACCCGCCAACGCTGCGCAGATCATGCGGCAGCGTTACCATCCCGAAGTGATCGCGCGCCGACATGTGGAAATTTATCAGGAGGTCTTGCGGCGGTGAGCGAGATTAGGATTTACTAACTTTGGCATTCATTCAGAAACTACCGAACCACTAACGATGAAACAGATTTTTGCCGGTAAAAACCGTGACGTTGCCTTGATTCTTTTGGCGCTCATCGGGTGCATAGTTTTCTTTCACGTCGGCACGGCGCTAAAAGGTCACGGGCGCTATCGCGATCAGCACATCGGCACGGCGCTACATTACGCCGCCACGCAGTTCGATTTGCAACACACCATCATTCCCGGTTTCAACGCCACGGATACGCCGACCATTCAGGAAGTGCCCATCTGGCAGATGACCGCCGGTTTGGCCTTTAAAATTTTGGGCCCGTGGTGGGGTTGGGCGAATATTGTGTCGCTCATTTTTTCCCTGAGCTGCTTATATCCGTTGTTCCGAGTGGTGAAGGATTTTTATGGCGAACGCATCGCCTGGTGGTCGCTTATTTTTCTACTTTCTCAGGGACTGATCTTTATTTATGCGGGCGAAGCGGGCACGGATGGGTTTTGCTTTTCCTTGGCGATTTGGTTTTGGTTTGCCTGCACGCAATTGATTAAGGCGCCCGTTAAGTGGTTTTTGCCAGCGGCGGCGTTCGGAATTTTACTGGCACTTTCTAAATTGCCTTTTTTTATGGCGGTCGGCCTGGCAGGTTTTTTTCTCATCCTCAAAGAACGCGGTTTCAAAATCCGCGAGTTAGTCCCCCTGGCGGGCGTGGGTGCGCTAGCTGGAATAGTTTTTTTGGTGTGGACGCACTACACCGACAGCCTGCAAACCGGCGCGGTGTTTCCCTACCTTGACCTGCGCTTGAGCGCCCCGCCGACGAATGGCATGACGATGATGTTCTGGTATTTTGGCGACCTGCACTACCGCTTGAATCCGGGAAATTGGATCAAAGCCGCGTGGCGTTTCTCTGGCGCAGCGTTCGGCAGCTTTGCGTTGATTCCGCTATTTTGCTTTGGCTTGCTAGGGCGCTGGGTGAATCCGGCGGCTAAATTTTTATTCGTCGGCGCGTTTCTCACCACACTGGTCTTCACCCATCTCATCCTGCATCACTATCACTATCTGATGTTATTCTCGCCAGCAGTGGCCATTCTGTGCGCAGTGGCTTGGGAAAAAATCGAACAGCAAGTCGGTGCGCTCGGCGTCCATCCACGCCTCACCACGGTGACGGCAGCTGCAATAGTTTTTTTGGCGCTATTCCAAGGTCTTACGAGCATGAAAGCGTTCACTTTCGACGGTTTTCCGAATCAAATCACGGCGTCCATCCGTGACCACACGACGACCAGTGACCGACTCATCGTCGTGAACGGTGGTTGGGGTGGCGATGAATTAATCCGCACCGGGCGCACCGGCCTTTCGATGTGGAACGCTAAAGCATTTGAAGATGCCGAAAAATATGCGCAGTTGAAAAAACTTGGCTATAACAAAATAGTCATTATCAGCGAGTCGCCGTATCAGAACGCCGTGCAGATCATCAATCCCGGCCAGACTGGTATTCCGCGCATCATGGCGAAAGAATTCGTGACCCCGCTCGTGGAAACCTGGCCGACGGTTTACGCCACCGCCGACCTAGTGATCAAAGAAATTCCGTGAAGTGAAACTTACCGGCGCTGCTTGTAGTCGCCGCGGCTGAAATATTTTTCGAGCCAAACGTAGGCACAGATGAAAAAGTAGCGGCTGCCCATTTCTTTGAGCTTCAGCTTCGCCTCACCGAAACGACGATTACGCCAAGTGATGGGCATCACCGTCCAAGAGTAGCCGCGGACGATGGCTTTCAGCGGAATTTCCACCGTCAGGTTAAAGTGCGGTGCGATGAGTGGCTCGCAGCCCTGAATCACGGTGCGGCGGTAGGCCTTGAAAGCGTTCGTGGTGTCGTTGAGCGAAATGCCGAAACCAATGCGGATAAAAAAATTTACCACGCGATTCACGAACAATTTGAACTTCGGATAATCAAACGTAGCACCGCCTTTGATGAAGCGGCTGCCGAACACGCAATCCCAACCCTCATTCAATAACTGCCAGTAGCGCACCGCATCGCGCGCGTCATCAGATTCATCGGCCATCATGATCACGACCGCATCGCCGGAGCAGTTGCGCAAACCAAACGTAATGGCGCGGCCAAAACCGTGGTCGCCGGTGTTCTGGATCGGCCTGAGCGTGGGGATTTGCGCCTTTAGGTTTTGCAGCACGGTCCACGTTTTATCTCGGCTGCCGTCATCCACCACGACGATTTCGTGCGGCACATTGTTTTTGGAAAATTCCTCGTGCAAGTGAGTCAGCGTCGCCGGTAAGGATTCTTCTTCGTCGCGCGCGGGAATGATGACGGAAAATAATTTTAGCGGTTCAGCCGTCAGTGGGTGAGGCTTTTGGGCAGAGTCTGAGCTTGAAGTTGGTTTCTGACTGAGCATTTTAATTCGGCGGCCATCATTTGCCAACCCAGCCGATATTTCAATGATTTACTGCGGACGCTGCTTTCAACCTTGTGCCAATCATTCGAGCAACTTTAAGCTGAGCGCGACTTGAAGAACCCCATTGTGATCAATTGGCTCCGCTGGTGCCGACGATTTTGAGATGAGCTCCGCGCCGCGCCCAACATTAACTGGTTTCCGTTTATTTGCCGTGCGGTGGTGGCAGCGAAGACCTGCGGCTTTCAATCGCTCGATTTTGCTAGGTCTCTTGGCGCTATTGTCCTTGCCGGCGGGCTTCGTGGAACCACCGGATATGGGCATCGATCCATCGTGGATGCAGGCCCTACAGATCGCCGCGACCCAAGGCAAAATATTTGGTCAGGAATTTGTCTTCACCTACGGTCCGCTCGGTTATCTGTTCATTCATGCGGACGTGAACAAGGTGGCCTTGTTGTTGTATGATTTATTTGTGCTGTTCAGCTTGGGGTCGCTTTATCGTGCCCTGCTGCCGCCCAAACCCGCGTGGTTGGATTGGGTTCAGTTGATCCTGCTCGCGGTGATTACCAAGGCCTGTTTATGGAACGGTTCGCCAACGGTCTTGTTCGGCTTGTTGTGTTATTGGCTTTGGTCGGTGCAGGAAAAAGGCCGTGTGCTGTCGCTGGTCGGAACTTTGATAGCGTTGAGAGGGTTCGCTTTTCTGGACCACTGATTTGTTAGTCCGAGCATTGGTTTGATTTTATGGTTTCGTTGTTTCTTTGTCCATTCCCAGTGGAGGGAGGGCGAAGCCC
>CAIWFB010000041.1 GCA_903911825.1 uncultured Verrucomicrobia subdivision 3 bacterium
AACGTCTCCGCCGTGGACGGCCAATTTTACCGGAAGTTCAAGACCACGCGCAATCCGCACAAGAACATGGCCAAGGCCGAGCTCAACATGATGACTAGCACCGCCGCCGCGGATTATCACGCCGACGGCATCCACATGAACGCCGTGGACACCGGCTGGGTGACGGACGAAGACCCGGCGCACATCGCCGAGCGCAAGGTAGCCGAGCATCGTTTCCATCCGCCGCTGGATATCGTGGACGGCGCGGCGCGCATCGTGGACCCGATCATCGCCGGCATCAACACGGGCACGCACGTCTGGGGAAAATTTCTGAAGGACTATCGCGAGACGGATTGGTGAGGATGAATCGGCTCGCCAAATAAAATTACAAGTCAGCTTCGGTGAGACCAGCGATCTTCATCTGGTGTTTCAGCAATCCAATTTTCAACGGCTGGTTTCCGTGAACTGGAATCACAATGCGTTCGGGGTGTCCTGCCTTGGTGAAAATATGATGACTGCCGTTGATGCGCTTGAGCAGCCAGCCGCGTTTCTGGATGAGCCTGATAAATTCTTTGCCGGAAACTTGTTTCATTCACCAAAGTGGGGACAGTCGCTTTTCATGTTTCCGAACCGATGAATCCCCCGATGAAAATCCGGTTCAAACCGTCAATTCCATCACCCGGTCATTGGCGTTGGTTTCGGTCACTTCGTCATCCACGGAGAGCCACAGTTCGATGGCTTCGCGCAGATTGGCTTTCAATTCGTCGAGCGTTTCCGCTTGGGTGAGGCAACCCGGCAACGCCGGCACCTCGGCCCAGAAGCCGCCTTCTTCCGCCGGATGGATGATGGCTTTTAATGTCATACGGATTCTATACCCCAATTCTGACAACCACTCAAGGGCGCAAATCCGAACGGCGTGGACGGCGCGGCGCGCATCGTGGACCCGATCATCGCTGGCGCGAACACCGGCGAACATATCTGGGGAAAATTTCTGAAAGATTACCGCGAGACGGATTGGTGAGGCGTGCCGCCTCAGCCAATTTTTGAAATAAATTATTCGTGACCACCATACTGACGCAACCAATCAGCCAACTGCCGATGATTGTTTTTCAGCGCTGAATCGACAGGCGTTCGCCCTTGATCATCCTTGGTGTTGATTTCTGCGTTATTAGTCAACAGCAGTTCTGCAATGTATCCATTGTCACAAAGCATTGCCATGTGCATGGGTGTTTCACCGTTGTAATTCGTGGCGTTGATTTCGGCGTGACCGTTCATCAGCAATAGCGCTGCAGCTCTACAATTCTCATAACGGCCGACACATGCGAGCAAGTGCAAAGGGGTATAACCTTTATCATCTTTGGTGTTCACGTTGGCCCCATGTGCCAGCAGAAATTGTGCATAATCTGATTTGGTCGAATGCATCGCTTCAAACAACACTGTTCTGCCCGTCTTATCTTGTGAATTGATATCAGCGCCATGAGCGAGGAGCAATTCCGCAGCTTTGGATGACGCATACCATATAGGTGTTTTCCCATCGTAATCCTTCGCATCTACCTTAGCTCCATGCTTCAGAAGTAACTCAACCAAGCTCACGTTGCCGGACGAAGTCGCTCCGTGTAGAGTTGTGGCTTGAAAGGAGCCCTTGGAATTTACGTCCGCGCCGTGCGCAATAAGCATTTCAGCGATGTCCTTGTTTCCGTGGAGACAGGCCGAACTCAAAGGCGTATCAGCCATCCCATTCTTCACATTGGCATCGGCACCATGGGCGAGCAATAGGGCAACTAGGTCGGCGCGTCCATTCGCCGCGGCGAAAAACAGTGGTGCAACGCCAAACACATCCCTTGCATTAACATCCACCTTGTTGGTCAGTAATAATTCAACCACATCCTTTTTGCCTGCGTGTGTGGCAAAGAATAACAGCGTTCTGCCGGCTTTATCTTTGATGGAAGCCAAATCAGGGTGCGATTTAATCAAGGCTTCAACTTTTCCCCAATCTTCTTTACGTAGCGCTTCGTATATTTCTTTCTTCGTGCTACAACCGGCAACACAGATCACCACGATGCCGATGAACAATGTGAAGCAGTTGTAACGGAGATATTTCACTTCTTGACTCTGCTCTTGTCCAAACCTTTTATCAAGCCAAAGGCGGCGGGCCGCCAGCCCCGTCAGGGGCGACCTCTTTGTAGAACCGCCCGCCCCAAAATGATTTCAGCTCCATAGGAGCGACATAGTCTTTGCAGCCGCCAGATGCCGCTCCTGACGGAGCTAGGTAATTTATTGGTTCTGGTTTTTACAACGATGCCGCGCCGACGGCGCTGGTTCATGATCCCCTTCAATCCTTCACCGCCAGCGGCGCATCGGGAAAATAAAATTTGCCGAAGCCGTAGTCCACGATGCTTTCCTGCGGCAGGAACCGTTCGGGGATGAAGTAGAGCGTGTGGCGGGCGTCGGCACCGGCGCGCCAGTCCACGGCGCCGGAGTCTTTCAGCACGCGCAGATGTTTGCCGATGCCGTCCACGTCGCGCCCGAACTTCGCGGCGCGTTGCGTGGCGTGGATGCTCGCGCCACCGGCCATCATCCGCAGCGCTTCCCAGCGGATGTCATGGGCCAGCGCCGCCAGCACGGTGACAGGGTCTAATCCAAGGTTTTTGACTTCGTTCATACGCAGAACAATCTGCTCAATCCGCCGCCGAGCGCAAGCGATATGCACGACAACGTAGTCGGCCATCTCAGCAGCGTCTAAAGAATCCGCGACAACATATTCGGCAGGATGAAGTCGCGATGAAGGAAGCAAGCCAACGCAGTCGGCAGATTGACCGGCGGATAAAGTAAGCACGACAACTTAGTCGGCAGTTTGGCATCGCGGTTAAGCACCCACGACAACTTAGTCGGGAGGTTAGCCATGTTTTGAAGGAATTTATGGGAAATCTGGCCGAAACGGCGCTGCTGGGTCCGAAATCATTCCACACTCGTAATCTTCGCCGTCTGTTTGCTGCCGCCGAATTTGAGCGGCAGATTCCGCACGGACACGAGCAGATGAACAGAATGAGGAGGAGGAGGCGCGGTTCGCGTTTAGCCGCGATGACAGCCGCAGCCACCGCCGCAGCCGTGGCCACCGCTACTTTTCTTGGCGCCGGACGTTTTTTCGCCCGCGCCGGATGAGGCGAAGGTGGAAAACTTCTTGGCGATTTTGGCGGAACCACAGTGCGGGCATTTCGTGCCCTGCCAGTCGGCGGTGCGCACGAGGATTTCGGAATCGCGTTCGCATTTCTCGCAGTGAAATTCGTAAATCGGCATGGCGCTAAATTAAACGGCGCGGCGCGGCGTATCAAGCGCGCGGCGGGAGCGAAAATTTGCGTTTATCGGCGGGGTTTAGCGGGTAAAGTTTGCGTCGCACATGAGCAAAATTGTCGGCATTGATTTAGGCACCACGAATTCTCTCGTGGCCACGGTGGATTCGGGCATCCCGCTGGTCATCGCGGATGCGCACGGCCAGCGCCTCACGCCATCGGTCGTGCATTTTCCGGCGGCTGGCGGGCCAGCGTTGGTCGGTCACGCCGCGAATCGCGTGCGCTTGGTGAAACCGGCGGAGACGGTGTATTCCGTGAAGCGGTTCATGGGTCGGCGCGGCGCGGATATTGCGGCGGAAGAGATGTTGGTGACGTATCCGGTCAAGGCGGACAACGCGGGCGCGGTGACGATCCCGATTCATGGCCGAAATTTTTCGCCGGAAGAAGTTTCGGCGGAAGTGTTACAGCAGTTGAAGCTGGCGGCGGAAGCTTATTTTGGCGAAGCGGTCACGCGCGCCGTCATCACGGTGCCGGCGTATTTCAATGATGCCCAACGCAACGCGACCAAACGCGCGGGCGAACTGGCGGGCTTCACGGTGGAGCGGATCGTGAACGAACCGACGGCGGCGGCGCTGGCGTATGGCTTGGATAAGTTGAAAGAGAAATCGAAGATCGCGGTCTATGATTTGGGCGGCGGCACGTTTGATCTTTCAATCTTGGAATTGAACGAAGGCGTGTTTCAAGTGCTGGCGACGAACGGCAACACGCGGCTGGGCGGCGATGACTTGGATCGGCGACTGGTGGATTTTCTGGTGGAGCAGATCAAAGGTAGCGTCGGCGTCCCGTCGGTGTTGGCGGGCGATCTCAACGGCACGGTGCTCTCGCGCATCCGCGAGGCGGCGGAGCTGGCGAAGATCAAATTATCTGCCGCCACGGAAGTGGAGATCGCGCTGCCATTTCTCACGCCGGAATTTTCTTTCAGCTACCAACTCACGCGGCCGGAACTGGAAAAGCTCACGCACGAAATCATTGCCCGCACGCGCGCCCATTGCCTGCGCGCGTTGGCGGATGCGAAGTTGGAAGCGAAGGATTTGGATCAGGTCATTCTCGTCGGCGGCCAGACGCGGATGCCGCTGGTGCGAAAGTTTGTGGGCGAACTGTTTGGCTGCGCGGATTTTGAAGAGACGCGCGGGAGCTTGCGGCTCGGCACGGAATATCACGCGGCGGCGGGGCCGCAATTGAACACGTCGCAAAATCCCGACGAAGCGGTGGCGCTCGGCGCGGCGATTCAAGCGGAGATCTTGAACGGTGGTTTCAAGCATCTGCTACTGCTCGATATCACGCCGTTATCGCTGGGCTTGGAGACATTTGGCGGCTTGATGAATGTGATCATTCCGCGCAATTCGACCATTCCCGTGAAGGCGGGCGAACTGTTCACCACCGCGATGGATATGCAGCGCAACATGCTCATCCACGTGTTGCAGGGCGAACGTGAGCGGGCGAAAGAAAATTGGAGCCTCGGCAAATTCACTTTGGATTTCGAAGCCGCGCCGCGCGGGGTGCCGCGCGTGGGCGTGCAATTTGAGATTGATGCCAATGGCATTCTGCACGTGCTCGCGCGCGACACGCGCACGGGTCTAGAAAAAGTAGTGGCGATGAAATCCGCCGTGGATGTGGACGATGCGGCCGTGCAAAAAATGGTGGAGGAATCCGTAGAGCACGCGTTCGACGATCTGGCGGTGCGCCGTTGGATTGAGGCGAAGTTGAAAGCGCACGAGACGCTCACCGCCACGCGCAAGGCGTTAAAAGATTTTGGCGCGGAGATAGAAGCGGATTATCGTAGCCAGATTGAGGCAGCAGTGCAGGCGGTTGATGCCGCGCTTTCGACGGAGCGTGAAAACGGCGCTGGCGATCTAAAAACCTTGCAGACCTCGGTCGTTGGACTGGACGAAGCGACGAAGCCGCTGGCAGATTTTCTGATGGATAAAGCGATGGAAGCGATGCTTCGCAAGCGCGGACTGATTCAGTGAGGGCTACCTCCGGGTGGACGATTAAACAGCCAAAGGATAGCGATGACGACGGCGATCATAATCGCCCCGAAGAAGAAAGTCAGAAACCGGATCTGTTTTTGATGCGCCGACGGTTTCCGTTTATGCCCATGCAGCTTGTGCCCCATGGACTAAAAATTATGGCAAGCCGCTGGAATCGCAAGTTGATTTTCAACCGAGAAATTTAACCAGCAACGGGGCGACCACGAGCGCAGGCAGATAGTTCGCCAGTTCCACGCGGCGAACTTCCAAAATCACCAGCACCGTCGCGCAGGTGATCAAGCCAGCGGTCAGATTGACGGCACTGACCAACGCCAGCGGATTGAGCAGCGGCAACCCGAATTGATGGACGCCGATGGTCAGCCCGTTCAGAAAGGCAAAGACGGGCAACGCGGCCAGCGCCACGGGCCAACGGAATAATTTTACAAAGCTCGCCATCGCCAGCCCATCCATCACGGCTTTCAACGCGAATAGATAAAAATAACCGCTCAAGCCATCCGCCACCGCGCCCAAAATCCCCAGCGGCGCGGCGGTGTATAAAATCGTGGCAGCTAGCCAACCATCCAGCGGGCGACCGGGCGGATTTTTTTGCGCGGCCGCCAGCAAATTCGCAGCGTAACGCCCACAACGATTGGAGATTTTCTGCAGCGCGAGAATTTTTCCCAGCAGTTGGCCCAACACGACGGCCAGTAACGCGAGGGCGAGCTGTTTCACGCAATTGCCAAAGCTGCCCGAAAGATTCTCGAGCACTAGTCGCAGACCGTAGAGCGCCGTGCAGGCCGCGAGCGCAGATTTGAAAAAATGCTGGGTGCGTAACGAGAGCGGCGCCTGCCGCCCGAGGCCAAACAGGGCGCCGAACAAAATGCCGAGGCCGTTGATCAATGCACCGAACATGGGTGAATTGTGCCGCGAGGTTGGCGCGAAGAAAACAATTTCCTTCGTGGGAACGCAGGCTTAAAGTGCGGGCATGAAGGATTGTGAGCGTGGTTTCCGCCGGGCTCCGCCAATCGATTGAATGATTACCGCAAAAAATAATTCCCGCAATCCGTGGGCGTGGATTCCCACGTTATATTTCGCCGAAGGTTTGCCCTACGTCGTCGTCATGACGCTGGCGGTGGTGATGTATAAAGGTTTGGGTTTATCAAACACGGACATCGCGCTCTACACGAGCCTGCTGTATCTGCCGTGGGTCATCAAACCGTTCTGGAGTCCGCTGGTGGACTTGATCGGCACGCGGCGGAAATGGGTCTGGCTCATGCAACTCATCATCGGCGCAGGGCTGGCGGGCGTGGCACTCACGGTGCCGATGCCGGATTTTTTCCGTTGGTCGCTGGCGTTTCTGTGGCTGCTGGCGTTCAGTTCCGCCACGCACGACATCGCGGCGGATGGCTACTATCTCCTCGCGACAACGGAGCGCGAACAGGCTTTCTTCGTCGGCATTCGCAGCACGTTCTATCGCATTGCCATGATCAGCGGGCAGGGTTTGCTGGTCATTTTTGCGGGGCTCATTCAAAGCCACACCGGCTTGCCAAAAGTGGAATTACAAATCGCCGCGCGACCCGGCACGGCACTCGTGCAAACTGTCGGCACGAATGGCTTTCCCTTACCCGCTGCGCCGAAAGAATTATTCATCGTCAGCAGCGTGTCGCAAATCAACATCAGCCCGGAACCGCGTAGTAAGACGGAGGTGGCGGAGTTGCTGGCGACCATCAAAGCTCAAAATATCGCGCGCGGTTTTTATCCGTCGGAACAAAAACACGAAACTAAGCCGACTGACGGTTGGTGGACGCAATCGGTGGCCCAACCGCTGCGGAAATTTCTCGCCGAACATTTTGGTGCCACGAAAACCAAATCAGATGTCGCCGGCAATATTGGTTTGGTGGAATTGCAGCTTTCACAAAAACCAGTGAAGGAAACCGTGCTCACGCTTGGCCTGAAATCAGGCGATAAAAGTATCGGGCTGATCGAAGGGGCGCGCTTGGTATTCAATGAACAGAATTGGAATCAACCCGCCACAGTGGTGTTTCAACTCGACCCAAAACTGCGTCAAGCCGCCGTCGCCGTTTATGAAATTCGCTCCGGCAACATCGCACTGTCATGGTCGCTGACCTTCTTCCTACTGGCGGCGATGTTTCTGGGCTTTGGCCTTTGGCACAAATTTATTTTGCCGCGCCCCGAACACGATCAGCCCAGTGCAGCGGGTTCTAGCGGACGCTTCACCAAAGAATTTTTTCTCACGTTCGGCAGTTATTTTCGCAAGCCGCAAATCCTCGCGATGCTGCTGTTCCTCTTGCTCTACCGTTTCGGCGAAGCTCAGTTGATGAAAATGGTCGTGCCGTTTCTGCTCGATGGCCGTGAACTCGGCGGCCTTGGTTTGACGACAGGCCAAGTTGGTTTCGTTTACGGCACCGTCGGCATCATCGCGCTGACGTGCGGCGGTTTAATGGGCGGAATTGTCGCGTCGCGCTACGGCCTGAAGGCGTGGCTGTGGCCGATGTTATTCATCATGCACTTGCCGGATTTGGTATTCATTTATCTGGCGCACGCCCAACCGGATAATCTTTTCATCATCAACGCCTGTGTGGCCGTCGAACAATTTGGTTACGGCTTTGGCTTCACGGCCTACATGCTCTACATGATTTACATCGCGCGCGGCAAGCATCCCACGGCGCACTACGCCATCTGCACCGGGTTCATGGCGCTGGGCATGATGGTGCCGGGCATGTGGAGTGGTTGGTTGCAAGAAATTGTCGGCTACCATCATTTCTTCGTGTGGGTGCTGCTGGCCACGGTGCCGAGCTTTATCGTGGCGGCCAAAATTCCTTTGGAAAAAGAGTTCGGCAAACGCAGCGCAAATCCTTAAGGAAAAGAATTGCATTGAACGTATCCACCTTTCCAGAATCAAAGCTCACATGAAACTCCATCGTCTCCCGGTTTTGCTCGTCGCAGCAGTGTTGTCGTATTCGTCTGCCCGCGCCGCAGATTCTACCAAAGCCGCGCCTGTGCCGGTTCCCTTGGGCGCACTGCCTAGCATCGTGTTGATCCAATGCCACGGACTCGGTTATGGTGATTTGAGCTGCTACGGCCAGACCAATTATCAGACGCCGACCCTTGACCGCTTGGCGTCCGAAGGCGTGCGCTTCACCCAATACTTTGCCAACAACATCGGCAGCGAACCGTCGCCCGGCGCGATGATGTTTGGGAAAATTTCCGCACCAACCGCCGGTGAACTCACTTTGGCGCAACGGCTCCAACAGGCCGGTTATCACACCGGCTTGATTGGCGAATGGGGATTGGGCATCGAGCCGTGGCAGCAAGGTTTTGATGAATTTGCCGGCTTCGTGAAAGACAGCGAGGGGCAAAATTATTTTGCGGATTACCTGTGGCGCTACGCCCCCCGTAGCATTCTGAACCCGACCAATAACCAGCTCGAAACGTTTGCTGGCAAAGAACCCTTACACGACAACACCAATGGCCGCAAAGGACAATACCTACCGGAGTTGCTCATCAATGCCGCCTGCAATTTCATCCGGAACAATCAGCCGGATAACGCCAATCAAAATCGGCCGTTTTTCTTGCTGGCCAATCTATCGGCTCCCCGTTCGGCCTCTTACGGATTGGACAATTTTCCCGTGCCCAGTGACGCACCTTTCACCAGTGAAAAGTGGCCACAAGCCGCCAAAGATCGCGCCGCCTTGATTGCCCGATTGGATGGTAACGTCGCCCGCCTGCTCAAACAGTTGACCGACCTCGGCCTCACCAACAACGTCGCCGTCATTTTTACCAGCATGGCTCCGCCGCAAAAATTTGCTGATCCGAAATTGGCTGAAATTTTTGCGAACCAAAAACCGCCTAGCGAAAAAGAAAAATTAACCGCCCCCCTGCCGCTGCTCGTGCGCTGGCTAGGCAATGTGTCCACCGGACAAGTGCGCTCGCTTGCGTGTAGCGCTCTGGATCTAGGACCGACCCTGTTGCAAATGGCGCATCAGCCATCAGTCACCAACTACGCAGGCATTTCCATTTTGCAACTGGCCCAGAGCCATCCGGGAACGAATACGCCCGCGTTGCCGGCCGACCGGAATAATAATTTTTAAACGAACGGTTTAGTGAACGGGCGCAGTGCTGGGCAGCGGCGAGGAGAAATCCCGTTGCTGCTCAATTTTTTTAGCCGCCAGCGCCACCCAGAAAATTCCTAGCGCGATGAACAGCACCACGCCGGCCAAAACAAAATAAGGCCAGCGGTAGCGGGGCGGTGGAACAGTCGGATCACTCATGTCGGCAGATTCTCGCACACTCCGCCCGCATCGCCAAGCCGCCGCAGCCTAAATTCGGTTCGCACGCGACAATTCTCGACCACCCGATTTTTTACGCTAAAATAATTCCAGTTTCATGTCCGAAACCGAAATGTCAGCACCGTCCGCCAAGGAAAATCCCTACGCCGTTTTACGGAACCGGGATTTTTTTCGTTACCTCATCGGTCGCTTTGTCGCCTCGCTCGGCCAGCAAATGCTTGTCGTGGCGATTGATTGGGAACTTTACGAACGCACCCATTCCGCACTACCGCTGGCTTTCGTCGGATTGTCGCTGATGATTCCGATGATTCTCTGCACGCTGCCCGCCGGTCACTGCGCTGACACATTCAGCCGCAAAAAAATCATTCTCATCTCCACCTTCATCCTCGCGCTGTCGAGCGTCGGCCTCACGTTGCTGTCGGCGTGGCAAGCGCCCGTCGCGTGGATTTATGTGTGCCTTTTCATCATCGGCGCGGCGCGCACGTTTCTCTGGCCGGCCAGCGCTGCGTTTGTGACGAGCCTCGTGCCGCGCGAACAATTAGCCCGCGCCGTGACATTCACCAGCGGCACGTTCCAGATTTCCTCCGTCGTCGGCCCGGCGGCGTGCGGCTTCGTCATCATTCTCGCGCACAACACGGCGTGGGCGGTTTATGCACTAAACGCCGCAGCGGCGCTGATCTGCTTCGGGCTGGTGTGGCAGATCAAACACATCCACAAAGTCAAAACCCCCGAGCCGATGACCGTGAGCAGTTTGGTGGAAGGCTTCCGCTTCGTATTCCAAAACAAAATCATTCTCGGCACGCTCACGCTGGATTTATTTGCCGTGCTGCTCGGCGGTGCGGTGACGCTGCTGCCGATTTATGCGAAAGATATTTTTGAGCGCGGCCCCGACGGTTTGAGTTGGTTGCGCGATGCCATGCCCATCGGTGCCGTGATCTGTGCCTTTGTCATCGCCCACCGCGAGCCGCTGGAGAAGGCCGGGCGCACCATGCTTTGGTGCGTGGCGATTTTTGGTGCCGCCACGATTGCGATGGGTTGCATCATTATTCCTACGGCGGGCTGGTTCTGGCTCGCTTGTTTGCTCTTGGCGATTGCCGGAGCCGTGGATCAGATCAGCGTCGTCGTGCGGCAAACCTTGGTGCAAATCCTCACACCGGATGAAAAACGTGGGCGCGTCTCGGCGGTGAACAGTCTTTTCATCGGCACCTCGAATGAACTCGGTGGCTTCCGTTCTGGTGCAGTCGCGTGGCTGTTTGCCACGCCGTCCATGTTGGGTAATTCGGCGGCCACGGGCGCCATTATTTCCACGGTCACTGGCGGCATCGGCACAATACTGGTAGTGCTGGCGGTGGCTTGGATCTGGTCGGACATCCGGAAATACGGCAAGCTTGCCTGAAATTATTTCCAGATACCAAGCGCAAGCAATTGCTTCGTAGCCGCCTCGGCCCAACCGCGATTCGCCGCCGGACTCGCTGGACTCGGATGCAAGATTTGCCCCACTCGCACATCGAATTTTTCTGTGGCTACAACGGCGCGTTCCTTCGCAAACGCGCCCACGCCGATGACCCATTCCGGCTGGAGAATCTCCACTACGCACCGCAAATGTTCGTCGCACGCGGCAAATAACTTGACCTGTTCCGCCACTGGCAATTTATCCGGCGTGAAATTTTTCCCGCTCGTTTCACAGAACACCAGCGGACAAAAGTTGGTCACAAAATGCGCGGCAAAAAACTTCTCCGGTGTGCCAAAGCGTTCGGCGAATAAACCCCAGAGTCGTTTCCCGCTCACTTCAGAACGCGGGCAAGCCCAGCCTTGGATCGGGCGCTTGGGATGTTCCTGAGCAGGCTTGAGAATCGGCGCGGAAATTTTTAGCCAGTCGCGCGCGTAGCCGATTTCGCCGAACGGAATCCCGATCTGCGCCATGCCAAATGGCCCCGGATTCATGCCAAGAAAGAGCACTCGCTTCTGACCGTTGCCGAATTTTTGGAGATACGCCTCATGCGCCGCCCACGCGTAGGCCAGCGGATTGTAGATGTGCGTGACGGGCGCGGCGAATTTCAACCGATCTACTTGCGTGGAAAGTTCCTGGGCGGCCGCGATGAGTTTTTTACTTTCGTTCGACACGCGCGCTCAAAGTTTTGCGTGACTGCCGTCGCAGAACGGCCCGTTCTTGGAATGTTTACAGCCGCACCACGCTACTGTTTTGGCTTCGGTAAGATCTACTTTTTGCGGCGCAAAGCTGGAACCTTTATGCGAGCCATCGCAAAACGGTTGGCCCTTGGACTTACCGCAGGTGCAGAAGTAAAAAGAGCCGGGTTTCATCGCCAAGACATACGGAGATTTTTGGGCAATCGTGGGTTCGTTCATCAGGTCGCTAAACTAGGGGCTTAGCGACCAAAAGCCAAACACCAACTGGTTCGGTATAAAGCACGTAGCGATTTTCAGAAATATCCTGTAACAGTTTACTCTGCTCGGCGTCTAAATCCGCGTAGTCTCAAACAAACAACAATACAACTGATATGAAAAAATTATTGATCGCCACCTGCGCCATTTTCTGTGCCACGGCCGTGTTCGTGCAAGCTCAGGATGCCGCGCCGAAAAAAGAAAAAGCCGCGCCGCACAAACTGACGGCTGAGCAGAAGCAGCTCATGGAAGATATGCGCGCCAAATACGACACCAACAAAGACGGCAAGCTCGATAAGGCCGAACGCGCCGCCATGTCTCAAGAAGACAAAGATAAGTTGGCCAAAGCCGGCTTGGGCCCGAAGAAAAAAGCCGCTCCGGCTGCCGAAGCCCCCAAGGCTGACGCTACTAAATAAGCGACTTAACGATCTGCAGACGCCCCGCTATTTTGGCGGGGCGTTTTTTATTAAGCCAAGGCAGCACCTTTACGGCTGATCCCTAGCGGGGAGCCATTTCACATGCGCGGATGTGTGTGAGATCGGTCACGGTCCAGTCGGCGGCAGAAGGTTTTAGTTCCTCCAGTTTTGAGCCGCCCGTAGCAACTGCCAGCGTCTTGGCGCCGATGAATTTTCCGCAACGCACGTCGAACGGGGTATCCCCAATGACAACGACTTCTTGCGGTTGCAAATCATTTCCCAACACCCGCCGGGCACGCGCGAACGCGGCTGCAGCAATCTGATCGCGCTCTTCATGGTCATCGGCAAAACCGCCGAACTGGAAAATTTCCCATAGCCCGAAGTGCCGCAGCTTGATTTCTGCCCCGAGCTGAATGTTCCCGGTGAGTAAGCCCAGCACCGGCGGATTCGGCAGCGCCTGAAGGTCGCGGATAAATTCGCGGACGCCCTTGCACATGTCGCCGCCGTTGCGTTCGAGAATGTGGTGCAGCCAAAAAATGTAATGCTCAAAAAATTCGCGGAAATGTTCCGGCGTGGCGGTGACGTTATGGATGCGGAAAAATTCGCGCACCAGACTTACGTCGGTGCGACCGGCAAATTTCATCTGCTCCGTGCCGTGGTGCAGGTTGAACTGCTTGGCAAACGTCTTGGTGAAAGCTGCCGTGCCCGCGCCGCCCGTGTGAACGAGCGTGCCGTCAATGTCGAAGAGAACCAACCGAATCATGTGGCGCGGAAAATAGCAGAGTCAGCCCAAGGCGCGAGTTTTTTAGCCAGCCGGGCGCAAAAATTAAGGCACGCGATAGATGCGGAAAAATTTAATCCGGTCATTCACGTTATTAGTTGTGAAAACATATGGTGAGTTCGTCGTGGTCGTTAGAAGATTAGTCGTGAAGGCGAACCAAGTGACTAGATTCGTCGAAGCCTCGATGCGGAAGGTGCGGTTTTTTTGGGATTCCCATTGTAAGGTCACGCTTTGATTCGTGCGAGCGACCGCCAGCAACTTGAACGGCGTATTGAACGGATTGGCGAACGTCAGCAGCACCGGCAGATGATCAGAGGCATCCTTGTCGTCGTTGGCGAACAAGTTGGGAGGCAGGTTCGTGAGCAAGTCCGTGCGAAAAACTTGGCCACCGATGATGTTGGAGGCAAGGAATGCGCACGGGAAAATATAATCAATCCGTTCGGAAACACTGCCGCGAATGGTGTAGGTGTTGATGCTGCCAGTGACTGAATTGGTGGGGCGCGTGAGTCGCAAAGTCATCGGCGCACTGAGCAGTTCCTGAATGGCCGTGGTGTTCGTATCACCCTCATTCATATCGCCGGAAAGCGTGAACGGATGATTCGGATAGAGGACGAAAAAGTTGGTCGCAAAAAAATTCGTGACGGCCGCAGCTTCCGCCGCGCGTTTGGCGGCCGCGTCGGTATAACCGCTGCCACTGGATTTCAAATGCGTCGTGAAAACGTGCAGCGGCAGCGGCCAGCTCGGCACCGCGACTTCTACTTCGAATAGATCGCGCGTGTAATTCGCATTGGTATAACCGAACGGATTGAGGTCGGCGCCATCCAGCCATTTTTGCGAACGCGCCATCGGAAAGCGCGTGGCGATACCGCTGTGGATAAAACCGTCCGTGCCGGAACTGACGACTAAATTGTAACCAGGCAAAAACGCTGTCACCCAATTGGTCATTTCATAAAGGTAGTTGTGCGGGATTTCATTGAAGGTCACGACGTCGGGCTGAAGATACAGCAGTTGTCGGCCAATCGCCTGCACTTGCACGGCGTTGGTGCTCCAATTGGTCGCCCCATTGCCGGCCAGATTGTAAGTCATCAACGTGATGGCACCATTAGTATTCGCCGAAGCCGCCAGCACCAACGCGGCGTTCACGGTAAGCGTGGCGGTTTGACTATTGGTCGCCCCGACCTCATTCGTAACGGTCACAAAATAACTGCTGCCAGTGAAATTCGTTGTGACGCTGTTTAGCGTGAAAGTGCTATTCGTGGCGTGGGGAATGACGACGTTGTTTGATTGCCATTGAAAACTAAACGGAGCCATGCCGGTGGCGGTTACAGTGAAGGTGACGTTATCACCCGCCGTAACCGTTTGGCTTTGCGGTTGCGTGATAATGAACGGCGGCGTGCCAACGGGCGCGGTGTTCGTGCCAAAGCTGACGGTTAAATCGTCAATGGCTACTGCATTATCAAAACCCGCGTCATCTACGTCCAACCAGCGCAGAAAAATTTCCTGACCCGGTCCGACCGCGAGGTTCGTGAGGGCAACATTGACAAAAAGCACGCGGTTGGTCGCCGCGTTGCCATCTAAAGGCGACGCCGCGGCGGAAAGATTGGGCGTGACGAAATTCAATGCCGGAAAATTTATCCAGCCCGTGGACGAATAGGTGTTGGTGATTGGGACGTTGGAAACTTGATACGCAAACGCCAGCGTCTGCGGCGTGGTAGTGCTGCCGCTACGCCACTGCTCGCCGACGTAAGAAATCAAAAGGTTCGTCACGACCGCCGCCGTATTGTTAGTGAACCGCACACCGAAAGCGTAAGTCGTAGAACTGGCTCCGAGCGAACCAAGCGCGCGATCAGCGCTGCCGTTAATGCCGTTCGTAGCGAAGCTGTAAATGCCACCAGAAGTGCCCGTGCCGGCGCTCAGCGTAAAACTTGTAGCATCGGCGTTTCCTTTGGAAGCATACCAACCAGGCAAGGTGAAATTATTCGTCCAGTTCGTCGCGCCGCTGTTGGTCAACGCATCAAAATTCTGTGTATACGTCCCACCGCTCACCAGCACTTGCGCGAATGTGCGGCAGCCTAGGCACATAACGACAGCTATCGCTGTATAGAAAATTTGTTTCATCACTCAACCTTGTTTTAACCAGCACTCAAGAATGTAGCCGGACGAATAAACTGTTCACCAACCAGCTCATACTTGCCAGCTTAAATCCGTGGCGTTGCAGCCAGCCGATTGACGGCTACGGATTCTGCACACGGTAGAAACGGAACGGAAGTCTGTTGGTGTCGGTAAAGGTGAACGGCAGGCTGGCAGGATTGGTGGTGAGGAGAGTAATCCAGTTCGTGCTGGTGAGATTCGTGCTGCTTTGGATTACATAGCTGCCGCCCGAGCCGCTGCTGATGGTGAATTGAATTTTATTGGTGAGCACGACCGGTTGCCCCAGCACAGGCGGGTTCACGACAATGTTGTAGTCGCCGAAGATGGGATAATGGTCGCTGCCAGTGAAGGTGGCCCCGCTGCCAGTGAGTTTGATGGCGGCATATACCGTGACATCGTTGGGCACGGTGTTGGTGAGGTCATTCAAGGCGTGGTTACTTGAATTGTTGTCGGAAGTGTTGCGCGTGAGCGAGCCGTCGTTGCCAAAGGTTTCAAAAGCGTAGGGATATTGTGACGCGGGAAAGTTGGAGACATCGTAGGGATCGGCAGTGTCGGGTGCCAGTTGCACGCCGCCTTTGCTGTTGTAAACGGCATACATGAGGGCGTTCGGCAATTGGATGTCAATACGCGACGTGAGGTTGGAGGTGTTATCGTTGTAAAGATAGCTGGCATGGTCACCGGCGAGGTTGGCCCAGGTAACGGTGGTTGGAAGAATGGTCGAGGACATGGGGTCGTAACCTTGGGTTTGGTTGGTGTTAGCCCAAACCGAACTGATATCGCTCCAGTTGGTGCCGTCGGAGGTGATCTGACCAGTGAGACATTTGTAGGCGTTCTCGCCGCTGCCGTTGAAAAGATTCCAGTCGCCTCCGTAAATGATGTGCGCGCCCGCAGGCAATTTGTATTTCGCATCGCTACGGACAGCCTGTGCCTCCGCATAACGACCATCGCCTACGGAATTGTCCGTGCCGCTACGGGCGTGGCTAACATAGAAATAGAAGTCATTGTTCGTGCCGAAGCCGGTGGGGCGAATTTGATAGAGCATCGGCCCGCGCGTGATGCCGTTCACGCCGCCACCGACGTTGTAGGCGGCGGTGTAAGTTAGATTAGATTGCAACAAAACGTTCGGACCGGTGGGCAGCGATCGGCCGGAAACGATGAACACAGAATTGATTCGGTAAATAATGCCGTCGGTGCCGCCGCCCGTAGTCAAATCCTTATTGGTATCGTAGGCATAAGTGCCCGCGCCGTAGATGGCATTCAGCCGGGAACAGAAGTTGGAAAGCGTGGTGGAGTTCAGTTCCTCGCAACTGATCACATCGACTGGCTGGGTGTTGGTGCCGAGGTGATGCAGGCCGATGGCTTGCACGACGGTGGGCAGATTGAACGAGAGATTCGTTAGGTTGTTGTCGCTGGACTGGTCGGCGCAGTCAATGTTGTAGGAGACAATGCGCAGAGTTTTTCCGGACACACCGCCGGCGCAAATTAGCATCGCCAGCAAGGCGTAAAAATAACATTTCATCAAACAGTTTTGTTTCAACTAACGCTTCTGATTATAGCACACCTGCGAATATTTTTCCGAAGCCAAACGGGTCGCATCTTTGTGCGCTGCGTCTTCTGCCGGGAAACGTTGCCACGCCGCGCCGAAGTTTTTTTCCGCCACGTCGCACATGGCGGCATCAAAATGATCGCGGCATAAATTCAACGGCGGTGGCTGCACGGAACCCTGGATGAGCAAACCGAGTTTGTTCCGCCGTTGCGCGGCGCCCGCAATTTTTTTGCCGTGCCACAGGAGATCAGATTTCTCGTGGCCGATAAAACATTGGCCGGGCAACGATTTC
Organism: uncultured Verrucomicrobia subdivision 3 bacterium; assembly: GCA_903911825.1. Taxonomy (GTDB): domain Bacteria; phylum Verrucomicrobiota; class Verrucomicrobiia; order Limisphaerales; family UBA11358; genus UBA11358. The sequence continues at coordinate 17,199 of CAIWFB010000041.1, forward strand.
TGGCAGCACGGCGCGAGTTCCGTCGCCACTGTTAATTCCGCGAACGCCAGCCGCAGCCAGTCGTGGATGCGCCGGTAACTTTCCTCCGCCTTGAGCGAATGCCATTCGTGGCCAGCGGGAAAAACAGCGGCGTAAGTCCAATCCGCAGCGTGCGGCACAATCCCGCCACCCGTTGGACGCCGGATGAGCGGGCGCAACTGCGTGGTGCGTTCGACATCGGCAAATTTCTGAAAATAGCCGAAGGTGGCCGCCGGTTCCGTCCAGCCGTAGAACCGCAGCACGGGCGCTTGCAAGCGCGGCATGGCTTCGAGCAAAGCCTCATCGAATGCCATGTTGAAGGCGGCGGCGCACGGGCCGGAGTTGAGCAGGAACCAATTCATTCAGCCACAGATTTACACAGATTTACACAGATGAAAAATTTATCTGCATGAATCGGCGGATTTTGCGGGTGCCTTTATCTGTGTTCAATCTTTCTAAATCTGTGGTTAAAAATTGTTCACCCCGATTTGCGGGCAGAGATTTTTGATTTCGCAGTTCGCGCAGTCAGGCGAGCGGGCGACGCAGCGACGGCGGCCGTGCCAGATGAGCCAATGGCTGAAAAGCGTCCAATCCTTCTGCGGCACCAATTTAATAAGTTCCTGCTCCAGCTTCACCGCGTCAGTGCCTTTGGCGAGGCCCAGCCGATTGCACAGCCGCGTGACGTGCGTATCCACGACGACGCCGACGTTGATGTCGAAGGCATTGCCTAAAACCACATTCGCGGTCTTGCGCCCAACGCCCGCGAGCGCGTGAAGTTCAGCCATTGTGCGCGGCACTTCGCCGTCAAATTTTCCCACGAGCGCCGCGCAGCAGGCTTGGATGTTCTTGGCTTTGTTGCGAAAAAAGCCGGTGGTCTTCACCGATTCCTCGATGTCCGCCAACGGCGCAGCGGCGAAATCTTTCGCGGTCTGGTATTTCTTAAACAACTCCGCCGTGACGATGTTCACGCGCTTGTCGGTGCATTGCGCGGAAAGAATCGTGGCGATGAGCAGTTGCAGCGGATTCTCGAAATTCAGTTCGCAATGCGCGTTCGGATAAACGCGTTTGAGCACAGCAAGAATCTGCTGCGTGCGTTCAAGTTTGGCGGCATTCGTTTCGCGCGGCATGGCGAAGGATTTTCGCACATCGCGAAAAATAAAAAAGCCCGGACGCGAACGTCCGGGCTTGAGTTACGATTGAATTTATTTAGCTGGCGCTGCGGGCGCGTTGGAAACCACGGTCGAAACCGTCGTCACCACGGTGTTCGTGGTGGGCGGGGCAACGGACGTGCGGCCTTTCTTGAGGGCATCCGCTGCGGCGCGCTGATCGAGCACTTCTTTTGATGGCGTGCTACCATATGCGCCATCGGTCCAGGTGTATAGGCGACCTTGGTTGTCGTTGAGGAACGACCAAGCGCACGCGAGCACGATGACGATCAGGGCGAGCTTCGGCAGGAACGACGATTTCGGCGCATAGCGATCGCTCAAGTCCACGGTGGCTCCGGCGGGGAGCTTGGCAATGCCGGTGAGGCTCGTGCCGAACGGAACGTTGATCTTCGCCTTGGCATTCACCGCCCAGCCGTTCGCGTCGAGAATCGGGCCGAGGTTACGCTTCCGCAGTTTCATGAAGGCCAACACCAATGACGGCAGAGAAATTGCGAGCATGATGGCCGCAACAATCACCGGCAATTTCCAGAACGGGACGTCCTTGAACAAACCGAGGAAGTAACCGAGCGCCGTGCCCACGCTGCCGAAGGCCACAGATAACGCGGCGATCATGCCGATATCAATTTTCTTCTCGGTCGGTTTCGCTTTGTCCGCGTTGGCGGCGGTGTCTGCACTCTTGGCGAGATTGGCGTTGGCTTCCGCATCCGCCGCCGCAGCGCGTTTGTTGACCTGCTCTTCGATCATCCGCACGAGTTTTTTATAAGGCGACCAGAAGGCTTGGCGCAGGCTAATTGGATTCGCGATGATTTTCGTAATCGTCGCGTCGTAATCCAAACCCTTGCGGTCATAGAAAACGCCGTTACGACCGACCATCAAATTGTCGTCATCACCTTGCGAGAAGATCGCGACGATGCTCTTCTTTTCGCCCGTGCCTTTGCGCACGCAATCCACATAAGCGAGATAGGCACCGGCCAGACCGGCCATGACGCCGTGCTTGCC
>CAIWFB010000042.1 GCA_903911825.1 uncultured Verrucomicrobia subdivision 3 bacterium
CAGTTGGTCCCTTCGTATTTTATTCAGGAAACAAAACCATCAAGCTGTCAGCAAAAAGTTTCATGCCGCGCACGTCGGGATGATTTGCCGTGTTAACCATCAAGGTTGAAAATGGAATCCCCTGCCGCCAGAGCCGTCCGTAGCGCGCCGCCGCGTCGGCCAGCGCGACCCTGTTCTCCGGGGCAAAACTACGCAACATCTTGACGTAAGCGCGCGGGTCGTCATCGAGATTACGCTCGCTACTCAGATTCATGAAGCTGTTGTAATGCGGGGTCAGAATGATCCACTCCGCTCCAATCGCTCGGAAGTCCGCGACAAATTTTTGGTAGTTCTGCTCGACCTGCGCCATGTCGAGCGGCACGTCGTTCACGAACTCGGAGACCACTAGGTCTGGTTTCGCTGCCAGCACTTTCTCGGCATAATTGGCGGCATGTCCTGGCGGTGCGTCCAGAAAATCCTGCGAGTTATGCGCACCCCAACCAACCGTGACCAGTTCGATGCCCGCTTTGGGAAAACGTGCCTTGAGCCGGCGCACAAATTGGCTCTGCCACTGATCCTCGCCAAGATAGCCCTGAGTGACGCTGTCGCCCCACGCAAGAATTTTCAGGTGTCCGGCCGCGCGCAATTTGGCAATGGTTTTTGGCAGAAATTTTTCTGCATCCGAGGGTGAGGATTTTGGCAGCTCCGGGAAATTTGTTTCAAGAATCGGAAAGCAATTCGACGGGCCAAGTTTTTTGATGTTTTCGGGTAGCCACACATTTGCCAGTCGGGTTTCACCAGGCGCCAGTGGCGGTGGCAACGGCATGGCGATGTGCGGGATGCCTGTCCGGATTTCAAGCGCGCCTGATCTCGTTAGCACCAATGAATCCAGTCGGCGCTTTTGGTAGCGGTAATTTAAATAAACCGGCTGATTGCTGCTAATGCGCCCGCCCGGCACACGCCCGATTCCGCTCCATTCCACGTCAACTTGAAAATCCTTGCCAGATTCAAAAACCGTGGCGCTGGCGTCCGGCTCGGAGCGCACCACCAGACTGGTTTCGTCCAGAACAAAGCGTGCCGAGCACAGGCCATCGGTCAGGCTAGCAATTTTCTTTCGCGCCCACCCAGGCTGGCTAATCCAATCATCTAAATGTTCGCAAAATTCGTTAGTTACGCAAATCGGTTGCGGTGATTGAACCATCAGATTGGTTCTCACCTCCCGACCGCCATTGGTCAGCGCCACTTCGATTTCCCAATCGCCAATAACGCGAAGGCTTGGCGGGGTGGCCTGAACTGCCAACGAAATGAGCAAGCCAAACAGCACCATGTTCCGCCGCGCTTGCATGCCGACTAGATTGACAAGGTTCAATATTTGAATGGCGTTTTAGTCGCCCTTCTTCGCCTGTTTATCCTCGTTCGTTTCCCTGGGTTGGCCTTTCGCGCCAACGACGCTGGTGGCTTTTGGAATCGTGGGGCAATGGTCGTCTTTGATTTCGGGATACATCAAACGCCAGGTATCGGCGGGATAAGCGTTGCGCAAGAACAGCGGGCGTGGCAGCCAGACACGGAACAGATCATCGCTGCTCCAGCCATTGCCAGCCGAGGCATAATCGCACATCTTGAGCGTGACCTGATGATGGTTGAAATAGTGCGAGGGACGCACCTCAAACGGAACGTCGAACGCCATCCATACGTTCGCGGGGTGGTTGGTGCTTGGCTGCAATACCACATATCCGTCCTTGTCCGATTCCAGCCACACGTTGAGGTCTTGCGCTTTCGTCAACCGATTGTCCAGTGCAAGCAACACCGGGCCACGCATGATCGCGAACTGCGGCGCACCACTTGGTGCCGACAACGCGCGTCCACGCAAATCAAGTTTCAAAACCACTTGGTCGCCGGGCGACCACTCACGTTCCACCTTGGCGTAACTACCGGCTTTGGCGACAACGGATTTTCCGTTCACGGTCAGTAACGTTTGTTTGCTCCACGCGGGGATGCGAAGGTTTAAAGTAAATTTGCTTTTTTTCTCCGGTGAAACAGTGAGTGTTATTGTGTCGCCAACCGGATAATCAGTTTGCTGAACCA
>CAIWFB010000043.1 GCA_903911825.1 uncultured Verrucomicrobia subdivision 3 bacterium
CGGAGACCTGAAAATCCAGTTCCCTTTGCTCGGAAGGTGAGGCACTTTTCGAGCGCCACCCGCCGCACTTTTCAACCGCCGTTTACAACAGAGGAAACGCCAGCAAAATGGTCAGCACGTCCAAGACGCGTTTCCATTTGGGCAAGCCGTAATCACTTGGGGTTTTCATCGTTTCATCGTTTCATCGTTTTTGGCAAGGCTCCGCACTTGTTCGTTCCCAGCGTTTTCCTAAACGAACCGTTCGGCACCGCCGACAGCGAGGCCGCAAACTTAATGAACCACCATAATTTCACAGACGTGTCTCCTGACGGACAGTTGACGCCAGACTAGGCGCTAATTCTGCCAACGTGTCCTTACTGTTCAAGAGTGACTCCCGACCGACTTCCACCGGGGTGGGGCGACCCAAGACATCTAGCAAGATTTGAACCCTTTTCTTAGCGGGCAAATTTTTTAAAACAAAGGCACTCATTCCAGCAAACGCTCCAGTCGCCACTGTAACCTCATCGCCCGACGTTAAATGACTTTCCACCACGATGGTATCGTCGACCGCAAAACAATTCTGTAATTCCTCAATAATACCATCAGGAATCTGCGGGATTTTGTCCCCAAAACGAACCATCCGGCTAATACCTGTCGTGTGCTGAACTTCATTAATCCGATCTTCAATCACGCACCGGATAAAAATATAACACGGGAACAATGGCTCTACTACCCGCACCAAACCTCGCTTGGTCAGCTTTTCTAAACGTAACCGGGGAGAAAAAACTTCCAACCCCAGATGCCGCTGCAGATTCGCCGACGCAATATGCTCATGCTTCGGCTTCGTCCGTGCGCTATACCAAGCTGGTGACACTGTTTGCATCGGTCAGAATAAATTTATTTCAAATGGATTGGTTGTGGGAAATAGGAGGGATGGGCGAAGACAATGCGTCGCCCGCGAAACTTAATCGTTTCGCCAGCAGCCATCCCAGCGATGATAAACGGCCGACATAAAATAATTTTTATGATGTGCCATGTGAATCTCCATGTCTCCAAATTATACATTCATGCCGGTTTTGTCCATCCTGTTTTTGGATACTACCCCCTGACAGACGGGGATCAAATTGGCAAATTACCTTTATAAAATAACGCGTTACAAGCGTTTTTGGGTTCCAAATAGAGCCCACATTGACGGTCAGTAACTTTGACGCAAATAATGGAAATAAGGCTACAAACTAGTCACCCTGCAAGCCATGGGGTAATTTACTAACTAGGGAAATCTAGAGGCAAACAAACGAAGAAATCGACGAAAATGAAAACACATCAAACAAAAAAACAATTGTTAGACAGCAATTTTTGCCGCATCCAATTGCCAGACACAACCATTAGTGCCCAATTTCAGAACAGTGCCTATATTTAATGGGACACCATTTGACTGAACAGAACCGGCAGGCTTACCAAGTAGTCGGCCACTTAATGGCTTTGCCGCCTGCTTTGACGCCGGCGTGAAAACCAGATTCATCTTGGTAACCAACTGGGATTTCAAGCTTTACAGCACTACGCAACTTAGAGACCACGTTTGCGAACGAAAAGCCAGAGGCTCCGGTGCTAGACCAGACTTTATTGATAGTCATAGAATGTTTGTATGCCATACCTTGTTTATAGCATCGGCAGTGCCAACTATTGCTTTAGTTTTAATTCAGCAATAATTATGGTTTTCATCTAGCTCACTTTGGGCCAAAGTTTGTCATTCGGTCGGGTTGGATAATTTTCACTGAGGTCGGTCCAAATTGCCTTCTTGCTCAAATGAGCCAGTCCGTTAATACCAGTAGTTTAGCCTCATGAACTGCCTCTCGCCTAAAATTTAACCCCTGCATTCATTCTTTGCAGTTCACAAACTGCGCGGCGCCAGTTAGATTTGAACGTAATATTATATGTCCGAACCGATTCCCTACCTCGACCTCAAAGCACAAATCAAACCGTTGCGCGCCGAAATTGACGCTGCTATTGCTCGCACTATTGATAACTGCTCGTTCTGCCTTGGGCCGGATACAGCGCAATTTGAAAAGGAATTCGCCAAATTTTGCGGCGCCGAATACGCCATCGGCTTCAACAGCGGCACCTCGGCGCTGCACGTTGCGTTGATGTTGCTCAATGTCGGGCCGGGCGATGAGGTCATCACCACGCCTTACACTTTTGTCGCAACGAGCTGGGCGATTTCCTATGTTGGTGCCACGCCAGTTTATGTGGACGTAGAAGACGGCACGATGAATCTTGATCCCAAGTTGGTTGAAAAAGCGATTACGCCCAAAACCAAGGCCGTCATGCCCGTGCATCTTTACGGTCAGCCGTTTGACATTGATCCGATTCGCGAAATTTGCCGAAAACACAACCTGCCGCTTGTGGAAGATTCTGCGCAAGCGCATGGCGCTAAATACAAAGGCAAAACCATCGGCACCTTCGGTGAAATTTCTTGCTTTAGTTTTTACCCAGGCAAAAATCTCGGCGCAGCGGGCGAAGGCGGCGCGCTAGTCACAAATAACCCTGAATTTGCCAAGCGCGCGAAATCTCTGCGCGAACATGGTTCCACCGTGCGCTATTACCACGATGAAGTAGGCTTCAATTACCGCATGGAAGGTATTCAAGGCGCAGTGCTGGGCGTGAAATTGCCGCATTTGAAAAAATGGACAGCCGAACGCCAACGGGTTGCCAAGCGTTATGCGGAATTGCTCAAAGATTTGCCGCTGCAATTGCCGACGGAAGCCAGCTATGCCGAAAGCGTCTGGCATCTCTACGTCGTGCGCCATCCGCGCCGCGATGAATTGAAGGCGCACTTGGACGCCAACGGCGTTGGTTGCGCGCTGCATTACCCCTTGCCCCTGCATCTGCAAAAGTGCTACGCCAATCTCGGCCACAAAGTTGGCGATTTCCCCGTCTCGGAAAAAGCCGCCAGCCAGTGCTTGAGCTTGCCAATCTACCCCGAACTGACCGAAGCACAAATCCAGCGCGTCGCGGAAGTCGTCCGTAGTTTTTTTGCAAAATGACCCGGGCTTAATCCATCGGTTAAGCCTTCGTAATCTGCTCATTTACAAGACAGCGTTAGACACAGCGCTGTCTTGTAAAATCCTCGAAAATTCCGCTGAAAAAACCCGCCAAAAAATAATTTTGTCTTTTTTGGCAAAATAATTTTCAGCCTCCGCCATTTTCAAAAACCCGAAAATCCCTCATTTTTCGCATGTTTTCTCACAATGTGGTTTTTCTGAGAATCCTACTTTAGGGGAAAATTGAATATTCTCCGCTGTAAATCCGCTCCGCTCCGCAAGGTTGGCAACCTGCGTGCAATAGGGGCTGATGATGTCGCAGCTGACGAACAACCTCACCAAGTGCCTCTGGGCTAGGAAATCTCTCCTAGCTGGGCTCGGTCTACTGTTTGCCCAACTGACGGCGTCCGCAACCCAAAGCGTCACCTTGGCTTGGGCTACTAGCACTGATTCAGCCGTGGCCGGTTTCAAGATTTATTACGGTCCCAGCAGCCATGTTTACACTAATTCTATTGCCTTGGGCCTAATCACCAACGTCACCGTCAACGGCTTGACCGAGGGCGCAACTTATTACTTTGCCGCCACTACCTATGGCACCAATAGCAACGAAAGTGATTTTTCCAATGAGGCTATTTACGCAATCCCGGCCATTGTGACGCCTCCGCCGATTACAAATTCCGTCCCTGCCACAAATTTACCGCCGGTGATTGACCCGTCACTCACCAACCAACCGCCCGTTATTACTAATACGCCGCCCGTAGTTGTCACCAACGCCCCCCCCACAATTACCAATGTTCCGCCCGTTGACGTTACTAACTCCGTCCCGGTAATCACCAATACGCCCCCCACCGTGACCAACACTCCCGCTAGCGGCAATCATGCCCCTACCCTAAACTTCATCGCTGACATTACTATTAATCAAAACGTGGCTGGTCAGACGATTGGTTTGAGTGGCATCACGTCTGGCGCCACTTCGGAACCACAAGTTCTGAAAGTCACCGCAACGTCCAGCAATCCTAGCTTGATTAAGCCCTCCATCAACTACAACAGCCCTAAGGCAAACGGCACACTTACCTTTAAACCCACGGCTAACTTGAATGGTTCCGCCCTCATCACTGTTACGGTCAACGACGGCGGCTTGAGCAACAATATCTTTGCTCGCACCTTCTTGGTCACAGTTGTGGCTCCCACAAATTCAACGGCAACCAAGTCCAACCTCAAGCGCCCGACGTTTAACCGCTTCCTCACCAATAGTATCATTCTCGCCGGACGGACGGTTTCCTTGAGCGCGACCGCCACCGGCCAAGGCCCGCTGAAATACC
>CAIWFB010000044.1 GCA_903911825.1 uncultured Verrucomicrobia subdivision 3 bacterium
CGGTTGGCCAAGATGGCCTTGCCGCTCTTGGTGGAATTGCGGTTGAGAAAGCCGTGCTGACGGCGGCGGCGGACTTTCGACGGTTGATACTGGCGTTTCATAAATTAAGTAAATTAGTCTCCGGCGCAAAAACCGGAGCGTGCGAGAATAACAGTGAAACGAATTGAGTCAAGAAGGGCTTCGCGGCTTATTTGACGTTCAACTCCCGCTGAATCCCGAATTTATCAATGCGTTTCCGCAGGGTGGCGCGGGTGATGCCGAGCAGTTTGGCGGCGTGAACTTGGTTGTCGCCGGTCTCTTTAAGGGCTTGAATGACCAATTCGCGCTCCACGGCGGGAATGACTTTCAGTTTGGGATCACGCTTGGCCCATTGGAAGAGTTGGCGAGCGAGGGCGGCGGCATCGGTCGTGGCGCCGTCGCTGGCGATGAGATTGGTGGGCGGGGCGGCCACGCCGGTGGCGGCTCCGGAAATTTCCGGTGGCAGATCGCTAGGCAAAATCGCATCGCTCTTGGCGAGGACGAGCGCGCGGCGGATGGCGTTCTCCAATTCGCGCACGTTGCCGGGCCAGTGGTATTTCTCCAGCATTTTGATCGCGGCGCTGGCGATGGATTTGGGCTTACGGCTTTGTTCGCGGGAAATCTTTTCGAGGAAATAATTCACCAGCAGGGGAATGTCATCGCGCCGTTCGCGCAAGGGCGGCAAATGGATGCGCACGACGTTCAGGCGGTAAAACAGATCTTCGCGGAACTGGCGCGCGGCGACGGCGGCTTCGAGCGGCTTGTTCGTGGCGGCGATGACGCGGACATCTACCTTCATCGGCTGATTACCGCCGACGCGTTCGAACGTGCCGGATTGCAGCACGCGCAGGATTTTCGTCTGCGTAGCGGGCGTCATGTCGCCAATTTCATCGAGGAAAATCGTGCCTTTGTTGCATTGCTCAAATTTCCCGATGCGTTGGACCGTCGCGCCGGTGAAGGCACCTTTTTCGTGGCCGAAGAGTTCGCTTTCCAGAAGTTGTTCGGGAATAGCGGCGCAATTCACGGCGAGAAACGGTTGTTGGGCGCGGTCGCTGTGATGATAAATGGCGCGCGCGGCGAGTTCCTTACCCGTGCCGCTTTCGCCGGTGATGAGCGCGGTGGCGTCCGTGGCGGAAACTTGGCCGACGAGTTTGAAAACCTGCTGCATCGGCCCGCTGCGACCGATGATACCAAGCTCGTAATCTTCCGATTGCAAGAGCGGTTCGTAGGAAACCACCTGCTTCATGTCGCGCGCGGCTTTGAGGGCGTTGGCGATGAGTTCCTTCAGCTTGGCGATGTCGAACGGCTTGAGGATATAATCGTAGGCCCCGAGCTTCATCGCCTCGATCGCGGTTTGCGTGGTGCCGTAGGCCGTCATCAAAATCACGAGCAGTTTGGGATCCGTTGCGCGGATTTTGCGGAGCGTTTCGAGACCAGTCATGCCGGTCATGCGCACATCCATGAGGACGAGGTCGGGTTTGAATTTGGGGATGACTTTTAATCCCTCTTCGCCGGAAGCGGCGGTGGCGAGTTCGATTTCCTCCGTGGCGAGAATCCGTTGCA
>CAIWFB010000045.1 GCA_903911825.1 uncultured Verrucomicrobia subdivision 3 bacterium
AAACTGGTAGCGCAACGGCACCGGATCGTGGTCGTTAAACAGGATGAAGTGGTCGCCGACCGGCAGTTCAAGCCAGGTCTGGATGATGAGGCCGTGTTTCACGGAACAAGGAATGGATCGCACGTCCATCACTTTGTCCGCGCCGATGAGGTTTTCAGTTTGCATATTTATTATTTCAATTTTTGGTTGTGGAGGTTTGACTAAAATTATTGGACTCCGGTCATTTTGCGCGCGACCTCGGTCATCAGGGACGGGTTCCAGGGCGGATCCCAAACGATGTCCACTTCGGCTTCCGTGACGCCCTCTATGTTCATCAATGCGTTCTTCACGCCCCACGAAATACTCTCGTGCATCGGGCAGCCGGGCGTGGTGAGCGTCATGGCGACGGTGACTGTGCCGGCATTGAACGCGTAACTGTAAACCAGCCCCAAGTCCACGATGTTGCAACCGATCTCCGGGTCAATAACCTGGCGCAGGGCGGCAAGAATGGTCTGTTCGTTTTGTTCGCTGGCGGTCATAAAATGGCGCGGTTGACGGAAGTTTTTGGAAGTGGTTTCAATTGCGGACGAACGAAATGCCGCAGCATGGTCGCGACATTAAAACCGAAAACGGCGAGGCTCGCCGCCAACAGACCAGTGCCGCAGCGCACCGCAACGACGTTGGAAAATTCCATCGCCAGCAGCGTGGTTAGCAGGCCAGCGAGAAAAATCCAGTAGCTGATGATTTGCAACCGGGCTGAATACAGTTCCGCCAGCGACGGCACTTGCGCGCGGCCAATGTGCTGGCTGTAAGTGCCGAACCAAACGATGAAGGGGATGATTTTGTAGAGCATCCCGATGATGGCGAACGACACGACGCCGACGAGACCGAGAAAACCATAAACATTTTCGAGCTGCATGGTGTAGGTGTTCACTGGCAAACCCGGCCAGGAAAGCACGGCGGCAATGATGGACAGGGGAAACATCAGGCTGAGCGCCGTAAGGAAGCCGCGCACGCCCCAATCCATTGCTGCGCGTTTGCGCGCCCGCAAAATGGCGCGCAATTCCAGCGCATACAGCACGAGCGCCGCAATGACGACGAGCGTGAACGCCAGTTTCCACGGGCTGCGTAAAAGAATCGTCACGAAAGAGCCGGCGAGTCCGGTGTTCAACAAAATCACCGACCACGCCGCGCGCCGGGGATTTTGCAGTTCACTCAACGTGAACATCGGAATGAGTTTGTAGGACACGCCGACGATGAGGATGAGAAAGAAACCAATCGCGCCCAGGTGCGCGTGTGCGTGCATAGCCCCGATGGGATCAAAGCGGAAAACCCAACCGGCAAGCGTGGGTAGCGATTCCGAATACGACTTGGCGACAGCAACGACCAACCCCGCCGCGACGGCGAGCAACACCCAACCGATGGCCGAGGCGACGCTGGTGGCGATGACATTCCATTTGGGAACTCGCAGCAACGTGCGCGCAATGTTGTAGATGAACAGCGCGACGCCAACCGCCAGCACCGCACCGAAGAGCGCGACGGATTTCGGATTCCACACTGAAAACGCCCAGACCATGCCCACGAAGCCGATGAGGTGAAATGCAAATTGAATTTGCGCCAGGCGTTCGCTGAATAGTTTGGTTTCCAAAGCGACCGGCACCAATTGATACATTGCACCCATGACAATGGAACACAGCCAGCCGAGCACAAAGAGGTGCGTCGCGGCGATGGCAGCAGGGCTGTAGTGATACATCGCCAGAATGTCCGGCTGCACCACAATCCAACCCGCGCCAAGAAATAGCGCCAACAAGCCGGTGATAGTGAACAGCAGCGGCAGCGTGGACGACGGCGCGGTGGCACCGAACGGCTGCGTTTGCGGGGTCACACGCGGCACAGCGCGATTAACGGTGGCGGATTTGGGTAACGTGGCTTCCATCAGGTTGGGTTGTCGTTTCGTAAGTGAACCCGCGCTGTTCGAGCAGCGGATAGAGCAACAGCGGTTGGCGGTCCGTATACGCGATCAGCGTTGCGCCCGCCGGCACCGTGGCTACGGCTTCGAGAATTTTCATCATCGGCTGCGGTGGTTCGAGACCGCGCGCGTCGAGTTGGATGGCTGGTATTTCCATTTTAGAAATTGAACGTGATTTGCGTGTAAAACCAGTCGGCGTCCTTCGAGCCGAAGGCCGGATTCGACAGCGATTGTTCAATGTATTTGCCGACGAAGAAATGGCCGTAGCCGGCTTCGATTTGCAAAAATTTCGTCACGGCATAGCTGCCCACCACGTCCACTTCCGTGCCGAGAAAATTGCTGTAATTCGGATTGGCGCCATAGCCGTTGCCGGGAGAGGCCCCAGTGCCACCGCGCGCCGTGCCGCTGACGCTGTAGAAATTATCGCTGGTGCTGGCGAGCCAGAGGCCGTGGCCTTCAAGCACGAGCGTGGAGGCTTTCGTCGGTTTGATTTGGACGATGCCGCGCAGGTCCTGAAGATTTTGCAGCGAGGCAACATCCATGAAGCCGTAAAACTTGTGGTTTGTTGGGAAGAGATTGTCGAAGGTTCCGTGCGTGCCGTCTTTGGAATTGCTGTCGCCGGAACCGTAAGAGTATTCCAAGCCCAGACGCGGCGTGGCCCAAAGATCGGCGAAAGTGTAGCCGCCCTGCACCACAAACATAAAAGCGTCCTGCGTCAGGCGCTGCGTTGGTGCACCGTCGCGAGCGTCGCGATAATCGCCAAACTGATAGGCCCCTTCGACGGAATAATCCCAATGCCCCAATTCGCCCGGCTTGGATTTTACACGTCCGCCGATGGTGTAGATGTCCCGTGCGCTGGGCTGCGGAAACTGCGGGCTGGGGGCGAAGCCCGCCGCACCAGTGCTACAATTCCGTGCCAGAAAATACACGTCGAGCACCGTCTTTGGAATTTTGAACATCGTGGCATAAATGCCGGAGAACAAATCCTGACCGTTGTCCACGTCGAACTGGCCGTTCTCCGGGATGACCGGAAAACCGCTGAAAACGTCCGCGCTGAAAGTATCGTTCTGCCAGCGGACTTTCGCGGCGTCGAAGGAGCGCGCAATGTTGTTCCAGCCTGACGCACCGATGAGCCGCTCCTCGCCATAGACCAATTCCTGACGACCAGCCTTGACGGTCAGAGGAAATTCTTTTTGGTTGCCGAGGGTGACAAACGCTTGATGCAGGTCAATCGTGTCGGCTTCCGGGCCGTAGCCGAGTTTTTTGGTGGTGCCGGCAACCGGCGGATTGTTCGCGTAGGCATAACGCAAATCACTGTTGGCCGTGCTGGCCTGCGCCTCGCCATAAACGCTCCACCATTTGTCGTTGTAGCCGACATGAAAGCGCGAGCGGGTCAGCCAGTATTCATTATTCACGGCGGCACCGTGGTCACGGAAATCCAGCGAACCCGCCTGGCCTTGGATCG
>CAIWFB010000046.1 GCA_903911825.1 uncultured Verrucomicrobia subdivision 3 bacterium
CTGGGCAACTGCCAGTTGGCGTAGCCCGTGCCGTCGGTATTGTTCGTTCCCGTCAGCGTCGAGTTAGCCAAGTAGAGGAAGCCAGCGCTAGGGGCAAAGCTGATGTAGCGGTTACAAATCCAAGTGCTGTTGTTGAGCACCACATTACCGCTATAGCCGTTCAGTGCGTTATTGATGGTCGTCACAAAAGTGGCCCCGTTGTTACCGACGATGCTACGTGCCACTACGCCTTGACTGCCAAAGTAGGTGCTGCCCGTGCCAACGGTAATCGTGCCGCCGTTGTTGGTTAGATTGCCCGTCCAGTTGGGGCTTTGCGCACCCAACGTCAAAGCCCAGAGCCCCGGCGTTTGAGTCATAGTTACATTCAACGGCTGCGTCGCTCCATCTGCAAAAGTGCCGTTGTAAGTGCTGCTGCCCAAAACCGGCGTCAAAGTCGCCGTAGACGCCGTCGTGCTACTGCCGTTCTGAAGCGAGGAACTGCTGCTCAAATTCAGAAAGGAACTAAAGGTCTTGCTAAACCCATTCAACCACAGCGTGCCACCATTCATCGTGAGCGGAATGTTATTGGGGATCGCGTTGTTGTTGCCGGCAATAGTCTTCGTTCCAGCCGTGCCGATGCTCACGCGCAGGGCATTGTAAGTGTTCGCTGCTGAAGGCGCCAAAAGCACCGCGCCCGCTGCGTTGTTACCGTAGGTTTCCAACTCATAGTTACCGCTGATAGTGCCGGTCACCACGTTGGTAGTAGCACTGGTGGTAGCGATGCGAGCGTTAGCCGCGAGCGTGATGTTTCCCGCCCAAGTGCCGATGCCTTCCATGCGCAAAGCCCCGAGTCCATCCTGCCAGCCCGCACCTGCCAGCGTCAGCGGCATACTGAAAGTTGGGCTTTGGGCATTGGCTACCGCGTAAACCGCACTGCCGGGATTGACCGTGATGCTGGACGGACTACCGAAGCTCTGTGCACCGGCACCGCTTTGGATGCGGGCAAGATTGATTGTCACCGGACCAGTAAATGTATTCGTGGCGTTGAGAGCATAAGCGCTTTGGCCATTGCCGCCGGTGCCTTGGAAAATAAAGGCGCCATTACCCGTGTAAGGTGTCGCCACAGCGATACTGGATAACCGATAGAAAACTACTGTGCCGTTGTTGGTCACGGTGCCGTTCCCCAAACTACCGGTGTCCGCCAAAGCACCATTGCCCAATTGAATCGTGCCACCAGCATTGATGGTCGAGCCGCCGTAATGATTTTGCGTAGCGGTCACCAGCAAGGTGCCCGAGCCAGCCTGCGTGAGCCTTCCGGGACCACTGATGACGCCATTTAGATTAACCGTATCCGAACGGTTATAGACCAACGAAGCATAGTCGTTGATTATGCTGCTGTTGAGGTAACCAGCCACGCCGCCGTTACCAATTTGCAAAGTGCCATTTGCAATCGTGGTGACACCGGTAAAGCTGTTGCTGTTGATCAGCGTGAGCTTGCCGCTGCCGGACTTAGTCAGGGCACTGACGCCACCAATCGGGTTACCAGCAAACGTGTAGTCGCCAGCGGAATTCACAGTGACGCTCGCAGGCGTCACCAACGTCGTGAGATTAACGTTGGACTTAGCAATACCAGTGTTATCGAAGATCACGGAGTCGGCTTGGAGATACCTATCGGCCACACCGTTGTTCAACCAGTTGGATTCCGTATTGACGTTCCAATTAGTGCTCACGCCGCCTTGCCAAACCAACGCAGCATTTGTGCCCGTGAAGGTGACTTGCACCCGAGTGGCTTGGGATTGGTCTAAATTCACATTGTAACGTGTCGGCGTGCTATTAACCAGGGAACCGGTGCGAGCCACCAGATTGCTGATGATGGTGTAAGTGACATTCGTCAGCGGAAGGCTATTCAAGAAGTTGAAAATTACGGGCGTGCTGTTCAAGGCCAAGGTGCCACGCGCATACAGCAAGTCACTCGCGGAGGAAGCCGAGTTCAGGTCAAAAACTAGATTAGCACCTGAATTGAGCGTCGCGTTGCTAACCGTCAACGTGCCCGTCGCCAACGTGGCCCCCGCCGAAAGGTTCGCGCCGGAGTTCACCGTGATGGGGCTGACGATGACGCCAGAGCCTTGCAATGTTCCCGCCGCGACAGTGGTGGGACCGGTGTAAGTGTTGGTAGGATTATTCAAGTTCAGAAAACCAGTGCCCTGTTTAGTCAGGCCACCGTTGCCGGAAATGACGTTGGTCGGCGAGCCAATGACCACCACAGCGTTAGAAGTATCAATCGTTACCGTGCCATTGGTGAGCCGCAAGTTCATGGTCAAGTCTGACCAACCAGCCGGAGCCGCTGCCGCCAAAGTGCCGCCACTCAAAATAATGGTGGGCACCAGAGCATTGGTCAAAGAGTTGCCGCCGATACCGCCGGAGCCGATGCTTACCGTGCCACCTGTCATTGTGAAAGTGCTATTAGTTTGCGGCGTGCCGATGGCAGCAGTGACACCGTTGTCGTCAATGTTCAAGGTGCGCACATTCACCGTGCCGCCATTCATATACATTAAACCGATACCATCCCAACCGACGCCCAATTGAAAATTAGGGGCGTTAAAGGCCCCACCGTTCATCGTGAAAGTCGACATTTCGCTAGCCCAATGGCCAATTCGCGAAGAAGAACCGTTCGCCGTCACCGTGCCACCATTCTGGATATAATCGCTACCGCTGGCAGCGACAGCTTGGTTACCGATAAATAGACCGCTGCCCAGGTTGATGACAGCGCCAGTATTAACCGTCAATTTACCATATTGGCTCACACCGATTTGAAGACTACCTTGCGGCATCAGGTTTATACTGCCGGAAGCGTCCACTGTCATGCCACCCGCACCGCGTATCTGGACATCGCCGTTGCCATATTCCAGCGTATTGCCCGCACTGGTGATGTTGTTTTGGTTGGTGAAAATATCCGAACGATAAATGTTCAGCGTCGAATAATTTGTGATGTTGCCCGTCACACTGGGGCTAACTCCAACCGTATTATTGCCAATTTGGGCGATGCCATTCACCACCGTAAAACCGCCCGTGAAAGTGTTCGTGCCGGTCAACGTCAATGTTGATGCTGGCATGAAAGCAACGAGCGCACCGGTGCCAGTCATATTCCCGGCGTAAGTGACGCTGGCATTCTGAAAATAGGTGACCTTGGTATTATTAGTCAGCACGCCCGTGCCGAGGTTGGCCACCGTAGTTCCACCATTGCCGACCGTGACTGGGCCACCGGCCAAAGAACCGCCGCCGGTGTTGTCATTCGGGGTCAGAATCGTCAAGGAGCCGGAGCTGGTTTTGATCAATTTACCGCCGCCGGTATATTTGCCCACGCCCGAAAAAGTGTAATCTTTAGTTCCCGCCACCGTCACCTGATTGGCCGGAATGGAGGCGGCGAGATTGATGGAAGGAGTATTCGAACCAGAATCGTTGAAGGTCGCATTGTCGCCGGTCAGGAAGACATCTTTGCTAGCGCCATTAATCCAATTGGAAGAAGTATTAAGATCCCATTTGTTCGTGACGCCATCGCCGCGCCAGACCAGTGGTGCCGGATTGGCCACGACGGTGACTTGAATGTTCGTGCCGGTGCTGGTGAAGTTGTAGGTCGAACGCGAAGCCGCCGCCGCCAAGGTCGTTATCGGACCCGCCGCTGGCCCTTGACCAAGAGGATATTGAATCAAGGTGTAAGCGCCCGCCGCCGGAGTGCCGCTGAAAGTAAAATTGACTAAATTCGTATTTCCACCGGAAAGCGCCAGATTAGTGACGATAATCAAATCGTTCACTCCGCTGCCCACGGTGGTGACGCTGGCGAGATTAAAATTCAACGCCAGACTGTTGCCGCCGAGATTCAAACCATCCAAGGTCAGCGTGCCAACGGCCGCGTCACCGCCCGGACTGATTTTAGAATCGGTCGCGCCTGGATCATTATCATACAAGGTGCCAATCACTGAACCAACGCCCGCCAAAGTCTGGTTGGTGGTGAACGCAAATCCGGGACCAGAAACATCCAACACGGTATTACTCGCCAGTGTGATGACGCGCGACATCAAGGAGCCAGCCAGAATAAGCTTGCCGCCGTTGATGTTAAGGTTGCCAGTTTGCGTGTTCGCGGCGGTAAAAGTCGTGATGCCATCGCGAGCCAAGGTAATGTTACCGACACTTAAGATGACGCCATTGATTGTCAAATCACTTGCCGCTGCACCACGAGCGACGTCCAACGTCAAATTCACAGTTGAACCGATAGTGCTGAGCGGAGTGTTGATGACAGATCCCGCCACCGAGTTAGTGATATACCAAGTAAAATTGCCGCCGCCGCCAGCGCTACCTACCCGCAATTGACCACCACTACTATTAGGATTCGGGCCGGGCTCGATTAAGCCATCAATCATGGTGATGTTTTGCTTATAGTCTTCCCCGTCCAAATCCCAAGTGCCGCCGTTGAGATAAATTGAAGTTCCACCGCCGATGGCATGAACCGTCGTGCCATAAATCTTCCCACCGGGATTGACCGTAATCAGCGACGGAGTCAAGGCCCCGCCGAAGTTTAGATTGCCCGGCGTTGTCACCGTCATCGTTCCCTGATTAATAACGATGCCACCCGTCAAGGATTGGCGATTGGTCACTAGCAAATTGCCGGCTCCATCTTTAGTCAATTTACCCGCGCCAGAGACCACACCGAACAGATTGAAGTCACCCGCATCAGCCAAGGAAAGCGGGAAGCCCGCCGTGCCAACAGAGCCGCCGGGACCAATCGTCAAAGTCGTGCCGCTAACCGCTGCAAACGTCTGCGTTGCACCCAAGGTCAAACCCGCAATCAACGTATTTGCTCCCGCTGAATTGGTGAGCCCGTTCGTGAGGCTCATTCCGCTCCCAAAAATCGTGAAACCGTCAGCCGCCAACGTCAGCGACTGGATGGCCAGACCGGAGAGGTTGTTGCTGCTCACCGTCTGTAAGGTGTTGTCTAAAAAAATCAGGTCGTCGCCATTGGCCGGAGTGGCGTTGGCCAAAACGGAATTCGTCCAGTTAGATGGCTCGCTCCAAAAAGCGTTGGTCAGCGACCCGCCGCCCCAAGAAAGCACATCCGCTTTGGCGATGGGCTGAGCCAGCGAACTGACGACGAGCATCCCTAGCAAACCGGCTAGAGAACGATAGAATGGGTTGATTTTCATGGTTGTTTTACAGCAGGGTTGAGGGAGTTTTTTCGGGGTTATCGAAATATGATGGGAAGCAAAATAACAATGTCAGGCAGTAAAAATGAGGCCCCAATAAAATTTTCAGCGATTATTCTTAAAGGGTTTCTTCCTAGTTCCAACTTGGGGACGAATCTACCACTAACGCCATCACCGTCCATACCACATTCGGGGGAGAAACGGCATCCGGGCTTGTATCTTTAACAAACGCATAAAGGTTGGGCGACTTGGCGATAGGTTAAGCGTTTGCCTTGGCTCCAGCGGGTAAACGTCTCGACGCGCTGACATTCGGTGTCATGCCGAGTGTTCCAGCGAAAGGCGAACTCGTTGGCATATCTGGGAAAGTGCTCCCGGGAGATATGATGCCAGGCCCCGATGATGGCCCGTTTGAGCAGGGAGAAAAAGGATTCGGCAGGATTGGTCGAAGTGCTCGATCCATCCGGGTTCTGGCGCTAATATTCTCCGCGCGAGTGATTCACGGCTTGATGCTCTTTCCATTGCTTCAGCGGCAGCTTGTAGCTCGGGTGCTCGTCGGTATTCACGACCGCTTCCTTGCTGACGCATTCACCCAACACCGCGCCAAGATTTTTCTGGGTCACCGAAGCAATTACTTTCACCCGGGCCAAGCCCTGACGTTCCACCAGCGCAACCACAGCTAATTTGGGCTTGGCCTTGGGACCCACGAACGCCTCGTCCACTTCCACCGTGCCCTTTAACTTCGCCTCGGCCCAATGATTGGGCGTCATACCAAAGCGGATCCGATGGCACATAAACCAAGCGGTCTTGTAGGTCACATCAATCATCCGGTGAATCTGATTGGCACTGACGGACTTCTTCGATGAGCACAGGAGAAACAGGGCCATCAGCCACTTGGAAAGCGGCACATGGGAACGCTCCAAGACCGTTCCAACGGTGACGGTGAATTGCGGCGGCAGGCGCCACAAAAATAGACGCCCGGGCGGACGCCGCGCGGGCGGGTCGGTTGTGACTTCAGTTTGGAAATCGATTTTTCGCCGGTGTTCTGGCAATGCGGACAAACTGGCCCGTGAGGCCACCGCCACGATTCCAGTAGCGCCCGCGCCTTGGCCTCATAGCCATACGCTTGCACCAGTTCGGTCAATCCTAACGCATCCTACTTCTTCTGTGAGGCTTTCAGGCACACGGTTTGCCCAACCCGCTCGGACATCCGCAGTCCTTGCGTTTGTTAAAGATTCAAGCCCGAAAACCGAGACAAGTGCTAAGCAGAACAATCCAACCGTCGGAGGACTTAAGGAATACTTAACGCCGTTGCTGCGAAGTCATCAGTTTAACTTGCGCAGCCCTAGCCTCGGCATCGCCTTTTTCAGCAGCCGCCATCATGCGCTGAGATAATTCGCGCGAAGCCGTCAGTGCGTTTTCAAATTGCTTGGAAGTCAGCTTGCTTTCCTGATTAATCAATTTGGCGTAGTTAATAGACGCAGTGAAATAATCATTAGCCTTATCAGCAGCGACAGCTTTATCCCAATCGGCTTTGATTTCAGGAACTGCCTGATCGAATGAAGCAGAACTGGTAGAACCACCACCGGAGCCACAACCATTGGCAAAGAGCACAACGGCCAAGCAGGCAGCATAAGCCTTAGAAAATAATTTAAATTTCACCGGAAAATTTGGTTTTGAATTCTGATTAAATATCGCAACTCACCTCACGGCGGACGCTGATTACCATCCGGCCAAGTGCGCGACCATAGCAACCCCCATAAGCTATCCAGCTTCACAGCTTCCGCATGTCCATCAGCAAAAGCAACCGTGCTTCGGCCCGGAAGTTTTCCACCAATGGTGATATTGCGCGAGGCCGAACCGGGACCACTGCCACCGTGCCGAGCGATAGCCACCCGTCCCAGACCGGGACCATTGAAACCTCCATTATACACATCCCAAGGAGCTTCCGAGTCGGTCGGGCTTGCTGAAAAGTCAGCGTAAATAGCATCAGCAAAATAAGGCGTGAGCGTCGGTATTTTTATCCCTGATTCTTTTTGAAACCAAGCCGCCGAAGTGCTGTAACCTGAATAGCAGAAATAATTCAAACCATAGCCACCTTGAAATTTTGAACCGGTGCCACCCCAAACGGTGGGATCCCACATGTAAGGTTTGTCGGCTGTGCCCAAATCGGGATTACTGGAAATAGCTTTGTTGAAGCAAGACCACTTTACCACGCCGTTCACATCGGGAATTTCTGGAGCGGACGGACAACAACGCGTGCTCGCTTTCAAATTGTAGTTGGTCTGAATACGGGAAATCCACAAGTTAAAGCCACCGGTCGGGTCGGTATAGCTCAGCAAGTTGCCATTCGCATCGCTGACATACATGTTCATCGCAAGGGTGAACTGCTTGGAATTACTGACACAATTGATGTCCTTGGCTTTTTGTTTCGCCCGCGCAAGGGCCGGTAGCAACATGGCAGCGAGAATGGCAATGATGGCGATAACCACTAACAATTCAATTAAAGTGAAACCGGCGGCTTTGGTGAGCCGACCATCAGGCTGTGAAGAGCGGTTTTTTAATTCGAGTTTCTTCATGTGCTTTTAGAGTTGAGTCGCGCTTGAATTGGATTCCCCTGTCACAGTGAATCTAGTTGATAAGTGCCGAATCCGTCCATACCACATTTGGGTGAGATTGAGCCGGATTTACTCACCACTTTTACGGCGAAGTGATGCGGAAATAGCCTGCCACCGCGCCGGGCGTCAGCGAATTCGTGAAGGTCACCGGCCCTGCGCCAAACGTGCCATTCGTGAGCACCAACCAACTTGTCACCGGCAGCAACAGATCAGTGCTGGTGAGGATTTTGTAGGTCTGACCGCTGTTGCCGCTAAACGTAAATTGCCACTGTCCTCCGCTCACCGCAGCGCTCCCAGTGATCACCGGCGGCGTCACCGCGATGACCGCGAGCGTGCCATTCAACGCCAGTTGGCTGGTGTTCCATTGCAGATTCGTGGCGAGCGGCGGCAGGTTAAAATTGGTGAAGGCACCCGAATAACTGTTGGCGTTGAAAAGTTTAAAACTATCGCCCGCCGCCAGCGTGTCCGGCCCCAGATTCGTCACGGTCAGCGTGCCGCCCTCAGTGAAAGTCGTGATGCCAGTCAGTTGATCTCTTGTGAGCGTTGCGCCGGATTTAGCCAGCTTGATCCGCACCTGAGCGCCGTTAAAAGTGACGGTGTTATTGAAGGTTAACGTGCCGATGCTGCCGGTATTGCCGGGGGCGATGACCGTGCCATTCGTCGCCAAAATTTTGCCCAACACGGTGCCAAAACCAGCAAGCGTCTGCCCGCTCGTCAACCGCAGCGTGAGGTCGTTACGCACCGAAGCGTCGAGGACCGCGCCGCCGGCGACGACCAGATTGGAGCTGACCGCCAAAGAACCCAGGCCGCTCAAGGCAAGCGTGCCGGAGGAAACCCAAGTTTCGCCCATGTAATTCTGCACTGCAGTCAACAATAGCTTACCCGTGCCCGCAAACGCAAAACCGCCGGGCGCCGCCGACTGCGTGTCATCGGCCGATAATCCGTTCGGCGAACCGGTGATGATACCACCAAAAGTATTCGTGGTCGCATCCGTGACCGTGAACGAGCCGGAGCCGAGATTGATCGCGCCGCTGCCCGTGAGTCGCGTTACCGACTGACGAAAGCCATTCAAATTTAGCACTGTGCTAGCCGCGAGATTCAATTTGGTGGCAGTGGGCAGAATATTATCCGCCCCGTCCAGATTGAGCGTGCCCTGGAGGTTGGTGGTGGGCCCGGTGTAAGTGTTTGGCTGGGTCAAAGTCAACGAACCCGCACCAGTTTTATTAAAGCTGGCGGAACCATTGGCTCCATCTTGCAGAGGCGAGGAAACCAACAAGTCAGGCTCCGCCGCCCCGTTCTCCACGGTGAACGTATTGTTCACGTTGTAAAGCGACAGATACGCGACGTTAATGGTAGCAGTCAGATTATTCGCCCGCGCCGCCCATTTACCGCCGGTGCTGTAACCCCAGATGTCACCCACGCGCAATCCGCCAGAGCCATTGATTTGGCCGCCGCGTAACTCTAGGTTGGAGCAATGATTATCGCCATTGACCACCATGGTGCCAGCGTTGGTGGTGTAATTGTCGTTGCCGTAGGAATACGGATGCGAGTTAAAAATCAGTGTGCCGTTCGTGCCCACGCTGACGTTGCCGTTCACCGACGGTGTGTTCCAACCGTAGGGCAAGCTCAGGGTTCCTGCGTTGATGACCACGACGCCACCGTAGCTACTACCGGAAGAGTTATTGTTCAAATTAAACGCGCCGCCGCCCCCCAAAGTCAGCCGGGGATTACTGATGCCGGAAAGTTTATTCGTCAATGTGAGGGTGCAATTCTCCGGCACCGTCCAGGTCTGCGCCGTGCCGAGAGACAACGCACTGCCCAGCGTGAGACTGGCCGTGATATTGGTCATCAAAATTCCGCTCGCACCAACCGTGAGCGTGTTCGTTCCGTAGATGCCCACGCTGCGGATGCTGCCGGAAATATTGATGCCAGCGACGGATAAGTTGGTGCCCAGTTGACTGCCGGTGAGTCGCGAAGCGTCCGTGAAATAAACGGTGTTGGCCGAACTGGGAACACCATTGGTCGCCCAGTTCAGACTGTTAGTCCAATACACATCGGTGCCGCCCAACCAAGTAAACGTGTTCGTGTCCGGCGCTGCGAAAACACCGGCAAAGCCGGCACCGTTGATTCAGTTGGTGAGAATCAACCCAAACTCAGCGGCGGTCAACGCGCGATTCCACACACAGACTTCATCAATCTGACCGCCGAAGCTGCGGCCGCCAAAACTATCACGACCAACTTCCATCGGCGCATCGAAGGCTTGCAGAATGTGTGTGTAATTATTTGTCGTGGCGGTGATGACGCCGTTCGTCTGACCGAGATAAAATACCGCGCGCGTGTTAGCCACGGACACTGCCGCTAGCACCCATTGATTGGTAGGCAATGTCGGGCCGGAATTGTAAGTCCAGGTGCTTGCATCATCATTCCATTGATAGCCCAAGCGGTTCGGCGTGCCGGCGATCATCATGCCGGACCAGGTTGATCCGCCGTGACACATCACGATGCCATCGTAGGAATTTTGATTTCCACTCAAGTTCACCCACGCCAAAAAAGTGGCGTTGCTCGTGCTTAAACTCAGCGCCGGAGTTTGCACATAGGTGCTTGAACCGTTGAAGTTCAATGACTCATTCACCTGCCCCACCGCACCGGTGGGCGACCCGAAGAGCGTGCCGTCGTGATACGGCGTGCCGGAGCGGTCATACGTCATGGTTCCGGAGGTATCACGGTTATCGAACGATAAATATAGTTTTAGCCCGCCGTGAATCACATCAGGTGCGGTGGTAAAACTCCACACGTCGCTGCTCGCAGCATTGGTTCCGAAAAGCTCGTCCACGCGCCAGAAGTAAGTCGCATTCGTAGCCAGACTATTGGCCAGCGTGTAGCTCGCGTTCACCATCGTCGCCTTGAATTCAGGAGAGTTAGTGGTGGCCGTAGCAACCGTCGCGGCGTTGGTTCCCAAGTAAACGTTGTATTGAAAATTATTCGTGCCGCCCGCGCGCCATGTGAGGGTTGGTTGGAAAATAATATTTCCTTCACCGTCGGTCGGACGTGGCCCCGCGGCAGGCAACACACCCGCGCCTTGATAGATGGATTGGATTTCGCCTAACGACAGGGCCTTCGTATAGAGCCGCACATCATCAATTGCGCCCACCAACCACGACATATTGCCATTGCCGTCATTGGCCATGCCGAGCACTGGCCAGTTATCGCCCGCGATAAATTCGCCCGCCGGAATCGTCCGCGTGCCGGTGGTGGCCGTGTATTCTACGCCGTTGACGAAGAGGCGGATCAAGCCGCTCGTGCGGTCGATCTCACCGATGACGTGATACCACACGCCCGCCTGCGGCACGATGGCGGCCTTAACACTGAAACTGCTCTGCCCGCCCACAGTGCTGCCGTTGAAGAAAAAAGTTGAGCCGGTCATGCCGAGACGGATGCCGGGCGAATTATTGCCGCCAGCGGAACTGCCGGTCAGCGCACATTTCATGAACAACATCTGTTCGCCCGTGGGCGTGGCGTCGGGCCGGACCCAGAGGGAAATACTCAGGTTGGTGTTATAGGCGTCAAACCAAAGGCCCTTGAACCGCGCGTAGCCCGCACCGTCAAAATGCAACGCGGTGCCGCCACCAACGCCGGGCACGGAGCCGGACGCAAAATTGGCCGTGCCGTAAAGGGTCGCCGCCGGACCGTTGCCGGTGGCCTCGGCCGCCGTGCTGCCGCTCGTTTCATTCAGCAACCATTGGCCGACGAGCGGACTCGCATCGCTGGATACGAGAACTTTTGCGGCCGTCAAACTCTTCAAGCCGGACGGTTCGCCGACGTAATAGTGAAACAAATCATAACCCACGAAGTTCGTGGCGGGCTTGTATTGCAGCACGCCGTTGCCAAGGTTCGTCACCGTGCCGCCTGCAGCGGTGTTTGTTTCAAACGACACGATGGAGAGCGTGTTGCTGTTGGCGAGGTAGTCATTCAGGAGCACGTTGATGCTCACCGGCTGATTCGTTTTCGTCGTCGCGAGATCCGGCGTGGCGTGCGGTGCCAGCGAGTAATTATATTTCACCCATTCGATGCCGCCTTTCCAGGAATTGCGCCGTAGGTTTTGCGCGGTGGTCGCGTCCCAGGTCGAGTAGCCCAAACCGGAACCGGTCATGGCGATGTGCCAGAAGTTATCCCCAGTGTAATCCCGCATCGAGTTGTAATGGCTCTGGCCCCAGTTGTGGCCCATCTCATGGCCCGAGGCGTAGCCGGACCAACTGGGATCCATCACACTAAAATCGCCCGGGGCATAAGCGTAACCGCCAGCGGTGGCGACATTCACCGAGCCGTGCACCATGTCAAACCAGCCGTTAGTGGCCACGCCTTGGCTGTAACCGGGATCAGGATTCCAAAAGGAGTTTTCTTCACCGAGATCGCCCGTCGTCGTCGTGTAAGGCAACTGCGTGTTCGTGCGCACACACACGCAAGCAATCTGGTAGCAGATGCCCAAGTCGCGGGCCTGCTCGTAGTCCACGTCATTGATGCGGCTCTCTTGCATAAAGATCGCCGTGTTGACATCGCTGCCGGCAAGGTTTGAAAAAAAACGGTAATAATCCGAATCCAACACCAGCCGCGCCCGCTGCGTCGGCACCTGTTTCAAATTATTCAAATACGGCGGCCCGCCGAAACTCACGGCAGCGTTGGCGGGATAATTATTCGTGCTCCAAGTGATGTGCTGCGGGATGTTGGTCGGGGCCACGGCGTAATTCGTCACGTAGCCCAAGCTCGGCAGATTCGTCGTCTGCACATAAGTGCCGAGACTGCTGCTGATCGGGCCGCCCCACGAGAGCCGGTTGGTCGTGTCGTAAGGATCATATTCGGACGTGCTCGCCTGCCAGCGGCACCCATAGCTGACGTGGTAATAAAATTTTCCGTCCACGCCAAACGTGCCGACCACTAGCGCACCCGGATCGCCAGCAATGCGACCGCGATAGGTCGTTACTTCTGGAATCTGATTCGTCGGCAACAGTGTGTAAGTCGTCGCATCAGAATAGATCCGCACCTGAAAATTCGTGGCGCGCAAGTTGTAGCGCTGGAGATTAAAAATCACCGGCTGCTTCGTCCACGTGTTTGTGACCGTGAGCGATAAACTGTCTGGCAAGGCCCAAGCACTCCTACCGCCAATCAACATCAAACCCGCCAGCAACCAGCAGGAAAACTTAAACGAATTTCGCATCATATAAAAAACGAGGTGTGATACTCGAATAGAAAGTATCACACCTCGCAGAAGACCTCATTCCCACAAACGGGGGAGCTGAAATTAACTCCGTAAAATCAGGGCTTATCTGGTATCGCTTCGACGACCAAAACTTCAAAAGGCTTGAGCTTGAAGGTAGCTTCCTCACCGGCCGTCAGCTTCGTCAGCTCCAGTTGCTGATCCGGAAACGGACTTAAGAGCGTGAATTTTATTACGGCGTCAGCCGGCAATTCAAACGCTTTCGCCGGATCAATTTTGATCGAAGCTGGCCGCGCGGAAGGGTTACGCAATGTTAGGATACCTTTCTTGGGCGACCACGAAGCCCAGCCATACACGCGCCGTTCCGCCGGTGAGCCGCCCACCCAATGCGTGTCCACCAACGTCTCGGCGTTGACGCGCGACCATTTAGCCGCTTCCGCCAAATCATCCCAGTTGGCCTGCGTCATCAAAGCCGGCGTGATATACATCTCCTGCAACTGCGTGCCGTTGCCGAACATCGCGCGCACTTCGGATTTGAAAATATTGTTAGTGTCGTAATTCAAATCATGTGCCGACTTCGCATAAATGATGCCGTGCAGCATGAGTGAATTCAGCGGAAACAAATCGCCACCGCCGACTACGCGATCATAAACATCATTATCTTTGTAGGAAATCCAACGCTCCCGCGCCGGGGCGGTGCCGGAGACAAAATCGTGATCCTCACCACCACGCCAAATGGAATCGGCGAACAAGAGCCAGAATGGCGAGGGCCAGGTGCCCGTGGTTTGATTGACGTAAAGGTCAGGCTTGAGTGAACGCAGTTCGGCGATCAGCTTTAGCATCGCGTCAAAATCGCGTTGCGCTCCACCGTCGCCGGTGCCGACAGCATTCTGCCCGATGCCATCAAACTTGAATTGATTGATGCCATAATTAGTCACCACATTCACACACAGCGACCGGAAGCGCTCGTAATATTTCGGCCCTGCCAACGTGAAATTATTATCGCGCGTCTCAAAGCCCTGCTCTTTGCCAAACTTGATGCGCTCATCATGCGGTTTTCCGTAACCGCCCCACGGCGACAGCCAGATGCCGGGAGCCGTCCCATATTTCGCCGCCGCCGCTTGGACGGGCGCGAAGCCAGTCGGGAAATTGGTTTTATCAAAACGCCACAACGTCGCGGGATCATCCCAACCATCGTCGAATAAAAACGAATCCAGCTTCACGCCGCGCTTGACCGTCAATTCTTCTCCAAACGTATTCACCACATTCAACGCGGCGGCTTCGTCATACTTGCTGAAATAACCGATGTCATACCAGGAGTTGTAATGCAAAAACGGGCGATACGGATGCGCGCGCTCGCGTTCGAGATAGCTCAGAAAATCCCGGCGCAATTGTCCTTTGGTCACAAAGCCAATGACGGACGAACATGTGTAGCTCTCGCCGGGTTGTAAAAAAGCGCCGCGCGGCAGAAAACAGCGAACAAAACCCATTTCACCGCGATTGATGGACAGCGGATGTTCCACGCCAAAGAAGGTAGTCTCCGTCGCCACCGGTGAACCATCCACGGTGCCGGTAGAATGTGTGCCCGCGAGATTCATTTCTAGCAACAGCAAGCCTGCGAGCGGAACCTCCTGCTTTCCTGCCTGGAGGACAAATCCCTGCCGCAGATAGCGCGAGCCGTCGCGCAGAACTGCACGCCACGTCACGGTCAAATTACCGTCCGCACTTTTCAAATCAGCGATAAGTTCTTTGCCAGGAATCTGCTCCGCCCGCCGTGACGCGCCGACATTAAACCTCAGCGTTTCCATATGAGGTTTGCTCACGAGTTTGAAATCAGCGGCAGACAAATAGGTGCCATTGGTCAACACGATGTTGAATAATTCACTGCCGAGCTTGACCGTCTCGCCGGTTTTTTTATCACGCAACGTGCCCGGCTGAAGCTCTCCCCCTTTGGCCACGCAAGTGACTGCCACCTGATCATTTTCCAAAGTGAACTCCGCCGCCCGCAGCGGCGAACTGAGCAGCACCGTGGCGCCAACGGAGATTGCGAGGGCAACCAAATGTTTGATTTGAATCATAAATTATTTTTTGTTTTGGAAGAATTGAATCGTCGCGGCTAAGCCTTCGTTAAAATTACTAGTCGGCGTAAAACCGGCGGCGCGCAGTTTGTCGATAGCAGCGAGCGAATGCTTCACATCCCCTGCCCGCTCCGGTGCGTGGTTGATCTCCGACTGCGAGCCGGTCAGCGCGATGATTTTTTGCGCGAGTTCTTTGATGGTGATTTTTTGGCCATAAGCCACGTTGAAAACGCCAGTGCCTTTTGATTGCGTGGCGAAAAACACATTCGCGGCGACAATATCTTTGACGTAAATGAAATCGCGCGTCTGATCACCGTCACCGTAAATTGTGATGGGCAGATTTTTCACCGCGCGATCAATGAAGATGGGCACCGCTGCCGCGTATTGGCTCTTGGGATCCTGACGTGGGCCGAAGACATTGAAGTAACGCAGGCAGGCGGTTTGCAAGCGACCTTCATTCGCGAACATCTGGCAGTAGAACTCACCGTCAAGTTTCGTCACGGCATAAGGACTTTTCGGTTCGGCCAGCATCGTTTCTACTTTTGGCACAGTCGGATTATCGCCGTAAATCGCCGCCGAGGTGCTCAATGTGAGTTTTTTCACGCCCGCTTTCGCGGCTTCTTCCAACACGATGAGCGTGCCGGTTGCATTGATTTCATTACATTCAATCGGCTCGGCCATGGATTCCGGCACACTGATCATCGCCGCCAGATGGAAAATATAATCCACCCCTTGCACCGCTTTGCGCACGGCCTCGCGATCGAGAATCGAACCCTCGATGAATTCATGCTGGAACAGTGCGAGGTTGTGCCGGAAGCCGGAGCGCAAATTATCCAGCACGCGCACCTCCGCCTGGCCCTGAAAATGTTCAACAATGTGACTGCCGATAAACCCAGCCCCGCCGGTGACAAGAATTTTCATTTCAAAGCGTCTCCACGAGTTGGTTCATTTTTTCTTCCTGCTGCTCAATCGACTCGACCAGTTTGAACTGGGTGCGGCAGCGGTCTAAATTGTGACCTTCGCGATGCACCTTGAAATAGGTGTCGCCCGCTAGATAATCCGTCAGAAACCGCAGGCCAATGGTGAACGTGATCAGTTTGCCGCTAAAGGGCAACAGCCGTTTTTCGGCGACCGTTAACACTTCACCCGCCGTGCTCAGGTAACCGCGCGCCAAAGCTTCGAACATCGGAAATTGCAACCCGACTTTGGACAAATCGCGTTCGTCTTCTTTGGCCGGGCTGGTCGTCGTGCGCACCATGTCGCCAAAATCGTAAGCAGCCAGACCGGGCATCACCGTATCTAAATCAATCACGCAAATCCCTTCGCCCGTATCGTCATCGAGCATGACGTTGTTGAACTTGGTGTCGTTGTGGGTTACGCGCTCCGGCAATTTCGCATCCAGCAGCACACTACAGATTGCCTTATGACGCTGGGCAAATTCAATTTCCGGTGACGCGAGCTTGGCGCGGTTGGCGACGTCCTCTTCAATCGCTTTTTCAAACGTGGCAAAGCGTTTAGGCGTGTGATGAAAATCAGGAATCGTGTCGTGCAAACGCGGTGCAGGCAGATCCGCGAGCAACGTTTGAAAGCGACCGAAGGCTTGCGCCGCTTGAAAAGCCTGCTGTGTGGATTCGACCGCGTCGTAGGTCTTAGCCTTTTCAATGAAGAGATACACGCGCCAGTAATTACCTTCCGCATCGCGATGGTAGTGCCCGCCAACGCGCGTGGCCACCAAGGTCAAACCACGGCGGCTGAAATCACGATTCTCGCCGGCTTTGCTTGCGAGGTGCGCGGTGACCCGTTGAATATTCTCCATCAGCGCGACCGGGTTTTTGAAGATGTTGTGGTTGATGCGCTGAAAAATATAACGTGTTGCGCAACCAGATTGTTCAAAGCTGACGCAGTAGGTGTCATTGATGTGCCCGCTGCCATACGGCGCAGCATTTTGGAAATCGCCGTAGATATGAAACTGCCGCGCAATAGCGCGAACGTCGTGCTTTAAGTTCATGGTCGTTAAATAAAATCGTTCAAAGTTCGTCAATAAAGCTAAGCTTTCCCCATTCCTGCTGCCGGTGAAAATCTGCAATTGCATGCGGCGAGGTAGATGAAATGATTGGATCGCCACCACCGCGCGTGTAGTCGTAGCGGCTGAAAGAAAATTTCCAATGACTGCCCGCGTTTAGCGTTGCAGTGCCCGCCACCACCGGCACCGGAATGCGGGCGAAGACAAACCACTTCCGATTTTCCGGCTCGAGCCACGTCCGCGATTCAAACGTATGTTCCGCCAATAGAAACGGCTCGATAGTGTTCGCCGCTTGCGCCGCTCGCAAGGCCGCCGTGCTAGGAATCCGCAATTGCAAATGTTGATTATTCGGCGTGACGTGAAACTCTAGATACTCGGTTTGATTAGCCGGTTGGAAAAACATTTCAAACGTATCACCCAATTCCCACATCCGCTGGTTCGGTGCAGTGGCCTTGGTGGTCACGCTGTAATCGGTCAATTCCGCCAACACTAACAACGCTTCTGGTTGCCAACCGGTGCGGATACTGCCGGGCGCAAAACCTGGTTGCAACGCGGTCCGCCAAGCTTGTGCCAATTCGCAAGGAGTCGCCGAGGCAAAGGCGGTTCGCACCGTGTTTAGATTAGTGGCGGTAACATCGGCAAGCGGTCGACACGGAATGTATAACTTCCGTTTCGCAATCGGCGATGGGTTATTGGGGCTGTCATTCATGGAGCAGTCACAATTGTTGCCAGACAGGTTTGTGCTCGTAAACCCATCGATAATATTCCTGCAGCTCCAACTTGGAGGCGGCAGCGGGATCCAGACACACTTTGGTCACGGGATGCATCTGTAAAATGGAAGCGGGATTTCGCGCAGTGATCGGCCCCTCAACCGCTTCGGCGATGGCTTTGGCTTTGCCGGCACCGAATGCGAGCAATAAAATTTGGCGAGCTTCCATGATCGTGCCGATACCCATCGTGAGGCAATGATGCGGCACTTCCGCCTCGCTGCCAAAAAAACGGGCGTTGTCTTTGCGCGTCTGCGGCGTGAGTGTCTTGATGCGAGTGCGGGAGGAAAGCGACGACGTTGGCTCGTTGAAACCGATGTGTCCGTCAGTGCCGATGCCCAGCACTTGAAGATCAATGCCGCCCGCTGCGATTATTTTCCGTTCGTAGCTCGCACAGAAACCCGGAATGTCATTCGCCAGGCCATCCGGGATATTCACGTTCTTCACCGAAATGTTGATGTGACCGAATAAATTATCCCACATGAAACTGTGATATGACTGCGGATGCTGTGGGGAAATACCGACATATTCATCGAGATTGAACGTGGTGACCTGCCGCCAGTCCAGCTTCATCCCAACCAGTTCCTGATAGAGACGTAGCGGCGTGCTACCCGTCGCCAGCCCGATGACCGCGTTCGGCTTTTCGCTCAAGAGCCGCGCAATGAGGCGAGCCGCCACACTGGTCGCAGCTTCGGCATCGGGCTGAATGATAATTTCCATAACTCAGATTTTGCCCAATCGTTTAGTGAGTTTGGCTTTTACATCCGCGTGGAACCGCTCGATGAAACCACTGACAAACTCCAAAATATCTATCGTCTCATTCGTAACAACCGGCGTCAGATCCAGACCAAAAATGACTTGATCAGCAGTATCCGTCGCGTGCGACTCGAAGAAAGTTGCGTTGCTGGCACGGCGACCCAGCGTGGCGAGGTCGTAGCGTTTGCCGCCCGCAATCTGCGAATCAAACACGCCGTTCAACGCCGCCGCCAAATTGTCGCGCCCGCTCACATCCATCAAAACTTTTTCGCCGTCGTTTAACCAGTCGAGATCGCGCCAGACTTCGCAGCCGATTACTTTTTTGGGTCGCTGCGCACGGGGCAATTCACGCAGCGCCTGCAACACGGCCACCACCACGCCAACATGCGTGTCGTGCTTGTCCGCCGGGTTGTGCGTATAAACCACCTCGGGCTGCGTCGCAGCGAAAATTTCTTTCAGATCGTTTTTCAACGATAGGTCGGTCGCGCTCTTGATCGCGCTACTCGGATAATCCAGTTGAAACATCGCGCCGTATTGGCCGACGATCGCCGCGTTATTCTGCTCCGTGCGCCGCACCGCCATCATCTGCGCATCGGTAAACTTTTCATATGAACCGCTGCGCGAACTGCCGGAACCGTTGGTGCAGGTGACCCCACCAAACCATTTCGACTCGCTAGCAAAACATTCAAGAATGCCGTGGAACGCCATGAACTCGAGGTCATCCTGATGCGCGCCGACGCCTAGATGAGTGATGCGCGGCAAGGCCTCGGCTAACGGTTTTCCGTCCGGCACAAAAAACTGCGCGGTGGCTTGATGCAGTTTCATAAAATTACTTTTTCACTTCCGGTAGACTCGCCGCCGCCACCGCTTGGCCAACCCGCCGAGCTTTTTCATCCGGCACATGCAACGCCAATTTTTTGGCCAAGGCCGGAAATTCTCGCCGCAGCACTTCCCGCGCTTTCTCGATCACAATATCACCGCCCTGACCGGTGGTGACACGCCCTAAAATCAACGTGTGGTTGAACGCGTAAAAATTGGCGTAATGCGCCAGCGAGTAACCCAGATAGACACCAATCGTCTCATAAATTTTCGCCGCTCGCGCATCACCTTTGGCCATTAGCACCTGCACTTCTTTGAGCCGTTCTGGTAACCCCATAATTTTTGGCAAAGCGATTTTCGCGGCTGGCAATAATTTATTCACCGCCTGCTGCGAAAAATACAGCGCACCAACCCCGCGATCACCGGACCATTCATCAGCGGCCGCAAGCGGATTATAATCCACCGGCGAAAAAGCCAATTCATTCAGCCAGCCGAGAATGCGCCCTTGGGCATCCAGATAACCCGCCGCCTCGCTCGAACCCATCGCGAGCCCCAGCATACCTTTCTTGCGCAGCGACAAGGCACCCGCCAACGCCGTCACGTCGCCATCGTTCATCACGACCACTGGCACGCCCCACTCTTTTTGGAGGCGCTTGAAAACCCCCGCCGCTTTCGCAAAATCTTTTTTTGGCACTGCTCGCAGCAACGACGCCACGCGGATTTCGTTGTCCACAATGATGCCGGCGGAACTGCCGCCGATGGCGTCCACGCGCGGCATCTGGGCGGCAGCGCGATGCAAGGCAGCAGAAATATTGTGGTAATGATAACCGGGGTCAGCCTGCGTCTTCGGGTCCCACGTTTGTTCTTCAGTGAAGATCGCCGTGCCATCCACCACCGCAGAAACCTTATAATCGCTGGCCCCCAAATCAAAACCGATGCGACAGCCTTTGAGATGACCACCCGCCGCGACTTGCATCGTCTTCTCGACTGGGACTTTGTCCGCCGAGGTCAGTGATACGGTAAATTTTTTACCATAAGCTAAAGCCATCATCTCGCCATCAAATTTCCGTTCACCCGACGGCGAATACGTTTTAGCGATGTATTTGCCGATGATTTTAGGCCCACCAAAATGCAGTTTCCAACCGCCCCACGCCCACAACAGAAATTTCACCGTGCGCTCAACGTAACGCAGCGTCTCCGCATCCGCCGCCGGGCGCACGTAAGTTTCAAAACGGGAGACTAAACCATTTTCGCGTTCCAAGCCCAGCACCAAGGGCACGGCCTGACCAGAAGCTTTAGCGGTCTCGACATACTGCCGTTCCCACAGCACCGACGGTTGAAAATCCGGATCTAACGGCGCGATGAATTGCGGTGTGATCTTCATAGAATTATTTAGCGGCAGGTTTCAAATCCCAAAAAATATTGCCGGCGGAATCCCTGCCGCCCGAACCAGCGACTTGGGCGCGCAACGTATAACGTGCGCCTGCTTTGGGTGCGGGCACTGGGAGCGTGTAAACCGATTTGCGCGGGCTACCACCAGCAAAACCGGCGTGTTCGTCACGACTGATTTCCACGCCATCGGCCAACAGCGCTATCCACGCGATGTCGATGCCGCAAGCGCCCGCCGTGTATTCCAAACTGACGCGAGTTTGGCCCGCAGCGGTTACGTTTTTGGTCACGTCCCATTCCACCGGCGCGAATTCATCTTTGATTTGGGCTACTTTCCAGCCGCCAATCTGGGTGCGAGTTTCCGGGCGATACAGCCGGTAGCTAACCCCCAATTGATCTAGCCGTTGATTATTTATTTTCAAGCGACGCTGAAAATCTGCAAAGTTGCGCGCTGATTTAGGCGACCAAGCCACTTCAGCAAGTGCGCTCAGGCGAGGAAACGCCATGTATTCAAGTTGCTTGAGATTGGGAATGTATTCCGTCCAGAGATTGCCTTGGGCGCCGAGAACGTGCTTATGGAATTCTGGCGAGAGCTTCGCAGGAATCGGCTCCAAAGAGTAAGCCTTCTGGAGCGTCAACGCCCCGCCACCCATCGCGCGCGGCTCGGTGCTGTGGTCAGCACTTTGATAGTAATCAAAATAACAATGAGAAGTCGGCGACATGACGACATCATGGCCCGCACTAGCGGCTTCGGTGGCCCCACCAATCCAGTCCATCACCGCCGCGTTCTGCGCGAGACCGCCTTGCAAAATTTCACTCCAACCCAGAATCGTTTTGCCCTGTGAATTCACAAATTTTTCAATGCGCCGATTGAACCAGCTCTGCAATCCTTCTTCGTCCTTCAGGTTTTCGCGTTTGATCAAAGCCTGACACGCCGCGTCTTTTTTCCACGGGCCTTTTGGAACTTCATCACCGCCGATGTGGATGTATTGGGACGGAAATAAAGCGAAAACTTCCGTGAGCACGTCTTGCAAAAAGACAAAGGTCTCTGCTTTTGCCGGTGAAAAAATTCCCGGATTGACGCCCGCCTTGAGTGCCACATTGAAAGGGCCGTCGCCGGTGCCGAGTTCAGGATACGCCGCCAGCGCTGCCAGCGCGTGGCCAGGCATTTCGATCTCCGGCACAATCGTTATGTGCAACATCGCCGCGTAGGCGATAACTTCCCGGATATCGTCCTGCGTGTAAAATCCTCCGTAACGACCGTTCGAGCCGTAGGCCGTTGTGGAATTAGTTGCCAAGCCAAAACCCACGCCGTCGCGCCATGCACCAACGTCCGTGAGCTTAGGATATTTTTTGATCTCAATCCGCCAACCGTTGTCGTCCACCAGATGCCAGTGAAACGTGTTAAGTTTGTGCAACGCCATCGCATTGAGC
Source organism: uncultured Verrucomicrobia subdivision 3 bacterium (assembly GCA_903911825.1). Lineage (GTDB taxonomy): Bacteria > Verrucomicrobiota > Verrucomicrobiia > Limisphaerales > UBA11358 > UBA11358. Next base: position 22,271 of record CAIWFB010000046.1, read on the forward strand.
ACTTGCTTCACTTCTTCCTTATTGAAAAAGTGGCGGCTCACATCAAGCATCATCCCGCGCCATGGAAAATGCGGGGCATCGGTTATGTTCACGCAGGGAATTTCCCAAGGCGCGTTAGCCACCGCCCGCTGCGCCAAACTTTCCGGCGGCAACAATTCCAATAACGTCACCGCGCCATAAAATAAGCCTGCCTGCGTAGGCGCGCGAATGGCCACGCAGTTCGTGGTGACATTCAGTTCATAACCCTCCGCGCCGAGCGCGGCATCGGCACCATTGGTCGTCAGCAAAATGCCGGCGGTGATCACCGGCTCCGACGATGTTTTACTGCCGACTGTAAATCCCCAGCCAGTGCTTTTACGTAATTGAGCCGAAAGCAAAGCACCGGTATCCGCCGACGCCGTATCAGTATAAATACGCGTGTCAGCCGCCAGTTTGAAAGCCCCCACCAACCGGGTGATTTTTTGCGGCTGCGGAATAATGGCTGGTTCGTTCACGGCCAACGCCGTCACCACCGATAAAAAAACGAACAGCCCGAGGCCGCTTTGAAGTTTCATGCGATGCTTAGTTTTAGACTTTCTCAGCAATACCCAGCGGCTTCATGGCTTGCCACAGACCACGGGTAAAGTCAGGAATGTTCACCGGCATGCTGCCCGTAGCCACGGAGCGCACAGAAGTTTCAATGATGCAACTCCAAGCCGCTGCGTCATACACCACGCTGTCGGGAGTAATGCCTTTGCGAAGGCAGTCGAGCAACCGCCAGCTCATCACAAAATCCATGCCGCCATGACCGCCACCCTTGGCGCGCTCCGCGAGTTTTTTCCACAGCGGATGAGTAAATTTTTGGCGCATTATGGCCATGTCCGAATCTTCCAGCCATTCGTGGGAACCGGGAGATGCCAAGCCGAAACTCTTTGGCTCATTGATGGCGAGGCGCGCGGGATAATCAAAAAATGTCGCGCCGGTGCCATACAACGCGTTGATACGGCTGTAGGGTCGCGGACTCACGACGTCGTGCTGAATCATAATGGTGCGGCCAAGTTCGGTCTTGATGATCGAAGTATTCATGTCACCACAAACGTATTTTTCGCCCGCGTGTTTGCCACCATTCGGCCGCTTTTCATCGCGGTATTTCGTCAGGCTGATTTCCGGCGAACTGGCTGAAACCAAATATTTGAACTGGTCGCCACGACCGACACCGAGGTATTGGGCCACAGGGCCGAGACCGTGGGTCGGATACAAATTACCATCGTATTGCCAGTGATAATCGCGGCGCCAATCGCCTTCGGTGCCGAGGGAAAACAACACGCCACGCAGATCATGGAGATAGGCGCATTCCGCATGAGTCAACTGGCCGAACACCCCTTCCCGCACCAGGTTCAGAATGAACAGTTCATTCTCGCTGTAGCAACAATTCTCCAGCATCACGCAATGTTGCTGCGTGCGTTCGCTCGTATCCACTAACTGCCAGCAATCATCCACCGTCACCGCTGCGGCCACTTCGACAAAGGCGTGCTTGCCACGTTCCATCGTCCGCAACGCCATCGGCACATGCCAGTTCCACGGAGTCGCGATATAGACGGCGTCGATGTCATCACGATTCACCATCTCTTCCCAGATGTTCTCCGTGCCACCATAAACGGCCGGACGTTTGCCACGTTTTTTCTCGCACACATCGGCGGCATGCTCCGCCCGTTCCTTGCGCAAATCGCAGACCGCGACAACGTCGGCAAATTCAATCCCGAGACAGGATTCCACATGGGTTAACCCTCGGTTCAATCCGATGACCGCCACGCGCACTCGCTCCACTGGTTTGGTCGTGAGAGTGTGAACTGGCTGGTTGCCAGCCGGGCGCGGACGCGTCTGACTAATGTCCTTCAGCGACGCCACGGCCATGGATGGGGCGACTGGTTGGGCGGCGGACGCCACTCCGGCAAAGGAGGCCGCCGCACCAGCTAACGCCGAGGTTTTGAGGAAATTGCGACGGGACAGTTGGAATTGTTTCATGATGCTTAGATTTAACGAGTGACGAATCGCGGATTTTAAAATCACTTTGGGTTGGCGACCACGGTAGTCTGACCCTTGATTTCGAGACAGATGACGGAGGCAATTTTATCAGGCGCTTCCGCCGGTAAAGCGAGGCTCACACCGGCGGGGGTTTGAGATACTTTCAATTTTTTGTGACCAGCTAGCAGATAGGCACGTTTGACGTGACTCTCGAGTCCGGCAAGCTCGAACCTGCCATCCGTCGGCCACCTGAAAACAATGAGATAAATTTTTCCCGGCTTGGTCGTAGCCCGCCAGTTCCACGCCGGCACGAACTTTGGTTTGCCGTTTTTATCATTTTCGGTCGCACTTAAAGCCCCGGCTTCCGCTCCGAACGGCGTTGGACCGGCGTTGCAAATGGCGGCGCCGTTAACTTTCATCCAAGCGCCGACTTCGGCCAAGCGCTCCACGCTGGGTTGCGGAATCAAACCTTCGCTCGTCGGGCCGACGTTGAGGAGATAATTACCGCCTTTGCTTGCGATATCGCACAAATTACGAACGACCGTCTCGGGCGATTTCCAATGGTTATCGTGACTGTTGTAGCCCCAATGGTTGTTCAAGGTCATGCAACTTTCCCAATCCACACCGATTCCAAATCCAGCGCGCGGAATCTGCTGTTCCGGAGTGCCGTAGTCACCGACATGCTCCGCGCCCATGTCCATGCCTTCCATGCCAGCGCGCGCTTTGCCAACCCGATTGTTGATGATGAGCTTCGGATCAAGCGCACGCAAATAAGCGTAAAGATCCACGCCGCGTTCGTGCGTCCACGGGGATTCCCATTCGCCGTCGAACCACAAAATGCCGGGATGATAATTCGTGATGAGCTCCTTGAGCTGGGCCTTCATGTAAGCCGTGTAACGATCCATGTCTGGCGTGCCGGTGGCGACGTCGTTCCACTCGCGACGCGTGCCCCAATCCGAGCTGTGCCAGTCCATGATGGAATGGTAGAGGCAAAACTTGATGCCCGCTTTTTTGCATTCATCAGCTAATTCCCGTAGCGGATCGCGCTGGAACGGCGTGGACTTGATGCACCAATCCGTCAGCGCCGAGGGCCACATCCCAAAGCCATCGTGATGTTTGGAAGTGATGACGATGTATTTCATGCCCGCATCCTTCGCAATTTTCACCCAAGCTTTGGCGTCGAATTTGACGGGGTTGAATTCTTTCGCGAATTGTTCATAACGGCTGACTGGAATGTGCGCCGACTCCATGATCCATTCCGCGTAATCCGTCTTGCCGTTCCACTCACCGGCGGGCACGGAATAGACTCCCCAATGGATGAACATCCCAAACTTCGCCTCGCGAAACCATTCCATGCGAGCATCGTGTTCCTTAGGAGTTTCGGCGGGAAGCGCCGTCGCAGGGCCGCCAAAAACAGTTGTCGTCAAGGACAACGTCGCAAGCGTGAGAATGAATTTTAATTTCATGAAATTATTTCTTCCCTTCGAAATGCTCCTCGATTTCTTCGAGGGTCTTGCCTTTGGTTTCCGGCAGGAAGAAAGCGGCGGTCATGAAATAAACCACGGTGCATCCGGCGAAGATAAAGAACATCGTAGCATAGCCATGCTTACCAACGCTCGGCAGGAAGACGGCAGCGATGGTGGTGGAGACAGCTTGATTGATGAGCAACGCCACGCTCATACCGTTGGAACGGATACGTGTGGGCATCAATTCAGACAACGCCAGCCAGACGCAAACGCCCGGCCCGACGGCGAAGAACGCCATGAAGAAGAAGATACAAATCGCCGTTAACCAACCGGTGCTTTCCGGCGGCACGGGCGTGATGAGCGCATTATCTATCACCAGCGGCGCGGTCTTGGCTTTTGCCAGATCGGCAAAAGGATTCTGGAAAAACGCTGCGACCTTATTCGGCGGTAAACAACCGTCGCGATTGATCTCCACTTTCGCCGCGAGATCATCGGAGCGCACCACTTTGGAAGCTGCATGAAAATCGCCGTAAGAATAAATCACCACCAGCGTAGACGGCGCAGTGCCGCCCTGCCCAGCCAACAAGGTCGCTGCGGATTCTTTGTTGAATTCAATCGTCGCCGTTTGATTGGTGGAGACGAGCGCTTGAACGGCGATCTTCACATCCACGCGCTGCTGTTCCGTTTTACGGAAGACCAAGCCCGTGCAGATGAGCGAGACGATGATGCCAGCGCTCCCCAAGGAGAGCAGAAATTTCCGGCCTTTTTTATCCACCAAGGCCACCCCGATCATCGTGACGAGAAAATTGACTAAGGTGAGGATGACGTAGCCCAAGTGCGCGCTTGCATCGCTCAAGCCGGCCTGAATGAGAATTGTGGCGTTGTAACCAATGATGGAATTGACACCCGTCGCCTGATTGCACGCGAGAATGACGCAGGCCATCACAAATGGAATCACATATTTACGGCTCAACAAAGATTCACGGATCTGCACA
>CAIWFB010000047.1 GCA_903911825.1 uncultured Verrucomicrobia subdivision 3 bacterium
AATTGCCGAAGAAAAGAATGGAGCCAGTTGTCGGGCTTGAACCGACGACCTGCTCATTACGAATGAGCTGCTCTACCACTGAGCTAAACTGGCCACGCGGCGATACTGCCAGTTCCCTGGTAGCCCGTCAAGATTACGGGTAAGCTGCACCTTCCTTCTCACTGCTGTAACTCGCCTTGTGTTTCCCGCGTCTAACCGCGCACAATCCCAGCGTATAGCTAGCCAATCATCATTTTGTGAACCGAAAACCTAACTTCGCCGCGTCATTGCTTGCCGTATTAATTTCGATGGCGCCAGCCCTACGTGCGGCCGACCAGAGCGGCCAACCGGTAAAGCTTTCGGGAAACTCCGAAACTTTTGTGTTGGATAACGGTTTGCTCCGCGCCGAAATTGAAAAGCGAAACGGCAATCTCTCCTCGCTCATTTTTTGCGGGCAGGAATTGCTCGCGCAGAACGGCGGCTACTGGTCGTCCGTCGGACGCGGCAACGGCAATCGCCCGCCCGGTCGCGTGGCCACGGTGCTGACAAATTCACCGGAGCGGGTGGAAATTTCCTGTCGCTTCGGCAACGTGGCGGGCGTCACGAACATCCCGCTCGATACAGATTTTCGTTACTCGCTCGCGCGCGGTGAAACGACGATCTACGTCAGCGGCATTTTGCATCACGAACCGGGCACCGGCACTTACGGCACTGGCGAATCGCGCTATTGCCTGAAATTGAATCCGGAAGTTTTTGATTTTCTTTCCATTGATGCGGATCGTCAGCGCTTGCTGCCCAGCGGCTATGATTGGGATCACGGTTCGCCTTTGAATCTCAAAGAAGCGCGGCGGATGACCACGGGCATCCACACAGGCGAGGCGGAACACAAATACGATTACTCTGCGGCTTTCACCGAAGCGCCAGCTTACGGTTGGTCTGGCACGCAGAAAAAAATTGGGCTGTGGCTCATCAATCCGAGCTTGGAATACATCGGCGGCGGGCCGACGAAAGTAGAACTCACCGGCCACCTTGACGTAAATGCCGGCGGCACGCCGACGTTGCTGAACATGTGGCAAGGTAGTCATTACGGTGGCACCTCGCTCGCCGTCGCGGCAGACGAAAACTGGACGAAAGTCATCGGACCATTCGCCATCTATTGCAACACCGCCGAGACGCCCGCCGCCATGTGGCGCAATAGTTGGGTGCAGGCGACGAACGAAATGCAGCGCTGGCCATACGCATGGTTCATGGAAACGAATTTCCCCAGTGCCACCGAGCGCGGCACGGTCACGGGGAAAATTATTTTGCGCGACGCTTTTGCGCCAGACGCGCGGATGAGCAATGTTTGGGTCGGCGTGAGCGCCCCGGATTATCGTCCGCCGCCGCCGCGATTTAATGGCGGGGGCGGTCGTCGCGGCGGCACGAATGGTTTTGGCGGGGCAAGCCGCACCAATTTTCCGCCACCAAATTTCACGAACTGGGTGAATCGCTCTGGCTTTCCCACGTTGATCGACTGGCAGCGCGACACGAAATTTTATCAATTCTGGGCGCAAGCGGATGCGGCGGGAAATTTTACGATTAAAAATATTCGCCCCGGCCATTACACGCTGCACGCGTTTGGGGACGGCGTGATTGGCGAGTTCTCCCTGACGAATGTGACCGTGGCTGTGGCTGAAAAGAAAGCGCTCGGCGAACTGATCTGGCAACCGGAGCGGTTCGGGCGGACGTTGTGGGAGATCGGCGTGCCGGATCGCACAGCGCGGGAATTTCGGCACGGCGATCATTTCTGGCAATGGGGACTTTACAATGAATACGCCAAGGAATTTCCGAACGATGTGAATTTCGTCATCGGCCAAAGCGACTGGCGGCGTGATTGGAACTATGTGCAACCGCCGCACATCAATGGCAGTAATCATCCCATCGTAAGCGAAGATGAAGAAGCGGGTAACAACAACGCCGATTCAGCCCCGACGTTCCGCAGTCGTGGCATCGCAGACACGACCTGGAAAATTCAGTTTCAATTCACGAACGCGCCCGCTGGTCAGGCGACGTTGCGGTTAGCGTTTGCGGGTGCGCGCGACGGTTCGATGGTCACCGTGGGTGTGAACGGGCAGCGCATCGGTGACACGGGACGTTTGCCCGCGACGGGCGTGATGCATCGCGATGGCATTCGTGGCTACTGGTTTGAGCGGACGCTGGCTTTCGACGGCAAACTGTTGCAAGCCGGCACGAACGTCATCTCGCTCACTTCCCACGCGGATAACTGGACGCAAGGCGTGCTCTACGATTGCGTGCGGCTAGAGATGAAATAGGAAATTAAAAATGGCGGGAATGGCGGGGCTCGAACCCGCCACGAATCCAATGAAATTGCGGGTAAAACTGCCGCACCCTCACAAATAGCCTCACAAGTCCTAGCCGAGCTGCAAGAAATTGCCTCGGCTTGGTCATTCCTGACTGATCCGTTGAAAGCGGCTGTCCTCGCTTTAGTTCAAGCAGCGAGTGCCAAAGGAGGTAGCCGTGAGTGAATTGGAAAAGCCCTCCTCAGTCACCTCGTTGGCGAGCATCAAAGACACGGAAAGCGCCGTGGGGGGGCGCGGCGTAGCCGCGTCCCCCTCGGCGCTTCCTTGTCTATTAGTAACAACTGCATCAGAGGAGGAGGACAAGCCACTTCCTGGCCCTCGTAAAAAGCAGGCGGAAGCCCTCACCGAAAACATCAAATGGCTCGCGGAAAAATTCGGCAAAGAGCGCATTGGCTTTCTCACCCTGACGCTGGGTGATTTTGTGACCGGTGGCCGCTATCGCCATTTGCGCAACCGGAAAGAAGCGCAACGCCGTTTCCATTCACTGCTCACCAACGTGATCGCCAAACGCTACCAGTGCGGCGTCATCGCTATTGAGCGACACCACAACAAGGGAATTCATTTTCACTTGGTGGTCGTCTGCGACCATGACATTCGCGGCGAGCTGGATTTCGCGGCGTGCTTCCCGCCGAAAGGTTTGGATGGTAAGCCACAATATCCACCGGACTACACCACAGCCAATGGAGCCATTAAACGGGAGTGGGCGTTCTGGCGAAATATCGCAAAGCGCTATGGCTTTGGTCGGCATCAACTGCAACCGATGCGGGAGAATGGCGAGGCGCTGGGGCGTTACCTCGGAATGTATTTGAGCAAAGATTGGCTGCACCGTTTGCCAGAAGATAAAGGCTTGCGGTGCGTGCGTTATTTCGGCCACTGGTCAAAAGCCCCGAAGTCCCTTGGCCAAGCGCCCATCAAGGCACCCCACAACAGCCGGTTTGGATGGATAACACCCAAAGCCCGGATGTGGCGCGAGTTGGTCAGTCAGGTGTCCACGGTTGCCCGTTATGAAGGTGCGCCACTGGTGGAAGATACCATCAAAGATTTGCTCGGGCCGAAGTGGGCTTGGAAGCTGGCCAAGCTGTTCAAGGTCACGCGTTTTGAAGTCGGCGAATGGCAAGCCGAAGCCGTTCAACAAGCCATCCTCCAGCACAATCTGGAGGTGCAAACCCTTTGGCTAAACAAAGGCGGCGATCCTTCGCGCAACTGCTGGTGGCATATCACCGAGATTACGATGGATCACCTGCGGCCATCACCAGCTTGGAAAAAACAGATGGCGGAACTGCAACTAGCCAAAGAATGCGAGGCGGAGATTCGGAAAGCGTTGAAGCAGCGGGCCAAAGAAAAAAAGGCGATGGCCGAATTGCAACGAGCCTTTGATGAGCATGAAGCTAGTTTAGAGGCCGAATCATACCCGTTTTGATAAAGGCATCAGACACCGCCTAAAGATGGCTTGAAAATCTTTAGAATGGGGTGCATGGTGAGGCCGCAAAGATGAAAACCTACGCGAACGAACAAGCAAAGCACATCGAGTTGCGCGACCACATCATCGCCGATCCCAATATCTTGGGCGGCGAGCCGGTGTTTCGTGGCACGCGGGTGCCGGTGGCGACGTTGTTTGAACATCTGGAAAGCGACTGTCCGCTGGATGAATTTCTGGAAAACTTCCCCTCCGTCAGCCGCAATGCCGCCGTGGCCGTCATCATGGGTGCGCAGGAACTGACCTTGGCGAGGGCTGGCCGGTGAAGGTGCTGGTGGATGAATGCGTGCCGCTGAAACTGGTTCGGTTGCTCTCCAGCCACAGTTTCACCACCGCCCAAGAAAAAGGTTGGGGCAGTTTTCAGAATGGACAACTGCTCGCGCTGGCCGAATCCGAGTTTGATCTGTTTCTCACCTGCGACCGCAATCTGCAATACCAGCAAAACCTCAAGGGCAGGAAGATTGCCCTGCTGCTGCTGTCCACGAACCACTGGCCGACGCTCAAACAGCACGCCAATCTGGTTCAAGATGCGTTGGGAAAAATCAACCCCAGCGACTTCGTGACCGTGGAAATTCCGCAGTAAGTTTATTTCAGTCCGCCCTTGCCAAAGGTTCCATCAGGAAGTTTGGAACTGTTTTTCCATTGGTGCGACGATGTTCCCCACTTGCTGATTTGCTGGTCAGCCTCGGCCCGACGCTGGGAACGGGTTCGCCTGCCGGGTGGCTGCGTTGCCTGTTGAAATGCTCGGTCGAGCTCGGCTACCTGATGGCAGCGCATACCGGATTGCGTCGCTCTGAACTGGCTGCCCTCAAGTGGGCCGATTTGCGCTTGGATGAGGAAAAGCCGTTCGCTCTAGTCCGTGCTTCAACGACTAAAAACAGCAAGGTAGCGCCAATGTCTCTGCATCCTGAACTGGTGGCTGCTTTGCGCGAGCTTAAAGGTGAAAGCCAACCGGAAGAAATAGTGTTCAAACAGTTCCCCCGTATCGAACGGTTTAAACGGGATTTGAAAAAGGCGGGCATTGCGTATCAGGACACCATGGGGCGTTATGCCGATTTTCACGCGTTGCGTAAGACCTTGGGCACAAATTTAGCCAAAGCAGGCGTGCCGCGCCGGGTAGCAATGTCAGTGATGCGCCACAGTGACGGGAAGCTAACCGATAAAATTTACACGGACGAAAATCTTTTGGGGATCGAGACGGCAATTGATGTCTTGCCGACGTTTATGGCAGAGGCATCACAAGGAGCCTCACAAGCTTTAGTCACGGTTAGTCAAAACAGGTCATCGGGTGTCACAATGGATGACGGGGTGAAATCCCAAAAAGTGCTTGTGAACATTGGCGAAAGTCACGTTCTGACACTCTGTGTCACAAGCAGTCACGAAATGAGAAATGGCGGGAATGGCGGGGCTCGAACCCGTAACCTCTGCCGTGACAGGGCAGCGCTCTAACCAATTGAGCTACATCCCCACGCAGGGGGACAGAGACAATAAAAAAACTTTGCTTGGTCGTCAAGTTTTGGTTGGGGAAGTTTTTGGCCGGTGAGAGTAGTATAAATATCCGGGCAACAGACGCCAAGGAGGTGGGGGTGGGGAACCCCGCTGAAGAAACGTGCTGCTACCCGAATAAGGCCATGTTACAATTGAGAAACGCTTTGTCAAGTTACATATCCATGCAAAACCAAGCGTTTATTGGCTAAAACCTGATTTTCCCCACTTTACGCAAGCCGGTTTTAGCTTACAGTAAGCGGGTGATCATGCTGGAAGCCATCCCGCTATTCCGTAATTTGAATCCTACCGAATTGCAGGCGCTTAGGCTTATTACCCAAATCAAACACGTTGCTACCGGTCAGGATATTTTTCTGGAAGGTGCGGCTGGAGATGGCGTTTATTTCGTCAAATCCGGCTTGATCGAGATTTCAGCCGGACAAAGCGAACGCCACGTCTTCTCCCGACTTGGGCCGGGTGAGGTTTTTGGTGAGATGTCCGTCATTGAACACCGTCCCCGCTCGGCTAATGCTTCGGCAGCGCAGGCTAGTGAAGTTTACTTTTTGCCGCGGGGCGAAATGCTTTCGTTCATCCAACGCTCACCGGCACTGGCATTTGCGTTGCTCCAACAGATCAGTCACCGCCTCCGGGAATTTAATCAGCTCCACTTGCGCGAGATGGTTCAAGCCGAAAGCCTTTCGGTCATCGGCAAGTTTGCCCAAGGCATCGTGCATGACCTGAAAAATCCGCTAAGCATCATCAGCCTCTCCGCCGAGATGTTTAATATGCCGAGCATCAGTCCGGAAATCCGCGCCAAATCCCAACTCCGCATCCGCAAACAAGTCGAGCGCGTCAACGACATGGTCAGCGACATCCTGATCTTCACCGACAATAAGAAAAAGAATGCCGCTGTCAGAACTGCCGATTATCGCGCCTTCGTGCTCGACCTCCTCGGCGACCTGCGCTCGGAAGCGGAATTGAAATCTGCCCAGATTGAAATGCAAAACGAGCCGCCGCCGGTGCTGGTGCAGTTTGATCCCCGCCGTTTGAGCCGCGTCTTCTTCAACCTCATCGGCAACGCCACCGACGTGATGCTTAACGGCGGAAAAATTTTCCTGCGTTTCCAATTTCAGGAAAAAGTGATCATCACCGAAATCGAAGACTCCGGCCCCGGCATCGCACCAGAAATCGCCGAGCAACTGTTTCAACCGTTCGCCACGCACGGCAAATCGCACGGCACCGGCCTCGGCCTTTCCATCTGCAAAAAGATTGTCGAGGATCACGGCGGAACAATTGCTGTGCGCAGCGAACCAGGACGCGGCGCAATTTTTACTTTTACGCTGCCATTGGCGAAATAATTCAATTCGACATTCGGCATTCGCCCGCCAAAATTTCCACCGTGAATCGCATCAAACTGCTTTCCGAGCAAGTCGCCAACCAGATCGCCGCAGGCGAAGTGGTAGAACGGCCAGCCAGCGTCGTGAAAGAGTTGGTGGAAAATTCCCTTGATGCCGAAGCGCAAAAAATCACCGTGGAAATCGGCGCCGGCGGCCGCAGTTTGATTCGCGTGACCGACGATGGTTTTGGCATGAGTCGCGATGACGCCTTGCTCTCACTCGAACGTCACGCCACCAGCAAAATTCAACGCGCGGAAGATTTGGCCTCTATCGCTACGATGGGTTTTCGCGGCGAAGCGGTGCCGAGCATCGCGAGCGTCAGCCGCTTTATTTTAACGACGCGAGAACGAGAAAGCGCTTCACCCGAAGGCAGTCAGATCATCGTCAACGGCGGCACGATTGCCGAAGTGAAAGCCGCCGGCAGCGCGCCCGGCACGAGCATCGAAGTGCGGCAACTGTTCTACAACTTGCCTGCGCGCCGTAAATTTTTGCGCACGGAAGAAACCGAAGCCGCGCACATCCAACATTATCTAACACTAGCGGCGCTGGCGTATCCGGAAGTGGCTTTTACGTTCGTCAAAGATGGTCGCAATGTCTGGCAATTACCCGGCGTGAAAAGTGAACGCGTCATTTCCAGCCGCATCGAGGCACTGCGCGAACGGCTCCGAGTGTTGTTGGGCAATGAGAAATTATTGCCGGTGAATTTTTCCACCACGCTCGACGAAGAAGGTCAGGTGGTCGTTGATGAAACGGACATTTTTGAGAACGCCTCGCTGGAAAAACCGGCGGTGGAAAATTCAAAATCCCTTTTCCGAGTCTGGGGCCTCATCGGTTCACCCGGCGTTTCGCGCGCCACGAGAGAGAGCCAGTTCACGTTTGTGAATCGTCGGCCCGTGGAAAATCGCGGCATCAATTATGCACTCATCGAGGGTTATCACAACTCGCTTATGAAAGGCCGCTATCCGGTCTGCTGCCTATTTCTGGAAATTAATCCGGCCGCCGTGGACGTAAATATTCATCCGGCCAAGCGCGAGGTGAAATTTCATCGCGAGTTCGAAATCCGCAAAAATGTTGGGCGAGCGGTGCATGAGACCTTGCTCGCTTTTCACACTGAACCGGCGAAAAAAATCGCCATCACCCAGCCGCCCAGTGCGCCTATAGAATTAAAGCTCACACCGGAAGCCACCGCGCCTGCGCTGCCACATTTTCCCGAAAAATTACAGCCTGCGCCCGCCGTATTCGCCCCGATTACGGCCCCAACCCAAGCACCGTTGAAAATGGGTTTCGCCGCACCAGTGGCCACAAAAACCGCAGCGGCGGCGGATTCGCCAGTAATTCCCCTGACCAGCGGTCAGCGGACAGCCACCAGCAGCGCGCATCCGGCATCAGCCACTGGCGCTACGCCACTACTCAACATTCCGCTGCGGCTCATCGGTGTCGTGGGCCGACTGTATGTGCTGCTCGAGTCCGATCGCGGGCTCGTATTGCTTGACCAGCACGCGGCACACGAACGCATTCTCTTTGAGCAGATGCTGAATCGTTTGGAAGAAAGTGGTTCTACGCCCTCGCAGAAATTGCTGCTGCCGGAGACGATTGAACTGCCGCCGCGCGACGCCCAATTTCTGCGCGAACAACTCGCCGCGCTCACGCGGCTCGGCGTTAGCTTAAACGAATTTGGTGAGCGCACCTTTTTGCTCGATGCGCTGCCGCCGTTCGTGAAAGTGCCGGATGCGCGCCGCTTCGTCTTCGACCTCGTGGATGAATTGCGCGCGGCGGGCCGCGAAGTGAATCTCGCCCGCCTCGGCGAACACACCGTTGCCAAAACCGTCTGCCGCCACGCCGTAAAAGCCAACGACCCGCTCGGCGGCCCAGAATTGGAAAATCTCATCGAGGACTTGCGCCGCTGCGCCATGCCTTACACTTGTCCCCACGGACGACCGACGCTGATCGAGATGAATTACCGCGAACTGGAGAAAAAGTTTGGCCGGACGCAATGAAAGAAGCGGAATCCCATAATGAAGAAGCAGAGAATTGTCCCGCAGCGGGCGAGCATTGGCGCTATTGCCTGCAATGCGGGCACGAGTTGATCAACGAGAAGTGCAAGCTGCGTTGCCCGCGCTGCCATTATTTTATGAGCTGCTCGGATTTTGACTTCGCCACCTAGAAATTTCTTCGTGTTCATCCGCTGCATTCGTGCTTAAATTCTGCCGCCCATGATTGAATGGAACATCCAGTCCCGCGCGCACGTTTGCGCAGCGTGCAGCCAGCCATTTACCGATAAACAGTCGTATCACACCATCCTGTTCGAGGACGGTAAAGAATTGCGGCGCTCGGATATTTGTGAGCCCTGTGTCCTCAAAACCGATGATGTGCGGGCGCAAAAAGGTTTTATTTCGCAATGGAACGGCACTTACGAAGCCCCGCCCGCGCAACCGGTGGACGCCATCCAAAAAGACACGGCGGAAACGTTGCTGCGCAAGTTGGTGGAGCAAAATGATCCGCGTTACGCCCCAGCAGCTTACATTTTGGCCGTGATGCTGGAGCGCAAGCGATTGCTAAAAGTGAAGGAGCAAATCAAACTTGAAGGCAAACGCATCTTCATTTACGAGCAGCCTAAAACCGGAGACATTTTTACGATTGCCGATCCTGATCTGCATTTAGATCAGTTGCAGCAAGTGCAGGAAGATGTCGCGCATTTATTGGAACATGGTTTGAATCCATCGCCTGCGGCTACCGAAGTGATCGCCGTCGTGGCTACCGAAAATGCGCCTACTGAAAATGCCGCAGTCGAAACAGAAATCGCGCCGCCGGCCACTGAGGCGACGGCACCCGCCCAATGATTGCCGCGTCGAATCTGGGAGAACTGCAAGCGCGGATTGGCTACCAATTTAGCGACCTGCAATTATTGCGAGTCGCCGTCACACATCCTTCGGCGACGCATGAGGGCGGCTATGCCTACCACAATCAACGGCTGGAATTTCTCGGCGACGCGGTTTTGGGCTTGGTGCTTTCCCGCGAACTGTTTGCAAAATTTCCCGCCAGCAGCGAGGGGTTGCTCACCAAATCCCGCGCGCGGCTGGCGAATGGACTTTCCTTGGCGGCGCATAGTCGCACGCTTGGGCTAGGTAATTATCTCGTGATGAGTCGCGGCGAAGAGACCACGGGCGGACGCGACCGCGATTCGGCGTTGGCCGATGCTTACGAAGCGTTGCTGGGAGCAATTTTTCTCGATGGCGGGCTGGAGCCGGCGCGGGATTTTCTGGTGCGCGAATTTGCCGCCGATTTCAACGAACTTTCCGCCACAGCGGGCATCGAAAATCCCAAGGGCGATCTACAAGAATTGCTGCAATCGTTTTCGCCGAATCCGCCGGAATATCAATTTGTCGACGCGAGCGGGCCGGATCATGATCGGGTTTTTGAAAGTGCGGTTTTACACGACGACAAAGAACTGGCGCGTGGTCGGGGCAAAAGCAAAAAGGCTGCCGAGAGCGATGCAGCTCTGGCGGCGTTGGAAAAAATGCGAAGGGAATCGCGGGCTGCCATTGCGGCCGCACCGGAAAAGCCGGTTTAATTTTTCGGTTCGTCGAGAAAGGTCAGCTTCACGCCGCCTTCTTTGGGTTTGGAAAAACTATCCAGCAAGGTCGGCGCATTTACGGCCGCAGGCAGCGCCGGTTTCGCTTCCACTTTTTCCGGTGCGAGCGCCGAACGTAGTGCACCTTCGACCAACTGCGCGCAGTGAATTTTCATCGGCGGCAACGGTCCGAGTTCGCCCGCGAGTTCTTCGGTTTTGAGCGCCAGAGCTTCTTCCGCCGTTTTGCCACGAATCAATTCGGTCGCCAAACTAGCCACGGCAATCGCCGTTTCGCAGCCAAACGATTGGAAAGAGGCACGGTCAATGACGCGTTTGCCGTCCTGCTGTTTGAACTTCACCCACAACCGCAGCATCTCGCCACAGTCCGCATTGCCAACGGTGCCGATGGAATCCGCTCCGGCCATCTCGCCCATGTTCTGGGGATTGGCCAGCGCGGCTTGGATGCGTTTTTGCAGGTCTTCGTTCATCAAATTTTTAGACAGAATTTACAGAATCAACAAAATTGGATATCCAAAATTTAGTTCTCAAAATTCCGTTCATTCTGTCTCAACTCTACGTTTCAATACCGCGGAACATTGCGGTCGATTTCATCCGACCACGCGGTGATGCCGCCTTTGACGCTCTTCACATATTTGAATCCCTGCTGGCGAAGGAAGTTCAGCGCCTTCAGCGAACGCACCCCAGCTTTGCAATGCAGATAGTATTGCTGGTTCGGATCGAGTTCGGTGAAGCGTTCGTTGAGCTGGCTCAACGGCAACAGCGGCACGCCCGCGACTTTCGCGATTTCATATTCGTCTTCTTCGCGAACGTCCACGACCTTGATGTTGAGGCTCGGATTATCGAGCGCCTTCTTCATGTCCTGCACAGTGACTTCGTCGGGGTTGCCGAGATTTTCCGGCTCGGGAACGATGCCGCAGAATGTTTCGTAATCGATCAATTCCTTGATGGTCGGATGATCACCGCAAATCGGGCACGCTGGGTCGCGGCGCAATTTCAATTCGCGGAATTTCATGTCGAGCGCATTGAACAGCACCAAGCGGCCGGATAACGAAGTGCCTTTGCCAATCGCGAGCTTTAAAATTTCCGTAGCTTGAATGCAACCCACGATGCCGGGCAATACGCCCAACACGCCACCTTCGGCGCAACTCGGAACCATGCCCGGCGGCGGCGGTTCGGGATACAGGCAGCGATAGCACGGTCCGCCGAGATGCGGGGCGAACACGCTGGCTTGGCCTTCGAAACGGAAAATGGAGCCATAGACGTTCGGCTTCTTGAGCAGCACGCACGCGTCGTTCGTGAGGTAGCGCGTGGGGAAATTATCCGTGCCGTCCACGACGATGTCGTAGGGGCGGATGAGGTCGAGCGCGTTCTCGGAGGAGATGCGCGTGTTGTGGATGACCACTTCGCAATTCGGATTGATGCCGCGAATGGTTTCCTTGGCGGATTCAGCTTTGGAACGCCCCACGTCGGCGTCGGTGTGGAGAATCTGCCGTTGCAGATTGGAATAATCCACGGTGTCGAAATCCACGATGCCGATCTTGCCGATACCTGCCGCGGCGAGATACATCGCGATGGGCTAGCCCAAGCCGCCTGCGCCGATGCACAGCACGCTGGTGCCTTTGATCTTTTTTTGCCCGGCCAGACCGAATTCCGGCAAAATCAAATGCCGAGATTAACGACGGATTTCTTCATTGTTAAGTTCCATAATTCTAGTCTAACAAAGTAGGGCAAAAGTCGAATAATGCAAGTCGGTGACCGAACTTCGACCGCTGCGGCTCGCTGAATAAAGAAACTTGGCTCGCCGCCCACAATCTTTAACCTAAAACCTCAATGAATTTGCCGACTCCGCAAAAAGCTGCCGCTTGGCTCAAGCAAGCTGCCCCGCTCCGCCCGACGCTCGCCATCGTGCTCGGCAGCGGCTTTCACCATGTGCTGACGGAATTGCGCGTCGCCAAAAAGATTTCCTACACCAAAATTCCCGGCTTGCCCAAGCCTACGGTCAGTGGGCATGCGGGCGAACTCTATTTCGGCCACCTTGGCCAAAACCCGGTCTTGGTCTTGAGCGGGCGCGCCCATTTTTACGAGGGTCACGAGATGGAACGCGTCACGTTCGCCACGCGCACGCTGGCGGCGTTCGGCATCACGGATTTATTGCTAACGAACGCAGCAGGCGGCTTGAACCGGAAATTTAGCGCCGGTGATTTCATGGTTTTGACCGACCATATCAATCTGATGGGCACGAATCCACTGCGCGGCCCAGCCGTGGCGGGTTTGCCGCGTTTTGTGGATCTGACGGCGACTTACGATAAACAGTTGCAGGCTAAATTGGCGAAAGCCGGTAAAATCACGAAACTTAAATTGCAACGCGGCGTCTATCTGGCCGTCAGCGGGCCAAGCTATGAAACGCCAGCGGAGATTCGCGCCTTTGCCACGCTCGGCGCGGATGCGGTGGGCATGAGCACGGTGCCGGAAGCGATTGTAGCGCGGCAACACGGACTTCGTGTGGCGGGCGTTTCGTGCATTACCAATCTCGCGGCGGGCATCAGCAAAGCCAATCTCTCGCACACGGAAGTTTTGGAAACCGCCGAACGCGTAAAGAAATCCGGCGCGGCACTGATTAGAAATTTTGCAGAACTTTACCAAAAAATGTAGCAGCGGATGTAGGTCCGCTCATTCAAATGGAACGGATAATTCAGTCAAAGCCAACTCACGTTGGCTGCTACGATTCTAAAATATGAAAATTGACGCAAAAAAACTCATCGCGGCGGCATTGAAAGCCCGCGAAGGTTCGGTTTCCCCGTATTCCAAATTCAAAGTAGGCGCGGCTCTGCTGACGGCCGACGGCGAAGTCATCGGCGGCGCGAATGTGGAAAGCGCGAGCTACGGTTTGACGTGCTGCGCGGAACGGATTGCGCTCTTTAAAGCGTTGACGGAAGGCAAAAAGAAATTCATCGCCGTGGCCGTGGTCGCCCGTTGGGATGGGGGGGCGATGCCATGCGGGGCGTGCCGTCAGTTGCTGGCGGAATACGCGCCGGACGCCAAGGTTTTCGTCGCAGACACAGCGGATTTACAGACGATTAAACGCTTCACGGTAGGGGGGTTGCTGCCCGGAGCTTTCCGTTTAGTCTCTTGAAATCCCGCCGATTAAGAGTAGTCTCTGTGTCTATTTTTAATGAAGCCTGAAGTTGTATTTGGTCTGGAAGGTGCGAGGTGGCCGGCGATGCTGGTAAACGCCGGGGGGGCGGTATTGATGAGCAATGCAGCAGCGCAAACCTCTTTTGGCAGCGCTTTGTCTGGCAATCCGGCGCAGCTTTCTGCCGTTTGGGCGACGGAAAACGGTAAAACTATCGCGGATTTTTTCGTTGCTTGGGAAAAATCACCTTCCGTCTCGGCTGACCTGAAATTTCGCACCAGCGACGGCGTAAAAAATTTCTCCACCGCCATCGCCGCCTTATCGAATGACGGCAATAAATGGTTCGTGCTGCAACTGCTGCCCGCCATTGCTGCACCGGTTACGGCCACCAAACTTTCCGAAAGCGTGGTGGAGGCCAAAGCCATTCCTACCGGCGATGCTGCACTGAAACAAAAACTGGATTGCGTGCTGCAATTGGCTCGCACGGTTTCCCTTGATTTCAACAACGCTTTGACCGGCGTATTAGCGCACACCTCGTTGCTGCTGGGCAAAGCGGAGAAAGATCATCCGTGGCGGCGCTCACTGCTCGAAGTGGAAAAATCAGCGGCCCGCGCGGCAGAAATTGCCAGCGAACTCGCTTTGTTCAGCCGACAGGAAAAAGAGGCGCGCAAAGTCCCCGCCGGCAACGTGAACACGGTGGTTGGCCGCTGTGTGGAATTTTTCAAGAATGCCCACGGCACGCGTTTCAACTGGCGGCTCACGAATGAGCGGGCTTTGTTCGGCGCTCGCTTTGACGAAGCGAAGGTGCAACAGGCGCTCACAAAAATTTTGGAGAATGCGGTGGAAGCTTTCGCACCGAATGTGAATGGGCAGATCGCGATCGAGACGCGTAACGTTGAATTGACCGAAGCCACGCAGGACCGCAACGTGCGGCTAGCGGCGGGCACTTACGTTTGCGTGGAGATTTCCGACAGTGGCACGGGCATTGATGAGGCGTCGTTGCCCCGGATTTTCGAACCGTTTTTTACCAGCAAGAAAGCTCCGCATCGGGGCCTCGGCTTGGCGTTGGTTTACGGCATAATCACGAATCACGGTGGCGGCATCGCGATTTCCAGCCAGTTAGGCAAAGGGACTTCAGCGCGCGTTTATCTGCCGGCGGAAAAAGGGTTGCAGCAGCAGATAGTCAGCTCGCAAAGTGATTTGCACGGCACTGGCACGGTGCTGGTGGTGGATGATGAAAGTCTGCTGCTGACGATGGCAGAAACCATTTTGTCAGATTTTGGCTACAAGGTTTTGACGGCGAGCAGCGGGCAGAAAGCGTTGGAAATCCTCGCGCAACCCGGTATGCAAGTCGCGCTCGTCATCACGGACCTCGTCATGCCCGGCATGGGCGGGCGGGAATTGATCGAGCGCATCCGCCAGACGGAACCGACCTTGGCGATCATCTGCACCAGCGGCTACGTGTTGCCGGAAGATAAGCAGGCAGGCGCAGGTTATTTGCAGAAACCTTTCACGAGCACCGACCTGTTGCTAAAGGTAAAGTCGGCTTTGAATGTCATTACGGAGATTGACTGAACTGAACAAGTTTGTTTAACTTTACTTATGCAAATCGAAAGCTTGAAAGTTTTTTGCGACCTCGCTGAAACGGAAAGTTTTACCAAGGCCGCCCAGATTAATGCCGTCACCCAGTCGGCCGTCAGCCAGCAAATCAGCGCGCTGGAACGTCAGTTCAAATCGCTCCTCATCGAGCGCAGTAAAAAGAAATTCCGCCTCACGCGCGAAGGCCAGGTGCTCTACGATTACAGCAAGCAGATCATCCAGACCTACGATTCGCTGCACAACAAACTCGCGGAACTCAAGGACATCATCTCCGGCACCATTCGCGTCGCAACGATTTATTCCATCGGGTTGCACGACTTGCCGCCCTACATCAAGAAGTTCATGAAAAGCTACCCGACCGTGAACATTCACGTCGAGTATCGCCGCGCGAATCAGGTTTATGATGATGTGTTAAGCAACGTCGTGGATCTCGGTCTCGTCGCGTATCCGGTGAAAGATTCCAAGCTGGAAATCATTCCGCTGCGCAAAGAACCGCTGGTGCTCATCTGCCATCCGCAACATCCGTTTGCGAAACAGAAAGCCGTCAAACTCAAAGCGCTCGCGGGTCAGAAGGTCATCGGCTTCGAGCCCGACATTCCCACGCGCAAGGCGCTGGATAAAATTCTCAAGGAATACGACGTGGAAGTGAAGCACGTCATGGAATTCGACAACGTTGAAACCGTGAAGCGCGCCGTGGAGATTGACGCCGGTATCTCCATCGTGCCCATGGGCACCGTCACGCAGGAAATCGCCAAGCAGACGCTCGCCGCAGTGAGCATCGAAGACGGCGATTTCTTCCGCCCGCTCGCCGCGATCTACAAGAAGAACAAAGTGCTCTCGCCCGCGATGAAACAATTCCTCGGCATCCTCAAAGACGCGCCATAAATCATTTCTGAAAACAAAAAACGGGCGGCAGATATTTCTGCCGCCCGTTTTGCTTGGGAAAGTTTACTTCAAATTCTCCGGATTCAACGGCCGCAATTCTTTCGGCAGGAAGATGCCGTCTTTGCGGATCAGTTCACCATCGAACCAGATTTCGCCGCCGCCCCATTCTTTGCGCTGGATGAGCACCATGTCCCAGTGGATGGCGCTCTTGTTACCGTTGCCGCAATCTTCGTAAGCCTGTCCCGGCGTGAAGTGCAGCGAACCCGCAATCTTCTCATCGAACAAAATATCGCACATCGGATTCTGGATGTAGGGATTGAAGCCGATGGCGAATTCGCCGACGTAGCGCGCACCCGCGTCCGTGTCTAAAATCTCGTTCAACTTCTTCGTGTTGTTCGCCGTGGCGTTGACGATCTTGCCGTCGTTGAATTCCAACCGCACGTTCTCGAACTTCGTGCCCGCATACAGCGTGGGCGTGTTGTATTGGATGACGCCGTTCACGGACGTTTTCACCGGGCAGGAAAACACTTCGCCATCGGGAATGTTCCGCGTGCCTTCGCACTTCTTCGCACCGATGCCTTTGATGCTGAAGGTCAAGTCCGTGCCCGGGCCTTTGAGATGAACTTTATCCGTCTTGGCCATGAGCTTTTGCAACGGCGTTTGCGCCTTGGCCATCTTGGGATAATCCATCGTGCAGACCTCGAAATAAAGATTTTCGAACGCTTCCGTGCTCATGCCCGCCGCCTGCGCCATGCTCGGCGTGGGCCAGCGCAACACGCACCAACGCGTCTGGTTCACGCGATAATCCTGCACCGGGCGAATGACTTTGGAATACAGCTTCATCCGTTCGCTCGGCACATCGGAATTCTCGTTCATGTTATCCGCGCCGCGCACCGCGATGTAAGCCTGCATTTTCTTCATGCGGAACATTTCCAAGTCGCGCACATCGGCGGCTTGCTGCTCCGTCATGCCGAGCAATTGCTCGCGGCCCACGCGCGTATGGCGCGTCTCCACGAACGGCGTCGCGCCCGCCTTCCGCACGGCGCGAATCATTTCCACCGTGAATTCATCCGGCACATCAATCATATCGAGCAGAATGCGGTCGCCCTTTTTGAGCGTGCAGGAATAATTCGCCAGCAACGTGGCCAGTTTGGAATAACGCGGATCAGTCATAATGCGAATGAAGATAAAGAAAACTGCCCCGCCACGCCATCACTCAAATGTGGGTAAGTAAATTTTGGGCGATGAGGACATTAACACCGTCGCCCGCGGTGGAAAGGATGCCACGAAACGTAAACCAATTTGCTGCCGCCCGTTTCGTAGCCCCCGATGTCCCCTCCGGTCATGCCTCGGCGGCCTAAGATTCAGCTGGTCGGCTCACGGCCCCGGCGGCGGCGGGCTGGGCGGCGTGGCCGGCGTGACGGGATGATCCTCCAGCAAACTTTGCTGCATGTAATCATCCAATTTCTCCGGCAGACGCGGATTGTTCAGCGCGATCGTGAGCAGATTCTTGAACAACTCCAATTGCAATGCCCCGCGCGCCGCCGACTTGGCCACCTCCGTAGTGGACTTCGCGCCACTGGCCGTTTCGCTCGGCGCATAGACCGCGTTCCAACCCGTGAGCAACGCCGTGGCATCCGTCACCACTGGCGCGCCGAGTTGCGCCTGATGCGCCGTGACGCCGTTGATGAGCGTCTGCAAATGGTTCGCCACCTTGTCATCCGTGCAACGGGTGAAGATGGCCCGGCCTTGCGGAAAACATTCCACAAATTCCGGCGAACCTTCGCCGAACTTCGCTTCCACCGCCACGGCGAGCGGGCTGATCCGTTTGGGCAGCGCGGTGCGATACGCATCCTTCGCTTGCTTGCGCGCCTTGCGGAGACCCAGCTTCGTCTGGTCATCCGTAAAGGCATTGCCCACGCCCGTGAGCGCGGTGCTCGTGGCCGCGAGGCGCGCGGTGTAGAGGCCACCCGGATTGTTCGCCGTCATTTTACCGAAATGATCCGTGGTGAACGCCAGTAACTCGTCCATGCTGATGCCAGGATCATCGAACGGATTCGTGAGGAACTTATGGAGGTCCATCATATGTGTGGGTTTGATTACGGTAGGAGTGTCCGGTTCGTCGTAGGTGACGCCGCTGTCGAAATAGACCAGTGAATCATAGCGTGCCATGACAAAGCCGGGTTAGGTGACGCGACCTTTTTCTCACAGGTCCGAAATTCTGTCAAGGGGTTGGCCGCGGGAAAGTAACTGGCCGAGAAGTTTTCGGTGGGCGACCGGCGCGGCAGCGTTTCGGAGTGCGGCAGAGGACTGCCGCACTCCAAGACCTCGCGGAACCTTCGGGAAACGCCTGTGAAATTTCCCACGCCCGCCGCACCCGTGCGGAACGACCTAGAGAAACAAAAACGGGCGGCGAACACCTCCAAAACGACCGATAAAAAGCCCCAGCAGGCAAAAAACACGTTCGGAAGCCACCAGACAAATCCCTAACGACCAAAAGACGCGTTCGGAAGCCGCCGTGAAAATCCACAGCGACCATTGTAAACGTTCAACAATAACTATTTATTGATTAACATTAAAAAGTTATTGATTTACTGAACCACCTGTTTTAAGGTCAGCGGCATGAGTGCTTCAATGCTTGTGGCGATCGTTGGATTTTTAATGGTGCTTTACTTCGTCTGGCCGGCCAAGGAGCGGACGGCACCAAGCAGTCAAACGCGATTGAGGCGGGTGCGGATTGCGAGCCACATCTTCTCAGCCTTGCTGGTTTTGAGTTTTCCGTTGTGTGCCTACGCGACTTTGGGATTCATGTTCGGCTGGCCGGGGCCAAGTCATGACCAATTACGGATGGTGGTCGGGCATCATGTCTATTCCGCGCCGTCAGAAATGCCACCACCGGTTTTCTGGCTGATGATGGTGAAGCAGGGGCTGGCGTATTTTGCAGCGGGCATGCTGCTGCGACTCTTCTGGCTTTACGGCAAAGGGGTCATCTTCTCGGCCAAAAATGTCAACTGCCTGCGTTTTCTCGGCTACTACCTCATCATTGACTGGTTTATCGACTACCAGATGCAAGGTTTGCAGCGGGAGATGGATCTCAGCACGAACCCGATTTTTATCGGCCTGTTCATCATCTTCTTCGCGTGGATCATGGACGAAGGGCGGAAGATTCAAGAAGAACAGGAACTGACGGTTTAAGCCTATGCCCATCATCGTCAATCTCGACGTCCTCCTCGCACAACGCAAATTGCGCCTGAACGATCTGGCCGATGGCGTGGATATCACGCCGCAAAATCTGTCCGTGCTCAAAACGGGTAAGGCCAAAGCCATCCGCTTTTCCACGCTGGAAGCCATCTGCAAACACCTCAACTGCCAGCCCGGCGACATTTTGGAATATCGCCCCGACCCGCCCGCCCAACCGGGAAATCTTTAGCCACAGATTTTCACAGATGAAACACAGATTAAAAAACTGGCGGCAGAGTGCCGGTTAAAAATTTCCATCTGTGTTTCATCCGTGCGCATCTGTGGCCAAAAACTTTTGCGGCTTTACTCATCGGTAGGCGCAGTTCATTTTTCGCGCAATGGTTTTCACCCGCAAAAATCTGGATTGGTGGTGTCTGCGCGGCCTATTGGCGTTGGTCATGGCGCTGGTGGCGTTCGCTCCGCTGGCGTTTGGCTCGGTGGATCCGTGGGCGTTGCTGGTGGTGCTGGGCTTGGCCTCGGGGGTGGCGACGCTGTGGGTGGTGCGGCTGTGGTTGAGTCGCAAACCGAAACTGCTCTGGCCACCGCTGGCGTGGGCGGTGCTGGCGTTCGTGCTCTACGCGCTGGGGCGTTATCTCACGGCGGATATCGAGTATGTGGCGCGGTGGGAATGGTTGCAGGTGCTGGTGTTCGCGTTTTTATTTCTGGCGTTGGTGAATAATTTGCACGGGCAGGCGGAGATGGAGGCGGTGAGCTACACGTTGATCGCGGTGGCAACGGGGATCGCGGGCTACGCGGTGCTGCAATTGCTGAATCATTCGGCGAATGTCTGGAATGTGGTGGCGCCGGGGGCGGGGCGGGCCTCGGGCACTTACATTTCGCCGAATCATCTGGCGGGCCTGCTGGCGATGGTGCTGCCGTTGGCGCTGGCGTTTCTGTTGGTGGGTCGCGTGGGGATCATCGCGCGGGTGCTGCTGGGGTATGCGTTGCTGGCGCTGGCGGCGGGTCTGGCGGTGACGTTCTCGCGGGGCGGCTGGGTGGCGGGCGGGGTGGGAATTTTATTCGTGCTGGGAGTTTTAATTTTTCACGCGAATCATCGGTTGAAGGCGATTCTACTGCTGCTGGGGTTGTTGCTCGGCGGCACGGTGTTCGTGACGGGGTATCTTTCCAAAACGACGGGCTACATGCACCGAGTAAAAAGTCCCGACGCGGAAGGGCCGGGCGTGGTGGATCTGTCGTCGCGGGCGATGATGTGGCAGGGCGCGCTGGCGATGTGGGCGGATCATTTCTGGCTGGGCGTGGGGCCGGCGCACTACGATTACCGCTTCCGGCAATATCGGCCGGAGCCGATGCAATTGCGGCCCGACCGGGCGCACAATGATTACCTGAACCTGCTGGCGGATTGGGGCGCGGTAGGCGGGGCGATTGTTTTCAGTGGCGTGGGAATCTTGATTTTCAGCCTGCGCAAAACGTGGCCGCACGTGCGGCGGGAGGAAAATTCCTTTGGCACAGGGCAAAGCAATCGGTTCGCCTTTTTTCTGGGGGCAACGGGCGGTTTGGTGGCGTTGCTGGTGCATTCCGTGGTGGATTTTGATTTGCACATTCCCGCCAACGCGCTGGTGGGGGTGACGTTACTGGGGTTGTTGGCGAGCAACGTCCGGTTTGCCACGGAGCGCCATTGGCGGCACGCGGGGTGGCCGCTGAAAACTGTGCTGACGGTCGTTTTGCTGGGCGGCGTGGCGTATGTGGCGGTGCAAGAATGGCGTTTGGCGGGCGAAGTTCGTTGGCTGGCGCGGGCGGAGGCGTTGCCGAATTTTTCGCCGGAACGGGCGGCGGCATTGACTCAGGCTCACGCCTGCGAACCCAAGAATTTCCAAACCGCCTACGACATCGGAGAATGTTTTCGCACCCAAAGCCTCGATGGCGGGAGTGATTACGAGGAAAAAGCCATGCGGGCTATGAATTGGTATGCGCTCGCCCTCCGCACCAATCCATGGGACGGCTACAGCTACCTCCGCACCGGCATGTGCCTGGATTGGTTGGGGAAATATCGCGAAGCCGAGCCGTTTTTCAGCCAAGCCGAGCAACGCGACCCGAATGGTTACTACATGGTGGCCAATATCGGCTGGCATTACGTCCAAATCGGTGATTACGCCCTCGCTCGCCAATGGTTTTTGCGTTCGCGTAAGCTGGATAGCCAGCATAACGACATCGCCCGAAACTATCTGGCGATCTGCGAACAGAAATTGGCCGAAAAAGCCTCGGGGCGACCCACCTTTCCGGCCGGATTCTAAGGGAAATGTCGGTTGACAAGCCAGAATGGCGGGGCGTATAGTCATGCAGCTTTAAGCGTCAGAAAGTTTATGAAAAATTTAAAATCATTCTTAGCCATCATCACTCTCGGTGCGCTGGCAGTATCCGCCGGGACCGCGTCAGCACAGGTCGGCTCCAAAGCAGGTTCGGCCACCGTCATCCGTGTGCAGGGCCAAGTCACCTACTCATTGGGCGATAATAATTGGCACCCGCTCGTGCCCGGGAAATATCTCCCCGCTGGCGCTTCCATCCACACCGGCTACAACGGAACGGTGGATATGATTTTGGGCAAAGCCATCGAATTGCCGCAAGCCAAGTGGGCTCCCGAACGTATTTCGCAAGCCCCTGATTCCGCCGTGCGCGGCATGGTCACTTACAAACCCTCCGCCGAGCAGAACATGATTCGGTTGATCCCCAACACCACGCTTTCGATTGATAAGCTGACCACGACGGACACCGGTGCCGACACCGTCAATGATACGGAGTTGGATTTGAAAGAAGGTAAAATGTTCGCCAGCGTGAAAAAACTTTCTGGTGCCTCTCAGTATCTGGTCAAAATCCCCAACGGCGTCGCCGGCGTGCGCGGCACTTGGTTCAGCCTTGGTGCCGACGGCTCAGTGGCCGTTTATGAAAGCACGGGCGGCGGATTGATTTTGTCCATTTCGATGAATGGCACCACGCAGACGATTTTAGTGGAACAAGGCCAATTGTATGACATCACTGCAGGCACCACCTCGCCCATTCCGATTCAATTGAACCAGACGCTCAAAGAAATCTTCACGGCGTTGAAAATGATTTACATCCAAGTCGTTGATTTCACCTATGACCACACGGATTGCCATGTGTCCTCCACCAGCGGTAAGGGTAAGGGTGGTAGTGGCGGCGGCGAAGGTGGCGGCGGCGGCGGCGGCAACCAACAGTAAGCTTTACCCATCACTTTTCAAAAACCAGCGCAGCCTTGAGTTGCGCTGGTTTTTTGTTTAATCCAACGCAGTGCATTTCAAACGCCCCAAACGCGCCCCGGTTCTCCTCGCGCTGGGAGTTTTAGCGCTCGTCATCGGCACCCGACTGTGGAACCCAGAATTCGCAGAGCGGCTAGAGAATATCACCTACGATTTACGCGTCCGCTCGGCGCAATCCTTTCCCGCCCCCACCGCGACGAATCTGGCCTTTGTCGCCATGGAAGATTCCAGCATCGCGGCCATTAAAAATGGCCTGCTGGGACAGTCCTACGGACTTTATTGGCCGCGCCACGTTTACGGCCGCATTGTGGAAGAGCTCGCCGCTCAAGGGGCTAAAGCCATCGCTTTCGACATCATCTTTGGCGAACTCCGCACCGACCATGCGCCCGTCCAAATGGCCGCCAATCAGGAGCCGATGGAATCGGATGATTTCTTTGCTGTGCAAATGCGGTTGGCGAACAATGTCCTCATCGCCGCGACACCGGAAATCACGCCGCCAAAATTATTTCTGACCAACGCGCTGGCGAGCGGCGATATTTCAGCCACAAAAGATACGGATGGCATTCTCCGCCGCGTGCGCGCTTTCACGATGGTGCGCCGGTGGCATCCGCTGATTGAAAACGCTGCTGCAAAAAAGGGCGTGAACCTCACCAATCTGGTCGTGATGAGTGACAAGATTCTCATCCCGCAGGCTAACGGCGAACCCACCGAAATTCCGCTGGATGAAAACGGAAACATCAGCCTCAAGAATAAAAAAAATCCTGCCGCGCCAACCACGAAAGTAAAACCGTTCGTGGATGAACGCCTCTGGCATATGGGCATCGTTTTGGCGGCGCAGGAATTGAAACTGGATCTGGCGAAAGCGGAAGTCGATTTGCCGCACGGTAAAATTATTCTGCGCGGCCCCAACGGATTGGAACGTAAAATCCCCGTAGATGCGGATGGAAAATTTTATGTGGATTGGCGCCTCCCGCCCAACGACGTCCGTTTGCTACGCGCGCCGATTGAAAAAATTCTGACGCAGGACATCGCCCGCCTGAAGGGAGAGACCAATGATTTAGCCAACGATTTCGGAGGCAAGCTTGTAGTCATCGGTTCGGCAGCACAAGGAAACGACCTGACGGATCGCGGCGCGACGTCGCTGGAAAATGACACGCTGTTAGTCAGCAAACATTGGAACGTGGCGAACTCGGTCATCACTGGACAATTCATCCAGCGCGCTTCGTTGCCGCTAGAACTGGCGATGATTATTTTACTGGGGGCAATCACAGCACTGCTGACGTGGGAGTTGCGCGCCTTTGCCGCGACGGCGGGAACATTGCTGCTGGTGGGCGCCTATACCGCGCTGGCGTTTTTACTGTTTGAAAAATTCCGCTTCTGGCTGCCGCTGGTTTATCCGGTGGCGGGCGCAATTTTGGTGGAGCACGTCTGTCTCGTGACGTATCGCGTTATTTTTGAAGAACGCGCCAAGCGGCACGTTAAATCCATCTTCTCCAAAATGCTATCGCCGGACGTAGTAAACGAATTGCTCGACGCCAAAAAACTGGCGCTCGGCGGCGCCCGTTGCGAGGTGACGGTTTTCTTTGCGGACGTGCGCGGGTTCACGGCGCTCACGGATGAGATGCAGGAACAGGTGGCGGAATTTGTGCGCACGAAAGAATTGAGCGGAGCAGCGGCGGAAAAATGTTACGACGAGTCTGCGCGCGAAACCTTGGAGACAGTGAATCTTTACCTCGCGGCGGTGGCAGAGGCCATTAAAAATAACGGCGGCACGCTGGACAAATACATCGGTGATTGCGTGATGGCATTTTGGAATGCGCCCACGCCGAATGCAAAACACGCCTTAGCGTGCGTGCAGGCGGCCATCGGAGCGCAACAGGCGATTCTGAATTTGAACCGGCAACGGCTGGCGCGAAACGTCGCGCGGGAAATTGATAATCAGTCGCGCGTGGCGGCGGGCTTGATGCCGTTACCCTTACACGTCGCGCTGCAACTGGGCACCGGCGTGAACACCGGTGCGGTCACGGTGGGCTTGATGGGCTCGGACGACCATGGGTTTAACTACACAGTTTTCGGGCGCGAAGTGAATCTGGCGAGCCGCTTGGAAGGCGTTTCCGGCAGCGGACGCATCATCATCAGTGACACGACTTACAAGCATCTCCTGCGGCTAGCACCCGAACTTGCCGCCACCTGCACCGAGCTATTTCCGGTGACGCCCAAAGGCTTTCGCGAGGCGGTGCGGATTTATGAGGTGCCGTGGCGCGAGGCTGAAAAGCTTTGAATTTTGCCGGTTTCGTTTTAAGGTTCTTGCAGGTTAATCGTCACCCAACTCATGCGCATCGCTATTTATCCCGGTAGTTTTGACCCGCTGACCAACGGCCATCTGGACGTGGTGCAGCGCGCCGCCAAACTATTTGATCGGGTCATCGTAGCCGTGGCTAAAAATGAGAGCAAACATGCCCTGTTCACGCTGGCGGAGCGGGTGGCGATGGTGAAAAAAGCCGTGGCTGACCTGCCAAATGTGGAAGCCGATTCCTTTGACTGCTTGCTGGTGGAATACGTCGTCGCGCGTAAGGCTCGGGCGATTGTGCGAGGGTTGCGAGCCGTTTCAGACTTTGAATTTGAATTTCAGCTGGCGCTAATGAATCGCAAGCTGGAGGAAAATGTGGAAACGATTTTCATGATGCCGAAAGATACTTACACATTTTTGAGCTCGCGCATCGTCAAGGAAATCGCCCGGCTAGGCGGCGATGTCAGCCAGTTTGTGCCGCCGAACGTGCAGATCGCCCTGCAAAAAAAACTTAAACCGGCCAAGAAATAAGATGTCGCTGAAATTTAACATCCGCCACCTGCAAGAGCATGACCTGCAATTCAAGGGTGAAATCCCGATCGCCGAGCTGGACTTGGGGACGATTGACGAGATGATCCAGTTGAATCAGCCGTTGCGCTATAATCTGAACATTCAAGATCTGCCGGACAGCATCTTGGTGACGGGGAAATTGGCGTTGAAACTCGATTGTGAATGCGTCCGCTGCCTGAAGAAGTTCAAGACGGAACTCAAATTGAACTCTTGGGCGCTGCATTTGCCGACGGAAGGCGAGGATAAGGTGTCCATTGATAACGATTGCGTGGACTTGACTCCGTTCGTGCGGGAAGATATGCTGCTTGAATTTCCGCAGCATCCGGTCTGCAAACCGGAGTGCGAGGGATTGAGCAAGAAAACCAAGGCCACGGTCGCTGATGGCGGTGAAAAATTGAAGTCAGCGGTGTGGTCCGAACTAGATAAACTGAAACTTTAAACTGAATTTATGGGCGTCCCAAAACGTAAACCTTCGACAAGCCGGCAGAAAATGCGCCGCGCTTATAACAGCGTGCTCAAACTCCCGCAATTGGGCAAATGCCCGCAATGCGATGCTCCAGCGATTCCTCATCGGGTTTGCCCGGCTTGTGGCTTTTACAAAGGCCGTCAGGTTTTGACCATTACGGCTAAAGCCTAATTGATTTGATTGAAGGGCGCGGGAAGTGTGTTTCCGCGCCTTTTCATTTCATCTATGCGCATTGCAGTGGATGTCATGGGCGGAGACCACGGTTGCGGGGTCGCGATCGAGGGAGTAAAACTGGCTCTTGCAACTGACCAATCCATTACTTCCGTCCTCCTCGTGGGACGTGAAGCCGACATCACCAGCGCCCTCGCCCAGTCGCAGCTCACCGATCCGCGGATTGAAATCGTCAACGCCACCGAGGTGTTGACGATGGAAGATAAACCCCTCGAAGGCATCCGTAAGAAAAAGGATTCTTCGATGGTTCGGGCTATTGAGCTGGTGCGCCACGGCAAAGCGGACGCCATTATTTCTCCCGGCAACACCGGCGCGCTCGTCGCTGGCTCCATGAAATTGGGCCGCTTGGACGGCGTAGAACGTCCCGCCATCGCGTGCCGGATGCCATCGCGCAGTCACGATTTTATTCTCTTGGATGCGGGCGCGAATGCCGTTTGCGAACCGCAGCATCTCGCTCAATTCGCCGTCATGGGTAACCTCTATGCCAAGCAAATCCTTGGCCTCGCCAAACCGCGCGTTGGGGTTTTGAGCAATGGTTCGGAAGAATCCAAAGGTAACGACCTTACCCGCGAAAGCGCCCGCCTCTGTGCGCTGCTCGATTTAAATTTCATTGGTTACGTTGAAGGCTTCGACCTCTTCAACGACGGCGTGGACGTCGTCGTTTGCGATGGCTTCGTGGGTAATATTGTGCTTAAAACAGCGGAAAGTCTCGGCTCCAATATCATCGGGCTTTTGAAAAAAGAGCTGACGGCCTCGCCGATGCGCAAATTGGGCGCGTGGATTGCCCGCAACGGTTTTCGCGGACTCAAGCAGCGCATGGACCCGGAAGTTTATGGCGGCGCCGTGTTGCTCGGCTTGAATGGCGTGGTCATCAAAGCCCATGGCGGTTCCAAGGAACGCGCCATTGCGAGCGCGGTTCGCGTAGCGGCGGAAGAAATCAAGCACGACATGAATCACACGTTGGTAGCGCAAATCGCCGCTGCTAATGCTATTCTGGCTCAGCAAATCAACCCGGCTCCCGCCCAAGCATGACCCCAAAATTCACCAATCCGCGCGCCAAGAATAATTTCCAAGGGCGCACCTGCTCCATCACCGGCGTCGGCTCGTATGTTCCGGAAAAAATCCTGACGAATGCCGACTTGGAAAAAATGGTCGAGACCACGGACGAATGGATCACGACGCGCACGGGCATCAAGGAACGGCACATCGCCGCCGCAAACGAATTTACTTCCGATCTGGCCACGAACGCCGCCAAACAAGCCATGGCAATGGCGGGCGTCAACGCTGAGCAGATTGATCTCATCATCGTCGCGACGATCACGCCGGACATGCCGTTTCCGAATACAGCCTGCCTCGTGCAGCGTAAGTTGGGCGCAAAACGCGCAGCCGCCTTTGATATTGAAGCGGCTTGCTCTGGGTTCATTTTTGCACTCGAAATTGGCCAGCAATTCGTCATGTCCGGCACGCACGAAACCGTTTTGGTCATCGGTGCCGAAAAACTTTCTTCCATCACCAACTGGAAAGATCGCAACACCTGCGTCTTGTTTGGCGATGGCGCGGGCGCGGCCATTTTGCAGCATCGCCCCGGCTCCCAAGGTTTGCTCACGGTCACGATGGGTTCGGACGGTAACAAAGCCGATTTGCTCTCCATGCCTGGCGGCGGCAGCGCTTGCCCGGCCACGCCCGAATCCGTCGCCGAGGGAATGCACTTTTTGCGCATGGATGGCAAAGAGACGTTCAAGAACGCCGTGCAAGCCATGTGCGGCGCAGCGCAGGAAGTTCTGCGCCGTTGCGAAATTGATGTAACTGCCATCAAATGTGTCATTCCGCACCAAGCGAATCAGCGCATTGTGGACGCCGTTTCTGACCGGTTAAAAGCCACGCCTGAGCAGATGTTCGTAAACCTGCATAAATACGGCAACACCTCCGCCGCTTCCGTGGCGATTGCGCTGGATGAAGCCGTGCGCGAAGGAAAAATTCAGCGCGGCGATCTGGTTCTCCTCGTAGTTTTTGGCGCAGGCCTGACTTGGGGTGCCGCCGTGATTGAATGGTGAAATTTAAAATGCCCATTTGACGGAATCAGTCAGCGTGCTAGTTTGAATTAACTTTATGAGCGCAAAAAAATTAACCGGCGCAAATTCTTTTCAATCCCCGGTCAACATCGCCACCCGCAATTCCGTTTTGGAACTTTCGACCGAAGCTGTTTCCGTGCACAAGAACGGGATGGAATTTCGCAGCCCCACGCCCTTTACCGAATGGGCGGAAATGACCGTCTCGCTCCAATCGCCTTTGGATGGCAGCAAATTGCAATGTAATGGCGTCATCGTCGCCTGCGCGGGCAACAAACACTCTGGCTACCATGTCTCCATGATTTTCACGAGCCTGTCCCGCCAGTCGCAAGAACGCCTGAATGTGCTCGCTCGCTCCGCGTTGGGCGCCGGTTTGTAACTCAAATTTCAAACTAAAATGCAGCCCTCGAACACCTGTTCGAGGGTTATTTTTTTGACCACCCTCGGCGTTTTTTTTACGCTACGGATATGAAAATCCTCGTCACCACCACTTCGTTTCAAGACACCCCCGGCGCGCACCATGATCTGCTCGCGCAAACCGGCTGGGAAATCATCACCGCACGCGGTCCATTGAATGAAGCGGATACCCTCGCACTCGTCGGCGAGGTGGACGGCTACATCTGTGGCGATGACCTCATCACGCGCAAGGTTTTGGAAAAAGCGCTCCCGAAATTGAAAGTATTGAGTAAATACGGCATCGGCGTAGATAAAATTGATGTGAAAGCCTGCACGGAATTCGGTATTCCCCTGCTCTTCACGCCCGGCGTGAATCACACCACAGTGGCGGAACACACGTTTCTGCTGCTGCTCGCGCTGGAGAAAAATTTCCTCTACCACACTGATTCCACCCGCGCTAACGGCTGGAAACGCAAGACCGGCCACGAGCTGTTGGAAAAAACCATCGGCATTATCGGCCTCGGCCGCATTGGCAAGGAAGTCGCCATTCGCGCCAAAGCATTCGGGATGAATGTTATCGGCTTCGATGTTTACTGGGACGAAAAATTTGCCACCCAATACGGCGTGAAACGCGCCGCCACGCTCGATGAAGTGTTTGCTGCGAGCGATTACCTGTCGCTCCACACCAATCTCACGCCGGAAACGCGCGATATGATCAGCGCCAAAAACATCGCCAAGATGAAACCGGGCGTGCTCATCCTCAACTGCGCGCGTGGCGAAATCGTGCACACGGCGGATCTGGTGGAAGCCCTCAAATCGGGCGCCGTCGGCGGCTACGGCACGGATGTGCTGGATCAGGAACCGCCGCAGGCCGACCACCCGCTGCTTAAACTGCCCAACGTGATCTGCACCCCACACATCGGCTCGCGCACTTACGAAAGCGTGGTGCGCCAAGCGACCTGTGCCGTGAAAAACCTCATCCTCGCGATGAATGGCGAAAAACCCATCGCCCAAGTGAATCCGGAAGTGCCGGTTAAGAAAGCTGTTTGAATAGATGAAAATTAAAAACGCCCGCCGGAAAAATCCAGCGGGCGTTTTCGTTTG
>CAIWFB010000048.1 GCA_903911825.1 uncultured Verrucomicrobia subdivision 3 bacterium
CTCGCGGGAAGCACTTCTAAGCCGATTACAACCACCTTTTTGCCAGTGGTTTAGACCGGTTTAGGCGTGACTTTTGCCTTGGAACGACCGGGATAGCGGCTGGCGAGGTCGGTGTGGATATCCTCGGCGTTGGGGCGACCGTCAACGCCCCGCACACCGGCTCCAGTGCCGTGCGCGGGATGGGTGGGGCAGCGGGCGGGAATACGAGGTTGGCGTCTTTAATTTACCATTTTTAATGGCGGCGGTTTTCGTGGTAAAAATGATTCCTGAGCCGGCACTCCGCTTTGCGCAAACGGAAGATCTTCTTCGGTATAAACCCGGTTTCCCGCTTCGTCCACAAGCGTGGTTGTAATCAATACCAAGATCTGTTTTTCCGGGTTTGTTTTTTCGGTTTTACTCAAAATCAAAGTTTGATTATCCCACACGTTTGCTTGAGCTGATAATTGCTCAGAATCAAATACCAGCATCGCTCTTAAACGAATTGTATAACCATCTGTCAGGAGATGTGGAATGAGGTCTATTATCGGACCACCGGAAGTTTGGTCGCCCATTCGCATTTGGGTTTGTCGCTCGCTCGTCGTAGTGACTTCTGGTTCTCCCAAAGTTTCTACGCCGTCTTTAGCTTCAAGCAGCTGGAGAGTTTTTCTGAATTGTTCGTCGTTCGATATTCCCACCAAGCCGGATTCAGTGCTGCCTTTGGCATTAAAAAGACCGCTAAACTCGGCAAAAGTTTCTTTCGGCAATTCAATAAATCTAGCCTTGATATGAACTTGGAATCTATGAAGCGGGATAAGTTCTCCCAGCAATTTCTCAATGGTCGCTAAATCGGGCTCAGTGGTGTGCACAAATAAAGCGCCGCTCGTATCAGCAAACGAGATGGATTTGGGGGAGTCTAAATTGATTCCTTTGGTCGCGAAATAATCCGATGCTATTTTTGCGGTGGTGGTATTTGCCGGAGGCTGCATTACTGCTTCCAGTTTTTTGCGAAACGCCTTGGCATCTACTTTGAATTCCCGGGTTATCAGGACTTCAGAGGGCGCGGTTTGGCTTTCATTGGTCATTTTTTGCAGCGCAGCAAATTGACTCCGTAACATTCCAACTTCTCCGCGCAATTTTAATAGCTCCAAATGATTTTTGTTGGCCTTAATTAAATCCTGATTCAATCCGGCTAGTTGGTTTGTTGCGCTATCACGTTCCTTTTGCAACTGCTGGACTTGTTCCACCAACGGCGCTTGTTGTTGCCGGAGGGCTTGCACTTGGCTGCGGGCGTCATGCGCTTGCTTTGCTTCGTAAATTCCCACACCCACGCTCACGGTCAACGCGGCGGTCACGGCCAGCTTTTGGAGGGTAGTCATAATCAAGGCGGTGGTAGCGGTGGCTCCGGCTATTCCGGCAGCGGAAATAGTGGCGGCTAAACCGGCGGGCGCGGCTTGCACGGCGTTGGCCGAGATGACGACGGCCAATCCGCTCGCGCCCACGGTGGTGCCGCGTTTGGCAAAGAAGGCCCGCAGTTGCTCCACGGCGCGGCTCACGCGTTTTTGCGCGGCGTCATCGCTGGTGCCCAGCGCCAGGCCGACGTCGCGGAGGTTTTTGTTCTCAAAATAGCGCAGGAGAATCGCGGTGCGGTCGGTCGCGTCGAGCGCAGCCATGGCGTCGTCCAGCAGCGGTTCGATCTGCGTCCATTCGTCGTCGGTGGCGTTCATAGCATTCATCTCCACGGCGATTTGTTCACGCAATTGGCGGCGGGATTCTTGGCGCACGACATCAATGGCGGTCCGCCTCGCCACCGCATACAGCCAGGCGGTGAGAATGGTGTCGGGCTTGAGCTGAGCGGCCTCCCGCGCGAGGTCGGCAAAGGCGGATTGGGCGACTTCCTCGGCCAGTTGCGGCGAGCGGACTTGCCGGAGCGCGGCGGAATAGACGAGGTTCACATGGCGCTGCACGAGCGCGGTGAAGGCGGCTTGCGCGTGGTCGTGGGTGAATTGCCGGAGCAGTTCGTGGTCGGTATCGCTCATTCTCACGAAGCATATCGTCGCCGGTCGGCAGAATCCGACAAAAAATCTTAAGTTTTGATCCGTGGCAGCGGACGTGAGTCGGCTCAAATTTCAACCGCCGCGCCCGAGGAATAAGGAGCCGACTCACGGCGGCTGCTACCGCAAACGGAACCCCTTTACTTTCCCAGCCCGGTGGCGCATTTTTTCGCGGATGAAACATTGCGCACTTTTATTTTTGGCCACGGTGCTCTCGGCTGGGGCAGGGGAACCGGCGCTAAAAGTCGCGGTTTACGACAATGAATTTGTTGGCGTGCGCGTCAGCCAATTGCCGGAAGATTTCGCCCAGCAATTCCGCGCTGTTCAACCGACGAATCACTTGGCGGGAGTGATTCTGGATTTAAGATTTACGTTGGCGACCGGGGCTGTTTTCGCGCCCTTTGCACCCGCCCAAAAAATGCCCGTGGTGGTATTGGTGAACAGTCAGACGCAACCGGCGGTGTGGGCGTGGGCGGCCAGTTTGCGGGCCGCTGGCGCGGGGATTTTGATCGGCAGTCGGAATCCGGCGGTGCCGATCGCGCCGGACATCACCGTGGCCACGCGGCTGGAGGACGAACAGAAATTTCAGCAAAATCCGTTTACCGAGATCGCCGCGAATCAGGTGGCCTATCTTTCGAACACGAATAGCCTGCTACCGTTCATTGATCACACCAGCGAAGCGGAGTTGGTGCGCCAGCGCGTGAAAGATGGCGAGGAAGATGGCACAAGCACACCGCGGGCTGACGCGCCCAAAGTCATCCGCGATCCGGCGTTGGCGCGGGCGGTGGATTGGCTCAAAGCGCTGGCCATATTGAAGCCAGTGCACGGTTAATTCGCATTGACGTTCGGCCTCCGGCCAATCACCTTTTCCATCCGCGTTTTTGATGAAAACGATACTTTTTCTCTGCACTGGCAACGTCTGTCGCAGCCCGATGGCCGAAGGCCTTTTCCGTCACGCCGTCAAAGGCCGTGGCGAGTTCCGCGTTATCTCTGCTGGTCTTGGCGCGATTGACGGCGAGCCACCGACGCATCACTCCGCGCAGGCGATGAAAGAGATCGGTTTGGACATCTCCAAACAGCGCAGCAACGCGCTCACGGCGGAAATGGTGCGCTCGGCGGATTTGATTTTGGGCATGACGCACAGCCACGTGGACACGGTGCTGTTGCTCTATCCTTCGGCGGCGGAAAAAACTTTTTTGCTGCGCGAATTTGACGACACGTTGGAACCATACGAGAAAGATATCAGCGATCCGATCGGCAGTTCCTACTATGTTTATGTGGATTGCCGCGACCAGATCGAGCAAGGCATCGTCACGCTTTTGAAATTTATGGAACAACATAATCTTTTGCCGAAAAACCAGAACCGAACGACTAGTGCCCCAGTGAAATTCGCCCTTGGGGCGGATCACGGTGGCTTTGAACTCAAAGAGACGCTCAAAACGCATCTGTGCAATTTGGGTGTGTCCATCACCGACCACGGCACGGATTCGAAAGAATCTTGCGATTATCCCGATTACGCGTTGGAAGTGGCGCGTTCCGTCGCTGCTGGCCAGGCGGAATTTGGTTTGCTCATCTGCACCACGGGTATTGGCGTCAGCATCACGGCCAACAAGGTTGGCGGCATTCGCGCGGCGCTCGTTAGCGATGTGGCCACGGCCAAAATCACCCGCGAACACAACGATGCGAACGTGCTTTGTTTGAGCGGTAAAAATACAGCGCCCGACCTCGCTAAGAAAATCGTGGACGCCTTTCTCGCCGCGAAATTTGAAGGTGGTCGCCACGAACGCCGCGTGCTGAAGATGGATGCGAAGTTCGCCCCGGCGAACCTGCGTTTGAACACGATTGATCCTGATGTCGCTGGCCCCATTGAATTGGAACGCAAACGGCAGCAGGAAAACATCGAGCTGATCGCTTCCGAAAATTTCACCAGCCCAGCTGTGATGGAAGCGCAAGGCTCTGTGCTCACGAACAAATACGCCGAAGGTTATCCTAAGAAACGCTGGTATGGCGGTTGCGAAAACGTGGACACCATCGAGCAACTCGCGATCGATCGCGCGAAGAAATTGTTCGGAGCGGAACACGCCAATGTGCAGCCGCACTCTGGCTCCGGCGCGAACATGGCGGTTTATTTCGCGTTCCTGAAACCGGGCGACAAGATGCTGACGATGGACTTGAGCCACGGCGGCCATTTGACGCACGGTAACAAGGCGAATTTTTCCGGGAAATTCTTCGAGATCGTTCACTACGGCGTTGGCAAAGATTCCGAGCGCATTGATTACGACCAGATCGCTTCGATGGCGCGCGAGCACAAGCCCAAGATGATCACCATCGGGGCCAGCGCTTACCCGCGCACGATTGATTTCAAACGCATGGGCGAGATCGCCCGTGAAGTCGGTGCGTATCTGCTCGCGGACATCGCGCACATCGCTGGCCTCGTGGCAGCGGGGATCCATCCTAGCCCGGTGGAACATGCTGATTTCGTGACGACCACGACGCACAAGACCTTGCGCGGCCCGCGCGGTGGTTTGATTCTTTGCAAAGAAAAATACGCGAAGGAAATTGATTCGCAGGTGTTTCCCGGCATTCAAGGTGGCCCGCTCGAACACGTCATCGCGGCGAAAGCCGTTTGTTTCCACGAAGCGTTGCAGCCAGCCTTCAAAGAATATCAGCAGCAGATCGTGAAGAACGCCATCGCGCTCGCCGAAGGCATGAAGCGTAATGGATACCGCCTCATCAGCGGCGGCACGGATAACCACCTCATGTTGGTGGACGTCGGCGCGAAAGGCATCACCGGTAAAGATTCTCAGATCGCCCTCGATGAAGCGGGCATCACGGTGAACAAGAACACGATTCCGAACGAAACCCGCTCGCCGTTCCAGGCCAGCGGTATTCGCCTCGGCACGCCGGCTTGCACCACGCGCGGCATGAAGGAAGCGGAGATGGCCGAAATTGCCGACATGATTTCGGAAGTCCTCATGGACGTCAAAAATCTGGAGACGGCGCACAAGGTTCGCGAACGCGTGCGGGCGCTGACGGCGAAGTTCCCGTTGCCTTACTGAAGTAGAAGTGTTTTCCAAAAAGCGGAATCAGCCTCGGCTGGTTCCGCTTTTTTGCGTGTTACCAATAGCACCTTGCTTATAGACGTTCGGAGACGCGCTGGATGCTGGTGGCTTTTCCTGTCGCATCATCAATGCGAATCACTGCGCCGTGGAGAATGATATTATTCCGCGCGACTTCAAAACGCTGCGGCATGCCGGTGACGAACCGTTTGATGACTGGCTCAATTTCTCGCCCCAAGCTGCCATCGTGCGGACCGGTGAAACCCGCATCCGTGAGATACGCCGTGCCATTCGGGAGAATCTGTTCATCCGCCGTTTGCACATGCGTGTGCGTGCCGACGATGCCGCTGACGCGACCATCCAGAAATCGTGCGAAGGCGATTTTTTCCGACGTCGCCTCGGCGTGAATATCTACGAAGATGATTTTCGTTTTCTCGCGCAGCCGATTCACTTCGGTGTCCGCCATGGTGAAGGGGTTTTCCATCGGTTGCATGAAGACGCGACCTTGCACATTCATCACGCCGATGGGCGGCAGATTACGGACTTGAAAAACATGCGCGCCGCGACCCGGAACGCCCGGTGGATAATTCAGCGGACGCAGAAAACGCGGTTCGCTGTAGAGCAGTTCGGAGACACTTTTTTGATCCCACAAATGGTCGCCGCTGGTGATGGCGTCCACGCCCGCCGAAAATAATTCGCCCGCAATCTGGGGCGTGATGCCGTTGCCGCCGGCGGAATTTTCGCCGTTGGCGATGACGAAATCGAGCGCTTGTTCGGCGCGTAGGCGAGGGAGAATGACTTGGACGGCTTTACGTCCGGGTTCGCCTACGATGTCGCCGATGAACAAAATTTTCACGCACAGAAATTAACCGCGAAATACGCGAAATACACGAAAAGAAATACAGGTAAGGAAGGGCGCGTGGCTCTGCGCGCGCCGGGCTTGACTAGACACACGACGGCGCGCACGGAGTGACGCGCCCTATCTCAAACTGGCCAACACGCCGGCACGCCGATGATGACCGCCATCAGCCAGAGCAGCAGCACGGTCTGGCGGCGGCTGATGCCTGTGCGAACCATGCGATGCGAAAGATGATTCGTGTCGCCGATCCAAAACGGTTTTTTATTCAGCGTGCGGAATAAACTGACTTGCGCGAGATCCACGAGCGGAATCGCCAGCACCAGTAACGGCGCGAGCACGGCGAGCGGACGCGGATTTTGCTTGGTGTAAAAGTGCGGAAGAATCGCCATCACTGCGAGCAAGTAGCCGACGAGGTGACTGCCCGCGTCGCCGAGAAAAGCGCGGGCGTTGGGAAAATTCCACGGCAAAAAACCCACGAGCGCACCGCACATGAGAAAGCCCGTGATGGCCACGAGATATTGGCCATTCGTCGCCGCGATGAGCGCGAAAAAGAAAGCGCCGATGGCGCCGATGCCCGCACAGAGGCCGTTCATGTTATCCATGAAATTGAAAGCGTTGATGACGGTGAGCACCCAGAGAATCGTGATTGCGTAGCTGAAAATTTCGCTGGGCACGAAAAGCGTAATTCGCTTGGAAACTGCCGCGACGGCGACCGCCACCAGTAGTTGCCCCAAAAATTTTGGCAGTGCTTTAAGTTCGTGCTTGTCGTCTAGCCAGCCGAGTAGCGTGATGGCCACCGCCCCGAGCGCCAGCACGCCCAGTTCCACCGCCCGCTTATCAATTCCGTGGGTGATCAAGCTGGTCGCAGAAAATTTTATGACGCCCAGCTTGAGTAAAATTGCGCCTACGATGAGTGGCAACAAAATTCCCGTGAGCACGGCGAAACCACCCGCGAGCGGGACGGGCGTGCTGTGGATTTTGCGATGGCCGGGGTCATCCACGAGGTTCGTGCGCAGGCACCATTTGCGCCAGAGCGGCAGCGCCAGCAGCGATGTGACAAACGCGCCGAGCGCGGCGGCGGCAAAAAAGTTGAAAGGGAAATTCACGCTTGGAGTCCGCGCTGGGCGGCGAGTTGTTGATAGACAGCGTATTGGTCGGCAACCATTTTTTTGATGGAGAAATTTTGCTGCACGAAGGCCGAGCCAGCCCGGCCAAACGTTTTGCGGAGTTCGGGTTCGCGGGCGAGCCGCAGAAGTTTTTCCGCTGCGGCAGCCGTGTCGCCCGTGCGGACGACAAAGCCAGTTTGGTTTTCGAGGCAGATTTCATCCGCGCCATCGAAGTCGTAGGCGACGACGGGTTTGCCAGCGGCAAGGGCTTGGGGCAGGGCGCGCGACAAGGCTTCGCGATACGAAAGATGCGCGAGGCAATCCATGATGCCAACGTAGCGGGCGACTTCGGCCGGACGAACGAGGCCGGTGAAAATGACTTTGCCAGCAAGGCCGAGCGCTTGGATTTGATTTTCAATCTCGCCACGCAAAACGCCGTCGCCCACGAAGAGCAGTCGCGCGTGTGGGACTTGTGGGAGAATTTTGGCGAAGGCGGTGACCAGATCGGCGTGACCTTTGAGGCGGAAAATGCGCGCAATTTTGCCGATGATAAAATGGCTGGCGTCGAGACCAAGCTGTTGGCGAAGTGTCAGGTCGTTGGTGGCGTTGGCGAATGGCTCCAAGTTGAATCCGCTGAAAATGCGCGTGAACATTGCCGGTTGGCCGATGCCAGCGGCAAGATACAGTTTGGTCATCGCACTGGCCGAGCAAAAGAAATGGTCGCTAACTTTGGCGGCGTGGCGTTCGGCGGCGGTGAAAATGAAGTTGGCGAGTGCACCTTGAAAATTGCCGAAAGAGGGCCCGTGGATGTGGTGAACAATGATGGGCACACCAGCGCGTTTGGCCGCGAGGCGTCCGAGAATACCGGCTTTGCCGCTGTGCGTGTGAACCAAATCGGGTTTCTGCTCGCGAAGAATTTTTTCTAATTTGCAGAGCGCGAGGAAATCGTTCAACGGATGAACGGGGCGGACGAGTTCGGGCACAATGGTCAGGAGCCCGGGGATTTTAACTGTTTCCGGTTCCAGCGAACCTTCAGGGCCGAGGGTGGGGCCGGAAATTAATTTTACTTCCAGCTCCGGTTTCGTCAGCAGTCCACGGATGGTGGATAGCGTATTTTCCTGAGCACCGCCAACCACTAGGCGCGTGATGATGTGGGTGACGCGCATGGCGTCATTTGACGCCCAATTGCGTCAGGCGTTCGCGCACGGTTTTGGCCTCGGCGGAATTAGTCGGGGCGTTGGCGAGGTAAAGCTGGTAGTTGCTGATCGCTTCGTTGGTGTGATGCTGGCGCCAGCCGACTTCGGCCAAGCCATAGGCGACTTGATAGGAGTTGGTGTAGGTGTTCTGCAATTCGCGATAGTCGGCGCGGGCTTGGTCGAGCTGTTCACTTTGGAGATAGGCGAGGGCGCGATTGAAGCGGGCGGTGGGGTCGTTGGTGGAAATTTCCAACACGTGGGTCATGGCGGCGATGGCTTCGGGGAATTGATTCAATTGAATGTGTGCGTAGCCTTTGCCGAAGAGCCATTGCGGTTCGTTGGGTGATTGCGCGAGCTTGCGGGCGATGACGCCGAGGGCATTCGTGTATAGGCCGCGCATGAAATACGCCTGCGTGGCGGCCGTCAGGAGCGTGTCGTCATCGGGATGGCGGGCGACTTCTTTTTCGATGAGCGCCACGCCCTTGTCGGTCTGGTCTTTTTGAAAATAGGCGGCAGCAGCAAGAATGTTCAGGCCAGTGGAGTTAGTCGCGTTCAACGCAAACTTTTTGGGTTGGGTGAGCGGGTCTTGCAAGGCATCTAGCGCGCGATCCGCTTGCTTGGCGAAAATATAAATCTGCGCCAGGAAAAGCCGGGTAGCGAGGTTTTCCGGGGCCAGTTGACGGACGCGGTTGAAAGGTGCCACGGCTTGGCGCATGAGTCCGCCTTGCATGAACATGGCACCGTTTTCAAAACTGAAGCTAGTTTCGTCGAACGGCCCGTTGGCCATCATGACTTCATTCCAATTCCGGTATTTGCCAAAGAGGTCGGTGGTCGTGCGGTTGAGTTCCACTTCGCCAACGGCTCCGGTGCGGAGTTTGCCGTTGAAATCCAGATTTATGGTTGCCACGACGTTGTCCGGATTCATTTTTTGGGCGCGGGTAAAGTGCGCCGCCGCCGCATCGAGTTGCTGGGCGCGTTGCAGTTGCACGCCCCAATAATTGAGGCTGCGG
Source organism: uncultured Verrucomicrobia subdivision 3 bacterium (assembly GCA_903911825.1). Lineage (GTDB taxonomy): Bacteria > Verrucomicrobiota > Verrucomicrobiia > Limisphaerales > UBA11358 > UBA11358. Next base: position 9,261 of record CAIWFB010000048.1, read on the forward strand.
GAGTAAAAAGTGCCCGCCATGAGCGAGCTGGGATTGGGCTCCGCGTGCGCGTGCAATTTCATGAGGAACCATTCGATGGCGTTGCGCGGTTGGGGCAGGGTGCGCTCGGTGATCGCTTGGTCTAGTGCGAGATTTTTTTCAATCGGAGGCAACGCGGTTTGGGCTACTTCGGCCCAGAATTTCTCGTTGGCAGCGATGAGGTTTTGACCTAGCGGCGGGGCGAGCAACGTGTCTTCGGGCAGCGTTTTTAGCCGGTAGTTCAACCCGTTAGGCTCCTGATAAAATTGTTCAAAGAAATAACCGAAGCTGGGGTTCAGGTAGCAGATGGAATTCGACTTGGCGAGTTGGCTGATGAGGTTGTATTGGGCCAGCGGGCTGAAGCCGAGTTCTTTTTCATTGATGACGAGCGGCCATTTTTGCGGGTAACGCTTGTGGAGAAAGCGGTGGTAGGGCGTCCACGCCAGCGACTGCGTATCCACTACGGGAAAGTTTTGGGAGCGGCCTTCATAGGCCAGCATGGCTTGGATCAGAAATGAGCGGATGGGGGTGTCTTTGCCAGAATTTTCGCTGTCGGTCAGCAGGATGGCTCCTTCCGAGGGTAAGGTCTGCGTGGTGAGTTTGGCGTATTTGAAAAAGGTATCATCATTGATGTTCCGCACGATCGGGTGATTGCGATAGACCAGCGCAACTACGGAAAATCCAGCCATCAGAAAAACGCCCGCCACAATGACCGGGCACAGCCACAGCAACGGTTTGGGCAAAGCCTCTTGCGGCTGGCTGCGTCGGTTGGGCACTGGTTTTTTACCAAACACCAACAGGTAGTAACCGCAAAAATAGCCGATGCTTAATGCCGTTAGAAAATAAAGCGGGAGGCACGGCGTGCCCATCAAGTGGTCCGGGCTGAAAGGTGGATTGAAAGAGACCCACACGCAGACCGAAAAGAACACGGCGTAAATGAAGTGGATCATGTTGTTCGCCAGCTCTGAACCCAGTTTGCTGCTATCACCAAACGACGCGCTCCAGCGAATGGATAAAGCGATGACCGGTAGCAAGGTGGCCAGCGCCACAATCGCCAGCTTATAGCGGACGTCGCCCATCTGGATGGCTTTGATGACTGTCCAATCCAATTGCAACGCTGGCTTCAAGGTATCCCAGACGTTCAACGGATACGGGCTGGTAAATTTGGCCACCAAGGGCATCAATAACAGCAGCAGCAGCCCGCTCAATCCGCCGCCCAGCAGGCGAAATAAGAAACGCATGTTGAAAAAACTCAAGCGCTTCGACCAAACGATGGCGATTACGAAGAGCGGGAAAAAAGCGACCATCGCCCAATTGTCGGTGATGCTCGCTCCGTAAACGGCGGCGGCTACGAAGAGGCGGCCGTCCCGCTCATCCAAGCGGAATTCCATGATTTGCCAGATGATGAAAGCGAAGATCAGCAGCGCGAACGTCTCGCCGGTGTAATTGGTCGCGTTCTGCCAGAGCGTTAGTTGCAGGCCGCCCATCACTACCGCGAGAATTGGTGGAAACCACGCCACCCAGCCGGTGAGAAAAGAGAAATCACTTTTCTCGCGCTGCCGTTCCGCTTCTGTGCGGTCATGTGGCAACAGGGTCACACAGCGTGCCAGCAGGCCCAGCGACAAGGCCGCGCACAACGCCGAAAAAAAGTTCAGCGCCACCGGAATCTTCGCCGTCGGCAGCCAGTGGAACGGATACGTCACCAGAAATGTTAGCGGGTTGGAGGTCTGCGGTTGCCAGACGAAGCCCGACATCTGCGCGACACCGCCAAGATTCATCAGGTTGATCCATCGGTTCAAGGTGAACCAATAGATTCCCAGCATGACGGCGCCCAGCACCCAAGGCAGGAAGCGCGGCACGAAATTATTGCGCGGGTCGGTCTGATTGTGATTTGACATCGGGTTGTTAAAAGTTGAAACCAAGAATCGCCGCAAGGCAAGTTCAGTTTCGGCGGCGGATATCCGCGACACATTCCACATGTTGCGTCTGGGGGAACATGTCCAACGGCTGCACGCGCACCAGTTCAAAGACACCATCCGCGCACAAAATGTTCAAATCCCGCGCCATC
>CAIWFB010000049.1 GCA_903911825.1 uncultured Verrucomicrobia subdivision 3 bacterium
CCGGAAATGACATTCGCCGACGAGGCTGTATAGCCACCGATAAGATTGGATTGCGCGCCGCCGTAAATCTGCACGCCCGCCCACGCGTTGGGCAACGCAGCGGTGCCACTCACGTTCACTCCGAGATAATTGCCTTGGACCACGTTGAAGCGCGTGCCCGCGTCGCGGATCGTCAAGCCTTGCAGGGCGCTGCCGCTGATGACGTTTCGTTCCGCCACGGTGAGGCCGCCAATGGTGTTGGAGACAGCGCCCGCTTCAATCTGCACGGGCGTGATGCCATTGGTGACGGCGAAGTTGCCCGTAGGATCAACGCCCACATAGCACCCGCTGACGGTATTGTTCACCGCGTTCGGGCCGGTGATGAAAATGCCAAAGCTGGCGAAATTATTCACGATGAGCGAACGCACGGTGCAATTCGTGCCTTTGAGCATGAGTCCACTGGAATAAACACTCGGCGGGCGAGACAACGCACCGTTAAGCAAAATTTCCGGCCCGCTGGGATTGGAATTAGTCGGCTCGGAACTGCCGTTCAGCGTGGTGCCATTGACGAGGCTAGGTAAGGCATCCGTCGGCAAAATGTTGAAAACATTATTGCTGTATCCGGGGTCAGTCGTCGGAATGTTGAACGTAATCGTGGTGCCGGGGTGATCGTAAGCGTAATACAAAGCCGCACGCAAACTACCCGGACCGCTATCTTGAGTGTTGGTGACCACGCTCGTGGCGCCGGGGCCGACGCCATAAATTTGGGCCATACCGGCGCGGTCGTTCGTGCTAAGAACCGGATCGGCACGCTGCCCCATGATGTTGAGATATCGATTATAGGCAGGCAATGGCACGATGGTATTGCTGGCGGTGCTGACGGAAAAGGCATTGCGCGAATAGTGCATGACGGAAAGAAAATCATAAGCCCCCTTATTCGTGGACGACGTCAGCAGCGCAAAATCCGGCAGATGTCCGCTGATGATGAAGTTCGTATTGATCGTCACATAGCTGTCACGGTCGGAACGCTGATGCTCATGACACATACCAAGCGCGTGACCAAGTTCGTGGCAAACCGTGGAATGATTCCACGCAGTGGGACCGATCTGCAGCAATTGCGCGCCACCGCTCATGCCTACGGCAGAGAGGCCGCCATTTAAAGTAGCGTTGTTGGTAACGAGGATGTAATTCGGTTGCGAGGTGCGGGGAATGAAGTGAAGATTCGCAAACGTGGCCCATTCCGCACAGCAATCGAGAAACACTTTTTGATTTGCGGGCGCTACCGAGACGTCGAACACATAGTAAACATTCCCGCTCGTCCACGGGATGAAGCCGTTATAAAAAGCGCTTTTCGGCTGGGGCGCACCGGCAAGTTTATTCCGCCACGTTTGGAGGTAAGTAACTGGCACTTGCATGTCATCGATCCGCGCAAATTTTTCATTCGCTGGCACCGCCGCGATGATTTGATCCAGCACGGCAAGGTTCCAATCTCCGGAAGACGGGGCAACAGCCCTCAAAACCGGACTACCGCAAACCATGATGAGGGCTAGGCAGCTGATAAATTTAGTCCAGCCGACGAGGAGATTTTTCATGGGTAGATAATTAAATGACGATTTAACTCTAAACACGCGCATCCGCCGGACAAGTAAAATGTCGCCGATGATTTACTTGAAACCTGACCGCTAAAAAAAGACTCTCATTAACGGAATGATGTCCCGCATTTATCTCCTACTGGCTTGGCTGTGCGCCTTGAGCGCTACGGCGACGCCGAAAATATTTCACCCGGGCGAACTTTGGCCAGATAACCGCGGTCAACATATTCAAGCGCACGGCGGCGGCATCCTCAAAATTGGCCCAACATTTTACTGGTTTGGCGAAGATCGGGGGCAGACGAACGGACGCGGGTTGCGCTGCGTCAGTTGCTATTCCTCCACGAATCTGGCGCAGTGGACCTTTCGCAACCAAGTGTTCAAAACGCGGAACCCGGAAAATTTTGGGCGCGGCTGGGTGCTGGAACGGCCTAAAGTTTTTTACAATCCGAAAACAAAAAAGTTTGTGATGTATATGCACATTGATGGGCCTAATCCGGGGGAAATCGGCGGCTACAAACTGGCCCGCGTCGGTGTGGCAACGTGCGATACGGTGGATGGCGATTATCAATACCTAAAAAGTTTTCGGCCGCTCGGTCATGAGAGCCGCGACATCGGGCAATTCGTGGATGACGACGGCACGGCTTATTTAATTTTTGAAGATCGCCCGTTCGGTTTTCGTATCGCTAAACTTTCGGAAGATTATCTGATAGTGGAAAAGGAAATTTGTCTCATCGCTGAACACATGGAGGGCGGCGCGATTGTGCATTATGAGGGGCTTTATTACGTCCTCGGCTCGGCATTAACAGGATGGAATCCGAATCCGAATAAATACGCGACCGCAAAATCGCTGGCAGGGCCATGGTCGGAATTCAAAGACCTCGCGCCCCCAGAGAAAAATACTTACGGCGCACAATCTACGATGCTGCTTAAGATATCTGGCACCAAGACGAACTCGGTGGTTTTTATGGGCGACATCTGGAAACCGCAATCACAATGGGATTCACGTTATTTATGGCTACCACTGGAAATTGGTGGCGGGAAATTACGTTTGCCAGAACCAAAAAAATGGTCTTTAGATATCGTCACTGGTGAAGCCAAAAATGAACAATAATTATTATGAAGAAAACTCCGTTCGCCGCCGCATTTTTATTTTTTTCGCTGACCTTATCCCATGCTGACATGCTAACACCGGTTCCACTTTGGCCAGAGAGAGCACCGGGTGCGCTCGGCACCAATGCCACTGATATTCCCACCGTCACGCCATATGTAGCCGAGGGCACAAACGCTACGGGTGCCGCGATGGTGATCTGCCCCGGCGGTGGTTATTCCCATCTGGCGCCGCATGAAGGCCAAGATTATGCGCTTTGGCTAAACCAATTGGGCGTCTCCTGTTTCGTTTTAAAATATCGCCTAGGCTCCAGTGGTTATCATCATCCTGCGATGTTGAACGACGCTGCCCGGGCTGTCCGCTGGGTGCGAACGCACGCAACGGAATTCAAGATTGATGCTAGGCGCGTCGGTATTATGGGCTCTTCGGCAGGCGGACACCTAGCTGCAACCTTATTGACGCATTTTGACGGGGGAAATACCAACTCACCAGACGTCGTGGAACGGCAAAGTTCACGACCCGACGTAGGTATTTTGTGTTATGCGGTGATTTCGCTCGGCGAATTTACGCACGCAGGTTCCAAAAATAATTTACTGGGAACGAATCCTTCACCAGAACTCGTGCAAAGCCTATCCAACGAACTGCAGGTGACCACAAACACCCCGCCCTGCTTTTTATGGACGACCTTTGCGGACAAAACTGTGCCGATGGAAAATACGCTGCTCTTTGCCAGCGCCCTCCGCAAATGCCAAGTCCCATTCGCGTTGCACATTTATGAAAAAGGCGGACATGGTCTTGGGCTAGCCAATAAACCTCCCTTCAATCACGTTCACCCGTGGGCCAATGATTGTCGCTTCTGGTTGAGCGAACAGAAATTTTGCCGATAAAAAAAAGACCTTTGGTTTAACCAAGGTCTTTTGAAAGAAAGAAATCTTAACGCGCAGAACGGCGGCGCAGTGCGAACAGCAAACCAGCACCCGAAATCGCCATCGCCCAAGTCTGGGGCTCGGGAACGGTCACAATGGTCATACCCCAACTAACTAACGTGCTTGAGCTACCACCAGAAAGATCGGAAATGAATAACGTCCAAGCACCGTTCGGAATCAAATTATTAAAAACACCCAACCCAGCTGAAGTGGAAGCCGAATCAAACAAACCGCCAGATGATAGCGGACTGATGTTACGTCCATCTGGAGCCCATGTGCCAGTGAGTTGGCCACCTGATAAATTGTAAGTAAATGATTGGTAATTATGAATATTGGGGGAACCATCACTGAGAGTTACATCAAAACCCGCATCACCATATCCAGAAGAATTTGCGGCAGTCAGACCGACGCGATTTAAGAGCACAGCGATACTGCCTTGGGGACCCATCAGATAAGCATATAAATCACCATTAAATCCACCGGTAATGTTCAACGTTACCTGCACGCTAGAAATATAACCAGCCACACCAGAAACAGTCGTTGAGCTGGACACACCAACCGGATTTTGGTCAGGAATGTTGACGTTGAGAGAACCAGAGTTGTAGTTGAAATTGGTTTGCGCCCGTGCGGTCTCGAAACTCAGGCAAAAAACTCCCAAAGTGGCTATGACAGAAAATATTTTCGCTTTCATACGGTGAGACAGATTGATTTTTACCAACTTCTGAACGTGAAAAATATCGCGTATCGTTTGTCTGGTTTCAAGCTTAATTTTGCGGCAAACAGGTAACCCTAGAAACCGCGTAAGTCTGTGCTGCTCCGCTTGGCTAACCCTGGCGCAGGAGTGCGCTTTAAAACGAGGTATTCTAGCCCCATTTTCTGGCAATATTCACGCTTACCGCCTTTGTCACCATCTTCGTTTACGGCGTAAATATCCGGTTTTATCTGCTTAATCTCTGGTTCTGCATCCAGCCAGCCTTCACCGGTTGAAATTAAGGCATGTTTCACAAATTTTATTGAACCGACAACATAGCGCCGCTCGGTCTCACTAATCAAAGGATGCCCTGCCCCTTTCAGCAAACGGATATTCGCGTCATGACCGACCACGACATACAGATCACCGTAGGCGCTGACTTCCTCGGTGAAACGCACATGACCGGAGTGGAACCAATCATAACAGCCGGTGACGATCACTTTCTTTTTGCCGGGCGCGGACAGCATCGGCGGCGGTTCCGGGAAACCAGCTAATGCTTCCGGCGCGAAGCTGTGCAACTGAATTCCCCTTTGCCGACAAAATGATTTCCTCGCCACTACGGCCTCGCCTTCAAGCATCGCCCAAATGTGCGGTTCCAGTCCGGTGGTGGCGGGAAGGTAATCTACATTGTCATCCGCGCTACCAAGGTCTACTCGACTAACGTAACGAACGGCATTCAGAAAATACTGTCGTTCAGCGAGCGGAAATTTCGGCTCGTTGCCGGTCATGCGCACAATCATCTCATCCGGCCAAAGCAGCACGGTCAACTCACCCAGCTTCGACGCCTCTTGCAGCAAACGTAAATCATGAGCGCGAAGGTCATCAAAGCCACCAGTAACAATAATTTGTGGATTCATTTTGAAGCAACCCGCACGTTTACCTGGAATGCACCCGGCACCGGCTTTTCCGAAACCACGATGAGATAACCACCGCCGCAACCCGAATACATCGCCCCCAAATACTCTTGTTGATAGGCCTTGAGCAACGGTATCAATTCCACTCGCAGCAGTGGATGCCGCACCACTTGCGGCAGCAATGTCTCCCAACATTTCATATTCAAGTTAAGCGACGCGCCGAGCGCCTGCGCATCCATTTTTATAATCGCGTCAAAACAGTTCTGGCCCGATTGACCAAGTTTTGCGACCCACTTGGGCGTAAGATTTTTTATGCCCAGCGGATTGTAACCGTCTGGACGCGGCTCCACGGGAATTAAATGTAAAACCCGACTTAACCAGCGCGCGACCTTGATGCGATTGCACGATTCAATGTGCGAAGGAAAAATGCCGCCGTGAATTTTACAATCGTAATCCAGCCGGTTCACCCCCGGATAGACTAAGCCAATCATGTCCTGCGAACCGCTCGCCTCGGCTTTGCCTTGATTTTCAACTTTGTAAAGTTCGCGCGCCAACGCTTCAGGCGAACGCTTCGGCAACTTGCCATTCCAGATTTTCATCGCCACCGCGCGCGTTCCGCTAGCGATTCCCGAGCGATCCATTGGGCGAAAATCCGGCTCAATCTGCACCACCACCATCGAACCAAACGGTTCAGGGTTGTGTTGCGAAACGAACGGCTGGTCAATCCAACCG
>CAIWFB010000050.1 GCA_903911825.1 uncultured Verrucomicrobia subdivision 3 bacterium
CTCGCGGGAAGCACTTCTAAGCCGATTACAACCACCTTTTTGCCAGTGGTTTAGACCGGTTTAGGCGTGACTTTTGCCTTGGAACGACCGGGATAGCGGCTGGCGAGGTCGGTGTGGATATCCTCGGCGTTGGGGCGACCGCGTTTGGCAGCTTCATCAGTGTTATTGTAGTAGCCGAGATTGGCCATCATGATCTCGTTGCCTATGACGTTGAAAGTGTCCGTCATCTTCGCCGCGAGCAGGCTGGACTGGGGCATGAATTTCAGAAATTGATCGCGGGCGGCGCGGTCTTTCAGCACCTCGGCGATGGCGATGTAGCTGGGGATGAATTCCGGATGGCTCGTCATGTAGCCCGCGCATTTTTCATCGAAGCCCACCGTCTTCTCGCCGAGCATCACCGAGGTATCGCCTGGGTCGCGGCTGATGAGGAAGGGCAGCAAAGCCTCGATGGCGGTGAGATGACCGAGGATGGCGGTGACGGTGGCGTCGGGAATGGTCACGGAGATTTGATTGTCAGCAGGCATAATGAGTTGTTAGTTCGGTGGATGATTGACCGGCCCGCTGCGCCGACGGAACGCAACCAATGGCTTTCCGCCCACACCGGGTCGGTCATCAGATTTATGGCCACCGAACGGAAAACCGGACAAACTTTTTGAAATTATTTTGTCCTTCCGGACGGGCACCATGGGGGACGGGATGAAACCGCGAAAGATGCCAACCACGCGAACCGGAACATTCTCAAGAGATGGCGTCGGGTAACAAATAGAAAATTACGCGCGCAGTATAAGAACCAAGTTCACAATTAATAAAATCCGGTCACCACCCATCCGCCATTAGTTTCGACTAAAAACCACCTTTTTATTGTTTGGGAAATGTTATCTATTTGTTGAAGCGTTGAATCAGTGAATCTCGGCTCTGTGCCATGTTGTGTTTTCTCTCGTTCAATTATTGTTCCTATCAATGCTCTCTTTTGCCCGGAGTGATCATCGTTGATTGAAATATCAACTACCTGTATTCCCACAATTTTGTCCCAATAAGTTGTTGGCAAGCGAGTCAAGTTAGCAGCGAATTCATTGGTTGAAGACCCGCCAGATATTTCAGATATTCTGTTTTGATCCCCAAGTTTTTTGGCCGCTAAAAAAGTTCTCAAAGCGTCCAATGGTTCGCTTGTTCCGGTCTCTTTCCAGTCGTCGCGGCTCATATACGGATTCTTTATTGGAGGGGCATTGGTGTAATTCCTCCACCAGCCAGTTAAATCAGCTACCTTAAAGCTTAATTTTTGATTCTCCTCTCTCAACCTTGCGAGTTCGTTGTCTTGGCTTTCTTGTGTTTTTACCTGCCCACGTAATTTTAATAATTCTAACTTGTTCTTATTGTTTTTGAGTAAATCGACATTCAGCCCAGCAATCAAATTTGTCGCTTTGGATAATTCCTCTTGCAACTGCTGCACTTGTCCCGCCAACGGCGCTTGCTGTTGCTGGAGAGTTTGCACTTCAGTGCGGGCTTTAGCGGCTTCTTTCGCTTCGTAAATTCCCAAGCCCACGCTCACGGTCAACGCGGCGGTCACGGCAAGTTTTTGGAGGGTAGTCATAATCAAAACGGTGGTGGCGGTGGCTCCGGCAATTCCGGCGGCAGAAATGGTAGCGGCTAAACCCACGGGCGCGGCTTGGATGGCATGGCTCGCCACGGTGCTGGCGATCACGGTGGTGGTCAGGGTGAGGCCGTGTTTCAGCAGGCGGGTGCGCAGTTTTTCCAGCGCGCGGGTCACGCGCTTTTGCGCGGCGTCTTCGTTCATCCGCAAGGCATCGGCCATTTCGCGGGCAGTTTTGTTCTCAAAAAAGCGCAGCACCAGCGCGGCGCGGTCGGTCTCGCCCAATTCATTCAGCGCGTCGTCCAGCCGGGGCGCGAGTTGTTGCCAGACTTCCGCCTCCGTCGGACTGCGGCGCGCGGAGTCGGCCTCGTTTTCCTGATTCAAAGTGGATTGCATGTAGGCCTCCTGTTCGCGGGCGGCGCGGCGGCGTTGTTGGCGCAACGCATCGGCAGCGGCGTAGCGGGTGGTGCGGTAAAGCCACGCGGAAAGGATGGTCCGGGGCCCGAGCGTGGCGGCTTTGCGGGCGAGGATGATGAAGACGGCCTGCGTGATCTCTTCGGCCAGATGTGCATCGCCGGTCTGCCGCAGCGCAGCAGAGTGCACGAGCCCGATGTGCCGTTCCACCAGCGTGGTGAACGCGGGTTCGGATTGGCGGGTGGCAAACTCGCGCACCAAGGTCAGGTCATCGGACATCATCCCTTATACATGGCCGCAGAATGGGGAAACGGACAAACTAATTTTTTAATTCATGTAGCAGCCGACGTGAGTCGGCTCTGATTCAGCGTGGGGAATATTGGAGCGGACTCACGTCCGCTGCTACAGGGGATTAATTTTTCACGCGGAAACTGTATTCGCCGGAGCCGGTGGTGTAACTGGCGCGGCCATTTTCCCAGCGCAGGAACGTAGCACCGCGCGGGGCTTGCACGGCGGCGGCACTAGCGGCGGGCACCACAATTTCCGCCGTGGTGTTGGCGGGAATTTCTACTTCCAGTTGGAAACGGTTTTTGCTGCGCTGCCATTTCACTTCGATCTCGCCGCGCAGAGATTTGTAGCAGGCTTTCACCCACGTGACATCGCCCACTGGCTGCGGCGCGATGCGGATTTTCTTAAAGCCGTTGTCGGCGGATTGGATGCCCGCGAGGTCGTGATAGAACCATTCCTCGATCTGGCCGAGCATGAAATGATTCTGCGAGGAACCGCCGTCCCACGCTTCGGTGAGGCTGGTCTTGCCCTTGGCGAGCTGCATGCCGTAGCCGGGTTTGTTGGTCTGGTTGTTGATGTCAAAGATCACATCGCTGCGTCCACCATCGGCGAGCGCGCGCAACACAAACCGATAACCCACGTCGCCGGCGGTGTTGGCGGTGTTGTTTTCACGGATGTCGCGCACGAGAGCGTCGAGCACGGCGGCGCGATTCCAGTTGTCGCAAATGCCAAAGGCTAGCGGGATGGCATTGGCGCACTGCGAGCCGGTCGCATAACTGTGATGGGTGGCGTCATAAAATTTTTCGTTGAACGCGGCGCGGATTTTTTCCGCGAGTTCGGAGAACTCTTTGGCATCCGCATCATGACCCAGCAACGCGGCGGCTTGGGCCATGACGTTGACATTCTCAAAATAAAACGCGGTGGCGGTCAGCGCGCGCGGCGTGAGTTGCGAGACGCCAGGTTTGTTGGGGCCGAGGTCATACCAATCGCCAAGGCCGTAATCCAAAATATAATTGTTCGCGCGCGTGCCAAGGTAGGCGATGTAGGCTTGCATGGCGGCGTAATGGCGGCGGAACAATTCGAGGTCGCCGCTGAATTCGTATTGCTGCCACGGCACGAGGATGAACGCGGCGCTCCATTCGGGTGAATCACCGAAATTGTTGCGTGGGTGCGCAGCGTCAGTTTTGTCGGCAAAGATGGCATATTCCGGCGCGGTGGTGGGCACGAGGCCGTTGGTGAGCTGGGAATCCGCGATGTCGTTCATGACTTTGGTGAACAGTTGGTCGAGCGCGAATTCGTAGCGGATGCCGGGGCCGTTGAGGTGGGCTTGCTCCAGCCAGCCAAGTTTTTCGCGATGCGGACAATCGGTGAGCAGGCTGAGCATGTTGCTGCGCTGCGCCCAGCGGACAAGTTTGCGCGTGCGATTGAAAAGGTCGTTGGAACATTCAAATTCGCCCACGGGCTCGGACGACGAATGCATCACGCGCGCGGCGACGGATTTTATTTTTGGCAATGGGTCGTTGGTGACCGCAGGCGTGAGGTGAATCTGGAAATAACGGCAGCCAACGAAATTAAATTTCGGCGACCAGGTTTCGATGCCATCCGTGCCTTTGGTGAATTCGCTCAAATAACCGCCGCGTTTTCCCGCGCCCATGGATTTCTGATCCACGCCGCCGTCAGGTCCGAGCAGTTCAGAGGGCATCACGCTGACTTCGCTGCCCGCCGCGCCAGCGACGGTGATCACTGGAACGTGCGAGGCGTTTTGGCCGAGGTCATAAACGACATCGCCATTCGTGAGTGTGTGGATGGCTTTGCCTTGGTGCGTCTCGAAGAATTTCAACGGCGGCGCGGCGCAAGAGAGCCCGCGCAATTCGCCGCCAGGGCCATTGAGAAGAATTGCGGGCGACCACTTTGAATCATCGAAGCCGGGTTTATTCCAGCAACATTGAATCAAGCGCGCATCCAAATCTTCGCCACCGTAAATGGTGTTGAAGGTGATGGGCCCAGCGGAAGTTTTCCACGAGCCATCCGTGACGATGAATTCCACCGAGCCATCGGCATATTCGAGGCGGATCTGCGCGATGGCTTGCTGTTGGCCGAACGAGCGCTTGAACTTGGTGAAGCGTCCGCTGCCGAGGGAATTATACATGCCGTTGCCGAGTTCGATGCCGATGGCGTTCTGCCCTCGCTGCAATTCGCGCGTGATGTCGTGCGTGTCGTAGAGACAGGTCGCGTCATACTTCGTCCAGCCGGGGGAAAGAAAATCGTCGCTAACTTTTTTGCCATTGAGCGTCAATTCGTATTGGCCGAGCCCGCAAATGTTGATGAGTGCGCGTTTGAGTCCGGGCTTGACGGTGAAATCACGGCGTAACAGCAGCGAGGAAATGTCTTTGTCCGCCGCGCCAATCCATTGCGCATGCCAGTCGGCTTTAGTTAGCACGCCCATAGTCCATGAAGCGGGCTTGCTCCAAGCTGACGTGTTGCCGTCAGCGTCCCAGACGCGCACTTGCCAGAAAACTTGCTGCGCTGATTTCAGCGCGGAGCCGCCGTAAGCGATTTGGATATTCTCGTCAGAAATAATTTTCTCGCTGTCCCACAAGTCGCCCTGCGCGAGGCGTAAATTGTTTTCCGAGGAAGCAACGATGATCTGATACGCAGTTTGTTTCTGATCGCGGTCGCTGCGCGCAAATTTCCAGAAGAGTCGCGGGCTAGCGGAATCCACGCCAAGCGGGTTGAGGGCGTAGTCGCAGCGAAGTTCGATGGGCGTGAGGGCAGCGCGCGTGTTGATCGTCAGCGCCAAAACGGCGAGCCAGAGGAGGGCGATGGATTTCTTCATGGGAGCTTTGATTGAAGCAGGAAAGAGGCAGGTTGGCACGGCGGAAGTGCCGCCAATTCTGATGATGCAGCGTTTTATTTATCAGAAATACCCGCGCCCATCCGAGCGCGGAAATTTTGTTCCAATCCGGCAGCAGCTTTGATGGCTTCAGAAACTTGCGGCCCGTTATTCGTCCAGACATTGCCGGGGCCGTTAGCATTCTTCAGAAATTTTTCCGAGGGGCACCAGTTGTCGCGCACAGTGATGCCTGATGAACCTTCGTCGAGATACAGATAAAACCAATGGTTGGTATCGGGCACGAATGGGCTGATGTGGATATCGTGGACGGAATTTTCGCTGACGACAGTGCCGGGCTGGGCGGAGAGCGTGTAGATGCCCGCTGTGTCGCCGAGCCGTTGAGCGACGTGATGAATGTGATTCGCGTGAATCGAATTATCGCGCATACAGTTCGTGGCTTTCGTCCAGCCCCAGCCGACGCTGATGCCGGTGTAAGGCAGGTCAAACAGTTCGTTGTGGAGGATGGAAAGATTTCGCACATAACCGGCGGCAATGCCCACGCAGCCCCAATCTTCATTGCCGCAGTCGTGGATGAGATTGTTGGCGATCGTTTCGCGCAAGCAGATTTCGCGTTCGTCCACTGGATTGTAGGGCAGGTGGGTTTCTACATTTGTATCGGAGAATTTGCCGAGTTGAATTCCGTTACCCGCGAGATCGCGGAACGTGCAGCCTTGCACCGCGTCGTCGTGCGTGTCGCTTTGAAAATCCAAACCAGCCGCGCCGAGGTGTTCAAATGTGCAATTTGTAAACGTGATGTTATTGGCATTTTTTACAGTGACCGCTGCCGGTGGACGCCCAATCCACGCCAGATTGTCCAAGCCCGCATGATACGCGGTGCCTTTGGGCGAAAGTTTTTTGGCGTCGAGCAGAAACATGCCCGCCTGCAACGGAACGTGGCCCTGCTCGGATGGCCGTAGCCAGGTGGTGTGCGCAAACGTGATGCCTTCAAAGTGGATATTAGTAGCAGGCTTGTCTGGCGTGCCCGCAATCTCCACCAGCGTTTCCAAAACCGGCGCGAAAACTTTGGCGCGGGTCATGTCTTCCTCAGCGCGCGGCCAGTAATAAATTTTCCCCGCGCGCGCATCCAAAAACCATTCGCCCGGCGAATCGAGCAATTCGATGGCGTTGGCGAAGTAGAATGTTGCTTGGTAATTCGTCGTCACAATGACTGGTGGCCACGGGTGCGTAAATTCAATTTTGCTTTCCGGCTGTTTGAAGGTGACGCTGGCGTTCGCACCGTTGATCTGGAAAGATTTTACGCGCAGCACAGCAATCTCCCACACCTGATCAATGACCATTTCCAATTCGCGCGATTTTTTAATGCCCGCGAGCGCGGCTGTTGGAATGGTAGCGGTTTGATGGGTTTTATCCCAAGCCACGAGGCGAAAGGGTTGCTCGCCATCAGGCGAACGAGCTCGCACCGCTTTGCGGTCATTTACCCAGAGCTGGCGAAAATTGAACGTTTGAAGGCCGTTTTTCGGCACCTCGGCCACCCAGACTTGTTTTTGGGCCAGTTTTGATAGGCCAGCGATGTGATTTGTGACGCCTGACCAGTTCCTGATTTCTTTTCCTCCGCTCCAAATGGGTTGCTGGCCTGCGCCAGCCTTGAGCGTTATCGACGAACTGATTCCGCCTGGGAAAAATAGCGAGCCAGAAAGCGAATATGTTCCGCTGCCCAAAATGATATTCAATGGCTCAGGTGAATCCCGCAATTCTACAAGTGCTGACTGCATTTTTTGAGTCCAGTAGAAATCGGTGGGGGTCAATGCTAATTCACGAGCGGGAATTAATTGGCTACCAGCCAGGAAACTAAGCGATAGCTGGAGAAAGTATTTTACTACCCGCTTAGACCAATGACGAGGAGCGTGAATCGAGTTGGTAGCAAAGGTCATTGGTGTATGCGACATCTTCTGCCGCCGTTGGCCAACGGTCAACCCATATGGCACAATTCGCAAATAAATTGCTTCTTTTTGCATTATCATAAGTGAAATAGGTGTGCTAGTGTTTGACTACACCATCTGTAAAAAGCAATGCGCTCACAAAACGTCATTCCGTCCCGTCGCGTCTCCCGGTTTCAAGCCGGTTTCACTTTAATTGAACTCCTCGTGGTCATTGCGATCATAGCCATCTTGGCGGCAATGCTTCTGCCTGCTTTGAGCAAAGCCAAGGCCAAGGCTCAGGGGATTTCGTGTTTGAATAATTCTAAGCAAGTGGTTTTGGCGTGGATTATGTTCAGTGGTGATAATCAGGAGCAATTGATGGGTAATAGCAGCAGCGGCGCATTCGTGCCGAGTAAGGGGACTGATGGAAATTTTATGGGCTGGGCTAATGAGGATGCCAATACGAACACGTCGCTTTTGATCGGCACCAATGCGTTGATTGCTGATTATATCAAGTCTACGACCATATACAGCTGTCCGGGTGATAAGGATGCTGCTCAAAATGGTATTCGAGTGAAAACCATTTCCATGAATGCTGCTATGGGTGGCAGTCCGACGCTTCCTGCGGGGGCGGTGAATGGTAAAACATACATCGCCGCGAGAAAAACCATTGATTTGGTTCCCAGTCCTTCAATGATTTTTGTGACATTGGACGAGCAGGGTGATTGGATGGATGACAGCACCTTTAACTTTAACCCTGGGTTGACATCGGGAGTTCAAGTTTTTCGGGAGGTTCCTGGGAGCTATCATGGTGGAGCTGGCAGTCTTTCTTTTGCTGATGGTCATGCTGAAATTAAGCGTTGGCGAGATACTCGCATTGTTTTGCCCGTGACCAAGACGCGCGGCCAACCGGCTGGGGCGATCAATGTTCGCACAAGTGATGATTATGACTGGATGAATGATCGTATGCCGTATCGCTGATAAGCAAATTTTCATACTTAATAAACCACTACTTCAATTCAGAACCGCCCAAAAAATCCCAACAATCAAACTCAAAACACGTTAAATCGTATGATCAAAACTAAATTTAAAACTAGGAGTCAGGGTGTCCGAGTAATTGCACGTAAATGTTTGTTAGCCTCGATGATGCTTGGGTCTATGCTTCTGGGGGCATCGGCTTTTGCGCAAACTGTGACGCTAACGAATATTTCGGGATTTAAGGTTTTTGCCGGCGGTGGTGGTTATAGCGGATCCTATACAAATGTGCAGATTAGGGCGGTTTTAACAGGGGATTTTACCACCGTTCTCAATCCCGTGACATTATCCGTTTCTGGTGCGCCGGCCGGATTGACTACAGTTTTTTTGACTAATAATTTTACTGGTAGCCAAACGCTTTTTTTAAATTTCGGGGTTACAAATGTTGCTAAGGGTGTTTACCCGCTTACTTTCTCAGCAACGACCAACGGTCAGCCGATTGGCAATACCTTAGTAATTCCGTTGATTGTGGGAACACTTTGGACAAACAGCAATCCTGCGGGGGATGTGACGTGGGCAAATTCCGCAAACTGGAGCGGTGGCGTGCCTGCTACTGGTGACGATGTTATGTTCCAAGATGCCGGCTATAACACAAACACTCTGGGTGGTTCAGTTTCACTCAATTCCCTCTCTTTTATCCGTAATCTCTCTGGCACTAACCAGAATATGGCTATTGCCGCTGGTCAGACAGTTCAGGTTCTTGGAACCAATGGCTTTGCGGTGAATGTGGATTCTTTTCCCGGGAACAACAAGACCACGACAGTTAACATTTTTGGCGCTGGTGGCACGTTGTTGGTTTCCAATACGGCAGCAAACTTCACTGTAAATGGCGTCAGCACGAGTGGAACTGGCACAACTTTGGGCATGGCAAACTTAGATACGCTCAAAGCTTATGTCAGCAGGTTTTGTTCAGGAGACTTCACAACCGCGTTGCAGGGATTGGTTGGCAATGGTGGCACGAGTCCTCAAGGCACAAGGTTGGATTTGGCCAAAACCAACATCATCTATGCTACGTATGTGGGCGACTATACAACTACCAATCCGATACTGACGGCGATTTCATACGAAAATCACTACGATGGTAATAATGGTGGCACTGCACCTCTCAACTTAGGGCTTAATACCACTATTCAAGCAGATGCGATGATTTTTGGTCAGGGCAAATCTGGCGGAAGCAGTTCGGCTGTCCAAATAAATTCGAGCTTTGTGAATCTCCGTCCTTCCGCATCTTTCCGTAATACGAATAATGGCAGAATCACACTTTTAGGTGTGGCTATTGACAGTGGAACTACGACAAACACGGGTAATAACTCCCGGATGATCTTGAATCTGAATAATGTCAATGTGGACATGTTAGTTGACACAATTTGGTTGGGGCGCAACCGCTTGTTCTCATCTTCCCCCAACACTCTCAACCGTGGTAATCTGCTATTTGATTGGGGCACGATTAATGCGAACACCATTCGTGCGGGTTATCAGGCTTATACGGGTGAAGGTCTTTGTCAGGCAGATATCACGGTTGGTGGAAATTCTACAAACACTGCACTACTAGTAGTTAACACTGAGCTAAATCTTGGTTACACTGCTGGTGACTGGGGCGCGGGGAATGCCGTCAGAAATTTTGGCCGTTTAACTATTGCAACGAATGGGACGGCCCGGGTGAATCAAGTCACGGTTGGCACATTAAGCACCAACAATACGATTACAATTCAAAACGGCGGTGTGCTAGTGCTTAGCAATGCTGTTGCCTCGCCAGTCAAGGGTTTGACTACTTTGGCAATGACTGGCGGATCGCTTACTCTGTCCGCAGTTGCCGGAACTACAAATATTTTTGTGACAAATTTAACAACCACCGTCGGCAGCAAAATTAACATTAATTCCTTGTCGGGGTTTGTCTCATATCCGGCTACCAACGTCATTATCAAGTATGATATTGCCTCTGATCACTCGTCACTCGGAATTGGCGCATTGCCTCCTGGGTTTAACAACCTTTTGTTGAATGACAACACTGCTAATAAAACTATCGAGTTGATTATCAGCACCAATGCACCTCAGTCTTTGGTGTGGAAGGGTCCCGGTTCGATTTGGGATCATTCAAGCTATAATTGGGTTTTGGCAACTAATACTTCCATAGCCGCAAAGTTTACCGATGGTGACAAAGTCATTTTCAATGATACGGCTGGCGTGCCTACGGCGATTACGATTTCTGAAATCGTAGCTCCTAGTCAGACTGGTATCGGTATCTCATTTACAAATTCCGTTAACAATTATGTGTTCACCTCTACGAGCCCTAACGGTATTTCTGCGGGTTCTTTGAATAAATATGGCACCGGCTCGGTTCAAATGGATGCCTTCGCCAATGTAACTGCTCAAATTAACGCAGGAAAACTTTTTGGCAGTGGTGTTCTGGCTTCGGTGGTGACCGCTAATAGCACTTTCTTTGGTTGGTCTGGACAGGTGATGGGGAGTTCGTCTATTGGTGGTGGTGCCACGAATAGCGGCACTTTGAGTTCAGTTACTGTCAGTGCTGGCGGTTCTCTTACTAATAACGGCACAATTTCCGGAACTTTCACGGTAAACACAAACGCTTTGCTCTACAATAACGGCACAATTGCCAATCTCGGGACATCAACGGTTGATTCAGGTGGCAGAATGGTTAATGCCGCTGGAAGTATAACTGGATTTTCAATTAGCGTTTCAGGGGTGTTTGAAGACGCTGGTATTAGTCCAATTAAGTTGTCCGCTACTGCCTCTGGTGGGCAGCCAGCAGGTTTAGATATTAAAGGCGGTGGTCTATTTGTGCCCGGTGGATCAGGGATTGGAACCACTACTGTTTTGCAAACATCGGATAACGATCCCCTTGCGTCAGGAAATGTGAAGTTTAATCCGGGCTCTACCAATATAATCAAAGTTGATCCCGGTGCGGCTGGTCAGAAAAATACCAAGGTGCTATCTAATATCCAATTTTTGGGTGGTAGTCATGGTTTGCCGCTCGTGGCGGATGGGGGCACGGTGGTAATGACCAATGTTGGAGCTACGCCATTTGCAGCTGGTCAATCATTTAAGTTGTTCGGCACGCAGCCTTCTGATGGATCGTTCAATCCTGACATTTTCCCGCTGAACACAACTAACGCGCTTCCAATCATGGTCCCGGCCCATCCTGCATTTGGCCTAGATTGGGATTTGAGTCAGGTTATCTATGATGGAACGGTAACAATTGTTGCCTCCGCTTTGCCGCAGACTCCTACTAATATCGTCTTATCAACTTCTGGTAATACCATGACGCTTTCATGGCCTACCGAATACACTGGTTGGCGTCTGCTTTCGCAAACGAATACTTTAAGTATCGGGTTGAGCACTAATTGGGCAATAGTAGGTGGTTCGACCACTAATAATTCAGTAACCATCACTAACAACCCTGCTAATCCGTCTGTCTATTACAAGTTGTCGTATCCTTATCCGTGAGGAAAGAGGCGTAACCAGCTAGTTGTTATTTTCAGCCGGGGTTGAGTTTAAACTTGGCCCCGGCTTTTAATTTTCCAAATAAAACGATTTTTTTAATAACCAAAACATTTGTCAAACGTCTGTGTCATCCACGCCATGAATCGCTACTCGTTTCTGAAGTTCGCCGCTCTCTCGGTGCTATGTATGTTGCCGTCCGTTGTTTCTGCGGCGGTGCCGCTGGCTTTTCCCACGGCGGAAGGTTACGGACGATTTGCTCAAGGCGGGCGTGGCGGGCGAGTCTTGCACGTCACCAACCTGAATGATTCTGGCCCTGGCAGTTTGCGTGAAGCGGTCGAAGCGACGGGTTCCCGCACGGTGGTGTTTGATGTGTCGGGCCTGATTACGTTGGAATCGCGTCTCATTATCCGCAAAACCAATTCCGATCTCACTATCGCGGGCCAGACCGCACCTGGCCAAGGTATCTGCCTGCGCAAATATAATTTCGGAATGTTGGGCGCAACCAATGTCATCATCCGTTATATGCGTGTGCGACCCGGAAACCTTTCTGGCACCACGCTTGATGGTATGGGCATGGCTTCGGCCAATGATTGTATCATTGACCATTGCTCAATTAGTTGGACGCTGGATGAGGCGTTCAGTTCGCGCGGAGCGCACAGCATCACCTTGCAACGCACGCTGATTTCCGAGGCCCTTAACGCCGCTGGCCACAAAAAATATCCGCCGGGCACGCAGCACGGTTACGCCGCTAGCATCGGTGGCGATGTCGGCAGCTTCCACCATAACCTTCTGGCGAACTGCGAGGGTCGTAACTGGAGTCTGGCGGGTGGGTTGGAAAAGAAAACCTCCGCCTACGCTGGTCGCATGGATTTGCGAAATAACGTCATTTTTAACTGGAAACACCGTGCGACCGACGGCGGTGCGCATGAGGTCAACTTCGTCAATAACTTCTACCAACCCGGCCCGGCAACGGATTTTTTCTATGCCCTCAATGCACAATACGGAGGCTTCCCCGGCACGCAGCAATATTATTTTGTCGGCAACGTTATGCCGGGACATTTTGGTCTGACGAATCAAGAAGTTGGTCGCGAGGCCACCACCGAACGGGGAGGGAAAATTCCCGTGGAGTATTCGCCGTGGGTTGATAAAGAATTTTTTCCGTCATTCGTGAAAACGCAGAGTGCCGCCGAGGCCTACACGAATGTCCTCGCCGATGTTGGTTGTAATTTCCCGGCGCTGGATGCCCACGACCAACGCATTATCGCCGAAGTTCGCAGCGGTATTCCCAAATTCAAAGGCAGCAAAACTGGCTTGCCCGGTTTACCGGATTCTCAGGACGACGTGGGTGGCTGGGATGATTATCCGGAAGTTCATCGAGCCGCTGATTGGGATACGGACGGAGACGGCATTCCCGACGCTTGGGAAAAATCTCACGCACTGAACCCAAAAGATGCCAGTGATGCGAACAAAGATTTGAACGGCGATGGCTATACGAATCTCGAAAAATATCTCAACTCGCTCGTCGGCGAATACTCGCTGGCCAAGCACTGATCCATGAAGAATAAAATAATTTTTGCGGCGATAGTCTCGCTCGCATCCCAATTTGTTTCCGCTCGCGAAAACTGGCCAGTTCCTGATGAGGCCATCAAAGCGCGTGAAGCCGCCTTGAATCACTACGAGCAGGACCTCGTCGCCCAACTAGCTCCCCAACTGGCGGAATGGGAGAAAAAGGGCAAACCGTTTATTCCGTGGGCTGCGTTGCCGTCTGATTTGCCGCAGGCAACAGTTCCGGCGTTTCCCGGCGCGGAAGGCGGCGGCAAATTTTCCTTCGGCGGCCGAGGCGGGAAAATTTTTGTCGTGACGAATCTGAATGACAGTGGGCCGGGAACATTGCGTGAGGCGTGCGAATCTGCCGGACCGCGTATCGTGGTGTTCAATATTGCGGGCATCATTCATTTGGCGAAGCCGGTTTATATTGAAGCGCCTTATCTCACGATTGACGGGCACACTGCGCCCGGTGATGGCATTTGCATCGCGGACAACGGTTTGGTGGACAACGCCCATGACGTGGTGATTCGCTACCTGCGTTTGCGCCGAGGAAATCTGGACATCTTCAATCGTCACGGCGTGCATTACGGCAGTCCCATCGGCAATATCATTCTCGATCACATCTCGGCGAGCTGGGGGCAGGATCAAAATATTGATACTTACCGCCACATGTATCAGCCGACGAACGGCGGCCCGGCGCTCAAACTACCGGCGGTCAACGTGACGATTCAGTGGACCATCACCAGTGAAGCTTTGAATACCTACAATCATGCGTTCGGTGGCGATTGGGGCGGACGCAACTCCGGCTTTCATCACAATCTTTTCGCCTGCAACACCGGGCGCAATCCCAGCGTGGCGATGACTTATGATTTTAATTTCGTCAACAATGTGCTGTTCAACTGGCGGCATCGCACGATTGACGGCGGCGACAAGGACAGCCAATACAACATCATCAACAACTATTTCAAGCCCGGTCCGGCGGCGAACAATGGGCCGATTGCGTATCGCATTTTGCAGCCCTCCGCCACGCAGAAAAAGCCGGATCTGATTCCGTATTTTGGCAAGGCTTACGTCGCGGGCAACATCATGGAGGGAAATGAAAAAGTGACGGCTGACAATTGGGCGGGCGGCGTGCAATTTTCCGACGGCGGCTCCAAGGACGACCCGACCATCAACACCAACGAGTCCATGAAAAAAATCGTCGCGCAAGTGCGCGTGGACAAAGCGTTCCCGATGCCGCAGATCACGATGACTTCCGCACAACAGGCGTTTGACGATGTGCTAAAAAATGCTGGCGCCAATCTGCCGCGCCGCGATGCCGTGGACGAACGCGTGGCCAACACCGTTCGCACCGGCAAGGTTTGGAGCGCGGGCAAAGAATTCCTGCCGCCACAGCCGGAGGGTCTTGCGAAAAATAATTACGGCAAAGCTGGTAACGGCATTATCACCGACGTTTCTCAAGTTGGCGGCTATCCTGAATACAAAGGTGAACCGATCAAAGATTTGGGTGCGGATGGAATTCCGCTGTCGTGGAAAAAGAAATTTAATCTTGATGCGAACGACGCATCGCTCGCGCAAAAAGATTTGCAGGGCGACGGCTACACGGTCATGGATAAATATCTGGCCGACCTTGATCCAACTAAAAAAATTGATTGGAGCAAGTCTGATAGCAACGTGAACACGCTTACCGGGGCCCGTTGATTTCATGAAAACTAATTTACTCATTCTGTCGCTCGTGCTGGTTTCAGTAGTTTCGTCCCGCGCCCAATATCCCACGATTTCTTCCGCCATCTCCGCCGAGGCGAAAGCGAAACAATCTGCCGCCGATCAGCGTTCGGACGAAGCGTTTGCCAAAGCGCAGCCCGCCATCAAAGCTTGGGCGGCCAAGGGGAAACCGTATCTGCCCGGTGCGGCGGAGCCGAAAGATTTGCCACAGGCGAGTGTGCCTTCATTTCCCGGCGCGTGGGGCGGCGGTATGTATTCCTTTGGCGGCCGTGGCGGAACCACTTTTATAGTTACAAATCTGGCCGACAGCGGTGCGGGAACTTTTCGCGAAGCGTGCGAAGCCAGTGGCCCGCGCACCATTGTTTTCAACGTGGCAGGCATCATTCATCTCCAGGACCGTATCCGCATCCGCGCGCCTTACATCACCATCGTAGGCAACACCGCGCCGGGTGATGGCGTGTGCCTCGCGGGCAATACGGTTGAATTGGAGACGCATGATGTGGTGATCCGCTACATGAGATTTCGTCGCGGCGCGACGGACGTGGGCGACCGCAATGATTCACTGGGTGGCAACCCGACGGGCAACATCATGATTGATCACGTCTCGGGGAGTTGGGGTTTGGATGAAAATATGTCCATGTATCGCCACATGTATCAACCGCCCGAGGGCGGCAAGGAATTGAAACTGCCCACGGTCAATATCACGATGCAGAACTGCATTTTCAGCGAAGGTTTGAATACCTATCACCACGCGTTCGGCAGCACCATCGGTGGATTGAACAGCACGTTTCATCACAATCTCTGGGCGTGTAATACGGGCCGCAACCCGAGCGTGGGCATGATCGGGGATTTCACCTTCATCAACAACGTCGTCTTTAACTGGGTTCACCGCACGGTGGATGGCGGCGATCACCGCAGCTATTACACGATTGAAAATAATTATTTCAAACCCGGACCTGCTACGCCCACGGACAAGGAAATCGGCTGGCGTTTGCTGAAGCCGGAGTCTGAGCGCAGCAAAACGGTGCAGGATCATTTCGGCATCGCCTACGTCCACGGCAACATTGTCGAAGGCAACGCTAAGGTCACAGCTGATAATTGGGACGGCGGAGTGCAGCCGGACGTGAAAGTGGAATCACTTAAGGAGGCTCTGGCAAAAATTCGCACCGATATTCCGTTTCCGCACGCGCCGCTGCCCATGCAGACTGCCGATAAAATTTTCGCCACCGTCCTTGCGAATGCGGGCGCAACCTTGCCGGTTCGCGATGCCGTGGATAAACGCGTCACCGAGATGGTTCGCACCGGAAGAGTTGCCACTCAGGTTGATGCGGACGTCGCAGTTGAGGCTAGCCGCACGGGTTATTCCAAAGCGGCGCAGGCTGAATTACAGCGGTTGGCCAAGCTTGGACTGATCACTAGCCCAGCGCAGGTTGGTGGTTATCCTGAATACAAGGGCGAGCCTTATACCGATCTCGGCGCAGATGGTATTCGTAAATCGTGGAAGGAAAAATATCACCTTGATCCGAACGACGCCGGACTCGCCAGTAAAGATTTGCAGGGCGACGGTTACACGGTCATCGAGAAATATCTCTACGACCTCGACCCGACGAAGAAATTTGATTGGGCGGCCCTGCAAGCCAACGTCAATCCCGCGAAGTGAACGGCGGCGCGCAAAAATTTTCTTCTTACGCTTGGGTGGTCGTGGCGTTGCTGTGGCCGGTGGTCTTGCTGAATTATCTCGACCGGCAGATGGTCTCCGCGATCCGCGCCTCGATTCGCGCGGACATTCCGAGTATCGCGAACGATCAGGATTTCGCCATGCTCATGGCGACGTTCATGTGGGTGTATGCGTTCTTGAGTCCGGTCGGCGGATTCATCGCCGATAAATTTAACCGCCGCTGGACGGTCATCGGTAGCTTATTCGTCTGGTCGGCGGTGACGTGGGCCACGGGGCACGCGCAGACGTATTCGGAGATGCTGACGCTGCGCGCGCTCATGGGCATCAGCGAGGCGTTTTATATTCCAGCAGCGCTCGCGCTCATCGCGGATTTCCATACTGGCGGCACGCGGGCCAAGGCGATTGGCATTCATCAAAGCGGTATTTACGTCGGCCTCGCATTGGGCGGCATCGGCGGCTATATCGCGCAAACCAGTTCGTGGCGAAATTGTTTCACTTGGTTTGGAGCGGCGGGCGTGGCTTACGCCGTGGTGCTGTTGTTTGCTCTGCGCGATACGGAAAAACAAAATTCTGCTACGGCAAAAGCCCCCATCCGTATTGGTGAAACCTGCCGTGCGCTCTGGTCGCAACCGGCTTTCTGGATTCTGGTGGTTTATTTTACGCTACCCGCTATAGCTGGCTGGGTGACGAAGAACTGGCTGCCAACGTATCTTGCAGACACGTTCCATCTCCAGCAAGGCCCGGCGGGCTTGTCAGCCACGGGCTATATTCAAATCGCCTCTTTTGTTGGCGTCTTGCTCGGTGGTGTGGTTGCCGACTGGTGGATGCGCCGGACGAATCGCGGCCGAATTTTTACGAGTGCCCTCGGCGTGCTACTCCTGGTGCCCGCACTGCTCGGCCTTGGTTATGCGGAAAGTCTGGCGATGGCGATTGGCGCGATGATTCTGTTCGGTATCGGTTGGGGTTTTTTCGACTGCAACAACATGCCCATCCTCTGCCAGATCGCGCGGCCGGAACATCGCGCCACCGGCTACGGCTTTATGAACCTCGTGAGCATCAGCGTGGGTGCGGGGGCGACTGTTGTGCTTGGCTGGATGCGCGACCATGGCATCAAGTTTTCCGTCGCGTTCGCGGTGTCAGCGGCGGTGGCATTGTTGAGCGCCGCTTTGATTTTGCTCCTCAAACCTAAGACCGATAACTTTGAACAAGCTTGAAATGAAATCACCCCTTACTGGAATTGTCCCCCCGATGATCACGCCGTTGCGTGGCCGCGATGAGCTGGATGTCGCCGGTCTCGAACGCCTCTTGGAACACATTCTCGCTGGGGGCGTGATTGGATTATTTATTCTCGGCACCACTGGTGAAGGCCCCAGCTTGAGTTACCGTTTGCGTCGCGAACTCATCGAGCGCGTCTGCAAGCAGGTAAAAAAGCGCGTGCCAGTGCTCGTCGGCATCACCGACACGGCGTTCGTGGAATCCGTGAGCGTGGCGCGCGCCGCCGCAGATTTTGGCGCGGACGCCGTCGTGCTCGCGCCGCCGTATTATTTGCCGGAAGCGCAGCCGGAATTGCAGGAATATCTGGATCATCTCGTGCCCGAATTGCCGTTGCCGCTTTATATCTACAACATGCCGGCGCTCACGAAAGTTCACATCGAAGCCGACACCATCCGTCGCGCGATGGATAATCCGCACATCGTCGGGCTCAAAGATAGCTCTGGTGATTTGAACTATTTCAAGAATGCCGCCGAACTCATCAAACAACATCGTCCGGACTGGCCGTTGCTGTGCGGGCCGGAAGAAAAACTTCTGGCCACGCTGCAATTGGGTGGTAACGGCGGCGTGAGTGGCGGCGCGAATCTGTTCCCGAAACTCTATGTGAAACTTGTTGAAGCTTACCGCGCCGGAAATTTGGCTCGCGCCGAGGAATTGCAGCAGCAGATCCAGCGCGTGAGCGATTCGTTTTATCGCATCGGCAAGCACGCTTCCTCCATCATCAAAGGCATCAAGTGCGTGCTCGCCTGCCAAGGCATTTGCGATGATTTTATGGCGGAACCGTTCCATCGTTTCCGCGATGCTGAACGCGAATTAGTAAAGACTCGCTTGAAAGAAATTGAAGCCGAAATTGCTAAGCTGAATTTGTGAGCTGATGAAACCGACCGCGAAATACACAAAATACGCGAACGCCGTATTGGTTTGGCGTTTCGTCTTTCTGCTTGCGGGTTTGGCGTATTTTGTGGTTCAAAATTCTTTCGCTGCCGATTTCGCCATCCTCAAGCCGGCGGACTTTGCCCATCACGTCGAGCGATTCAACGCGATGGAGGATGAGAATGTCACCAACACTATCTCCAACGCCGATTCATGGAGCTGGCTGCAAAACGAAATCCCCTTCTTCGACTGCCCCGACAAGGAAGTGGAAGAGATCTATTATTTCCGTTGGTGGTCATTCCGCAAACATTTCGTGCAGACCACGAACGGCTGGGTCATCACCGAGTTTCTCACGCCGGTCCGCCATGCCGGGATTCATAACACCATCAGTTGCGCCGCTGGTTTTCATCTGGCGGAAGGCCGCTGGTTGCGTGACCAGAATTTTCTAAATGACTACACGACGTTCTGGCTACGCGGCAATAACGGCCAATCGCAGCCGCATTTTCACAAGTTCAGTAGTTGGTTTGCCTCCGCTGCTTACGACCGTTTTCTGGTGAACGGCGATAAAACTTTTCTCACGAACTTGCTCGCGGATTTTGTCGCCGACTATCGCGTTTGGGAAAACGAACGGCTCACGACCAATGGTCTGTTCTGGCAATACGATGTCCGCGACGGTATGGAAGAATCCATCTCCGGATCCCGCACGAATAAAAATCTTCGGCCCACGATCAATAGCTACATGTTCGCCAACGCTCAGGCTATCGCCGCCATCGCTCGGTTGGGAGGAAGTAAAAAAATCGCCAAAGAGTTTGCCACGAAAGCTGGGAAATTAAAAAAACTCACGCAGGAAAAACTGTGGAGTGAGAATGCCAGTTTTTTTGAGGTGCGCCGCGCGGATGGCAGCTTGGCCAACGTGTGCGAGGAATTAGGTTTCATTCCGTGGATGTTTAGCCTGCCGGACGATAACAAAAAATTTGCCGTCGCTTGGACGCAGTTTATCATCACACAAGGTTTTCAAGCTCCAGCTGGTCTCGCGACGGCTGAGCGCCGGCATCCGCAATTTCGTTCGCATGGCGTCGGCACCTGCGAATGGGACGGCGCCATCTGGCCGTTCGCGACGAGCCAAACGCTTGATGCGCTCGCCAATTTTCTGCGCGACTACCGGCAGGACGTGGTGACGCCACACGATTACTTCCACACTTTTCTCGCCTACACCCACAGCCAGCACGCCAACGGTAAGCCGTATCTCGGCGAATACCTCGACGAAATCACCGGCGATTGGATCAATGGCAAAGGCGGTCGCAGTCGCTATTATAATCACTCCACCTACGCCGATTTACTCGTCACGGGTGTCATCGGCTTGCGTCCGCGCGCTGATAACGCAGTGGAGATTTCTCCGCTGCTGCCGGCGGACGCTTGGGATTATTTTTGCCTCGATGGCGTGTCCTACCACGGGCATAAGCTCACGATTTTTTGGGACAAAGACGGCTCTCGCTACGGTCGCGGAAAAGGATTTGTCGTTCTAGCCGATGGCAAAGAGATTGCGCGCGTCAGTCAATTGTCGAAAATCAAAGCCCAGCTGCCATGAAGAAAATCGTTTCGCTCCTCCTGCTCGCTAGTGTTCTGTCAGCAGTAGCGGCACCGAAAGGCCCGCCGCCGATTATTTCCGTTGGTGCTGATGGTCAGCTCGTTTACGGACTTGATGCGCGTAGCAATCGCGTGCCTGATTTTTCAAGCTGCGGCTATGCTGGCGGCAATCAGGAAATTCCTAACGTGCCCGTCCGCGTGGTCGTCACACCGACGGCGGGCGATGAAACAGAATTGATCCAACGTGCGCTTGATCAGGTGGCCAGTCTCTCGCCGGACACGAATGGACTGCGTAGCGCAGTGTTGCTGCTCAAAGGTCGTCACGAAATTCTTGGCGGGCTTGTCATCACAAATTCCGGTGTCGTGCTGCGCGGGCAGGGGGTGGGCGAGGACGGCACGGTGCTCGTTGGCACCGGTCTGGATCGCCGCACCCTCATCCGCGTTTTTGGAAAAAAAGATTTCACCATCAGCACCAACGCCAACTGGGAAATCGCGGACGACTATGTTCCCGTCGGTGCCACGAGTTTTCACTTGGCCGAAGTTGGTGGTTTGAAAGCGGGCGATGCGATCCGTGTCATTCGCCCCAGCACACAAGTATGGATTGACCAACTTGGCGCAAATGAATTTGGCGGTGGCGAAGGCGGCGGATGGAAACCTGGTTCGCGCGACATCGCGTGGAATCGCAAAGTGAAATTTGTCGAAGGCAATCTGGTAACGGTGGATGCACCCATTACCACGGCGATTGAAAAGGAATTGGGTGGCGGCCGCGTGGAAAAATTTTCGTCGCCCGGTCTCATCACTAATGTCGGCATTGAAAACCTCGCGCTTGAATCCACTTTCGATGCAGCTAACGCCAAGGACGAAAATCATTCTTGGTTCGGCATCACGATGGAAAACACCGCCGATGCGTGGGTGCGGCAGGTCGCGTTCAAAAACTTTGCCGGTTCCGCTGTCGCGCTTTACGAAACTGTTCAGCGCGTGACGGTGCAGGATTGTTTGTCGCTCGCGCCAGTTTCGGAAATCGGCGGCTATCGTCGCCACACCTTTTTCACGATGGGGCAGCAGACGCTTTTCCTGCGCTGCTACGCCGAGCATGGCTGTCATGATTTTTCGGTTGGCCATTGCGGCGCCGGGCCGAACGCGTTCGTCCAATGCGAGGCCCGCGAGGCGCTGGATGGCAGCGGGCCGATTGAAAGCTGGGCCAGTGGCGTGCTCTACGACAACGTGACAATTGATGGCAACGCGCTGACACTCGGCTATCTCGCCGGCAATAACGCGGCCATCGGCTGGGCGGCTGCGAATTCTGTGCTGTGGAATTGCAGTGCGTCGGTCATCCGCTGCTGGAATCCGCCGGGCGCGCAGAATTGGTCGTTCGGTTCGTGGGGCAGTTTTGAAGGCGATGGCGTGTGGCGCAGTTCAAATAATTTCATGTCGCCGGACAGTTTATTCGCCGCGCAGTTAGGCGCGCGATTGGGTAAAGAATTTTCCGCGCGGTTGCAACTGATGGCGCGACCGCATGAAGAATCCAGTAATCCTTCCGTGGAGAAGGCGCAGGAACTTGCTGCTGCGTCGCACGAAGCCGCGCCGCTGCTGCGCGACTATATCTCTGCGGCGTCAAAGCGAAATCCAATTCCCGACTCGTCAGGAAGCGCCAAGCGTATTGAGGACATTGCTGAAATTCATCACTCATCAGTTGTTACTCGTCACCCACTTGTCATCACCAACGGCTGGCTCACGATTGATGGCAAGCTTGTCATCGGCGGCACGGCGGACGTGACGTGGTGGCGCGGCAGCATCCGACCGGATGAAGCAGATGATTTTGGTTTGGCCGTGACACGCTTTGTTCCCGGTCGCATGGGTTCTGGTTTCACGGATGACTTAAATGAACTTGCCGACTCACTTGTGGTAAACGGCAGGATCGCCCTCGATCACAATTACGGTCTCTGGTATGACCGCCGCCGCGATGACCACGAACGCATCCGCCGCATGAACGGTGATGTGCTGCCGCCGTTTTTTGAAATGCCGTTTACGCGCACCGGCGAAGGTTTGGCGTGGCTGGGCTTGAGTAAATACGACCTCACGAAATTCAATCCTTGGTATTGGTCGCGGCTGCAACAATTCGCCGACATCGCGGATGCTCGCGGGCTGGTATTGTTCCACGAAAATTATTTCCAGCACAATATCATCGAAGCTGGCGCGCACTGGGTGGATTCCCCGTGGCGTTCGGCAAATAACATCAACGGCACGGAATTTCCGGAGCCGCCGCCGTTTGCGGGTGACAAACGAGTTTTTCAGGCGGAACTATTTTACGACGAAACGAATCCCGTGCGCCGCAAGCTGCACGAAGGTTACATCCGCCAGTGCCTTGACAATTTTACGAACAACGCGAACGTGATTCAGTTCACCAGTGCCGAGTTCACCGGGCCGTTGCACTTCATGCAATTCTGGCTGGATACGATCAGCGTGTGGGAGCGCGATCAAATCAAAAATTCAAAATCTAAAATCCAAAATCCTTTGGTTGCTCTCTCTGCCACCAAAGATGTTCAAGATGCGATTCTCGCCGACGCGCAACGCAATGCGTTGGTGGACGTGATTGATTTCCGCTACTGGTGGCGCACGGACAAAGGCGAGTTCGCGCCGCCCGGCGGCAAAAATCTCGCGCCGCGTCAGTTCGAGCGGCAATGGCGCGGGGGCCGGCCAAACGACGAAAATCTCGCGAGCATGGCGGCGGAGTATCGCGGAAAATTTCCTGGCAAGGCGCTGCTCTGCGATTTTGATTCCGCTGGCTGGGCATGGGTTTGCGCGGGCGGCTCGCTGCCGCGCTTGCCGAAAACAACTGACAGAAATTTTCTCGCCGCGATTCCGCTGATGCAAGCGTGGCCGGAAGTCTCCGGAAAAAATTATTGGGCCTTGCGTGAAGCGGGTAAGCAAATGCTGATTTTTCATGGCGGCGACTTGGAATTAAATCTCGCGGGCGAGTCGGGCGCATTTCGTCTCCACTTCGTCGATAAAAAATCGGGAACTATAACTGATGGCGAGACGGTTCAGGCCGGTGGGAAAATCAAATTGCCCGGCGCGAACGTCGTCTGGCTGACGAAGGAATAATTCATCATGAACAAAAATCTATTGATCAAATTGGGTGCCGCAGTAGCGACGGCTGTGGCATTGATTTGTCCGCAAACATCTTCAGCGGTGGATGCGACCAACGCTCTGCCGGCTTCCGTTTCCCCGCAGCGTTACAAAATCGCGTTGTGCGACTGGATGATTCTTAAGCGGCAGAAGCTCGGCGCCTTTCAACTCACGAAGGACATCGGCGCGGATGGAGTCGAGGTGGACATGGGTTCGCTGGGCACGAACGAAACGTTTGTAAGTGCCATTACGAAAGACGCGGTGTTGCGCCAGCAGTTTTTGGACAAGGCGCGCGAATTGAATCTGGAAATCCCGTCAATCGCGATGTCGGGATTTTACGCGCAGTCATTTGCCGAACGTCCGACGGTTCCGCGCATGGTGCAAGATTGCATTGATACGATGGTGGCGATGAAGGTGAAGGTCTGCTTCCTGCCGCTCGGCGTGCGTGGCGATCTGGTGAAGCATCCTGAACTGCGTCCGCCCATCGTGGCGCGTTTGAAATCCATCGCTCCGCTTGCGGAGAAAGCGGGCGTGATCATCGGCCTGGAAACCTCGTTGCCGGCGGCAGAGGAGATTAAGTTGCTAGACGAGATCGGTTCGCCCGCCGTGAAATGTTATTTCAACTTTTCCAATGCGCTCGGCGCTGGCCGCAATGTGCCGGATGAATTGCGCATCATCGGCAAAGATCGTCTCTGCCAGATTCACGCCACCGATGAGGACGGCGTGTGGCTGCAAAACGATCCGAAGGTTGACGTGTTGAAAGTGAAACAGGCTCTGGATGAAATTGGTTGGAGCGGCTGGCTGGTGATCGAGCGTTCCCGCGACGCCCGCGATGCGCGCAACGTGAAGAAGAACTTTGGCGCCAACACGGCTTACCTAAAATTGGTTTTCCAGAAATAATTTTATGAACCACGAAACCACAAGTTACCGATTTGAAAATTTTCCAAAGATACTTGTCATCAGTGGAATCGCTTTATTGTGTGCCGGATTCATTACAGTGGGCCGCAACCCCGAGCAATGGGGCGTTTTTGAAATGACATTCAATGGTCCGACGAATGGAAATCCATTTCTCAACGTGCGCTTCGCGGCGCGATTTGCGCAGGGCTATGATTCGATTGAAGTTCCGGGATTCTACGATGGCGACGGAAATTATCGCGTGCGCTTTTGCCCGGAGAAGCAGGGTGCGTGGACTTATGAAACCTTGAGTAACGCGAAAGAACTCAACGGCAAGACCGGCAACTTTACCGTCACAAAACCTTCTGCGGATAATCATGGCCCGGTGCGCGTGGCTAATACATTTCATTTCGCCTACGCAGACGGCACGCCTTACAAACAGCTTGGAACGACGTGCTACGTCTGGACACATCAGCCGGAGGAATTGCAGGAACAGACGCTGAAGACGCTCGCATCGTCTCCGTTCAACAAATTGCGGATGTGTGTCTTTCCGAAGCGCTACACGTGGAACACGAACGAGCCGACGATTTATCCGTTTGAGGGCAAGCCGCGCAACTTCGACCTCGAAAAATTCAATCCAAAATTTTTCCAGCACTTTGAGCAACGCATTCTTGATCTGCAAAAGCTCGGCATCGAGGCGGACATTATTTTGCTGCATCCCTACGACGATGGCGCATGGGGTTTTGATCGCATGACGGCGGTGGAGGATGATCGTTATTTGAAATACGTCGTCGCGCGGCTCGCGGCGTATCGCAACGTCTGGTGGTCGCTCGCGAATGAATACGACTTCATGAAATTCAAGACCGAGAATGACTGGGAGCGCATCGGGCAATTGGTTTCCGGCAGCGACCCGTTTCATCATCTGCTCAGTATTCACAACGGCAAAATTCTTTTCAACCAAACGCGTCCATGGATCACACATGCTTCGATTCAAAACGGCGCGGCGGTGCAAGACCCGAACATCGCCGGCATCTACCGCGACGCGTATCGAAAGCCGGTCGTGTATGACGAGGTGAAATACGAGGGCGACATCGAGAATCGCTGGGGACAATTGACACCGGAGGAACTCGTTTTTGAATTTTGGAATGCGACGGTCGCCGGGACTTACTGTGGTCACGGCGAAACTTACAAAAGCGACGATCAAATTCTTTGGTGGTCTAAGGGCGGTGTCCTGAAAGGTCAAAGCCCCGCGCGGCTCGCGTTCCTCAAAAAAGTTTTGGACGACGCGCCCGCCGAAGGCATTGAGCCGATAGATAAATGGCAGAACCCGGAATACGGCGGCAAGCCGTCCGAATATTATCTCGTGTATCTTGGCAAGCAGACGCCGACGAGTTGGGAATTCAAATTGCCGAAACCCCCGCAAGGCAAAGGCCTGCCGCCCGCTGATGGAATGAGGTTTACCGCCGAAATTCTCGACACTTGGAACATGACTGTGACGCCGGTGGATGGCGTTTTCACGCTCAAGAAAAAAGACGGATATTTCTACGCTGACAAAAATGACCGTCAAATTGCGTTGCCGGGCAAGCCTTACCTAGCGATTCGCATCAAGCAAGTGAAAGAGTAGGATGAATTGTTTTCAAAAAATTCTCGTAGTTGCCTCGCTTGCTTCCAGCTGTCATTTGCTGAACGCGGAGACAATTTCTATTGTCATCGCGTCGAACGCCGTGCCGCGTGTGGAGTTTGGCGCGGAAAAATTGACGGAGGCACTCAAGGTGGTGAAGTTTGAGGCGACGATTATTCGGACGGAAAAAGTTTTGGGTCGAAAAATTCATTTGGAGTCCCCGCATGATGCTGCGATCGGCCGCGAAGGGTTTCATTTTGATTTGATGGGCAACAACGATTTGGTTGTCACGTCGGGCGACGATTCGGGAGCGCTTTACGGTTGTTTGGAATTAGCCAAGCGCATCCGCACCGAGGGCAAATTGCCGTCTATCGATAACTTCTCCGACAAGCCTGCGATGACTCTGCGCGGCACCTGCGTCGGGATGCAGAAGACTTACATTTTGCCGGGGCGAAAGGTTTACGAATATCCCTACACGCCGGAATTATTCCCGTGGTTTTACGACAAGGTGCTCTGGCGCGAATATCTGGATTCGCTGGTTGGAAATCGGATGAACACACTTTACCTGTGGAGCGGCCATCCCTTTGCGTCGCTCGTGCGGCTGAAAGATTATCCCGAAGCGGTAGAAGTTTCGCCGGAAGTGTTCGCGCAGAACATCGAGATTTTCCGCTGGCTCACGACGGAGTGCGATAAGCGCGGCATCTGGCTGGTGCAGATGTTTTACAATATCTTCCTGCCGAAACCGCTCGCGGAAAAATACAACGTTTCCACCCAACTGTCCGCACCCACGCCGTTGGCGGCGGATTACACCCGCAAGTCCATCGCGGAATTCGTGAAACAATATCCGAACGTCGGCCTGATGGTTTGTCTCGGCGAAGCGTTGCAGGGCACGGAGAATCAGATCAACTGGGCGACGAATACAATTCTGCCCGGCGTGCTCGACGGAATGCGTGCCGCCGGACTCAAGGAGCAACCGCCCGTGGTCATTCGCACGCACGCGATGGACGCTGAGAAAATTATTCCGGCGTGCTTCACGGTGTATTCCAATCTGTTCACGGAAACGAAATACAACGGCGAATCGTTGACCACTTACGAGCCGCGCGGGAAGGCGGCGGAGACGCATCGCAACATGGCGAAGCTCGGGCCGCACTTGGTTAATGTTCACATTCTCTCGAACCTCGAACCGTTTCGTTACGGTGCGACAGAGTTCATCCGCAAATCCATGTTGGCCTCGCGTGACCAACTTGGTGCGAGTGGACTGCATCTCTATCCGTTGTCGTATTGGAACTGGCCTTACTCGCCGGACATCGCCAATCCACCGCTCAAACAATGGGAACGCGACTGGATCTGGTTCGAGGCGTGGGGCCGTTACGCGTGGAATCCCGATGTGAATACGAATGAAGATCGGGTTTATTGGGTTGGTCGTCTCGCCGAGTTTTACGGCTGCGATACAAATGCCGCCGGAAAAATTCTCGATGCCTGCAACGCTGCCGGCGAAGTCGCGCCGATGTTGATCCGCCGATTTGGTATTACGGAAGGCAATCGCCAGACGCTGTCGCTGGGCATGACGCTAGATCAGTTGGTTAATCCAAAAAAATACGGCGCGATTTCCGAATTGTGGGAATCCCAAGCACCTCTCGGCGAGCGGTTGGATGAATACGTTCGTAAGGAGATCAATGGTGAGCAACACATAGGTGAAACGCCGCAGCAAGTTGTTGAAGAATCGCTCACATTTTCTCGCAATGCCAGCTATCTACTTAAACCTGTAAGTCAGTTCATTACACATAACCGAGAGGAATTCAAACGGCTGCAAAACGACATGGAATGCATCCATGAATTGTCAGGCGTTTACGCAACTAAAGCAGAGGCTGCAATGTTGGTGTTGAGATATAACGAAGTTTACTCTGTTTCCAATATGGTTCGGGCCGGGCTGTTTTTGAAGCTCGGTATCGAGGATTTTGAAAACCTCGTAAAACTTACTCAGACAACCTATCACTTTGCCAACTCCATGCAGACCGGGCATCGCAAAATTCCGTTTGTCGGCGCGGCGAACGGCGTGGGCACGAATTATCATTGGTCGCAGGTGCTGCCGCTCTATGAAAAAGAATTGGCTGATTTCCGGTCGCAGGTTGCGGCGTTGACCAATGGCCAGTCGGTTGCAACCGTAACTGCTGCTCTAATGACCGCTTGGCCCGCTGCCAAATTCAAACTCATCAGCACGAACGCGGAAACTTACGACGTGAAGGTTGGCTCTAAACCGTTTACCGACCGCAAATACACCATCACTGAACTTGCGCCGGAATTGAAAGGTTTGACGGGCATCCGCTTCTCACACGAGGCGGCGAAAAGCGGACATTACGAGCCGATCGAATTTGAAACTACCGAACCCGTGCGCGTGCTGGTTGGCTATTTTCAAAATGAGCGGGAGATTTGGTTGCAAGTGCCAAACTTGGATTTTGCGTCGCAAGCCGACGAACGCGGTGGAGTGGATGTGCTCCTGCGCAACGCGGCCACGATTGATGAATGTCCGACTCTAAACGTTCACGCATTTCGCTACGAGGCTGGGCGGCACAAATTGGAATTAATCGGTAAGGGGAGCTTCGTGGTGCTCGGCGTAGTTCCGCAAACAGCGCTGCTGGAAAAGCGCGACGCGAAGTTGGGAGTAAAATAATTTCAAATTATAAACCACACGTGATGATACAAAATTTAAAACTATTGGTAACATTGGCTGCGCTGGCTTTAGTTGCCGCTCCATTGGCTGCCGTTGAGCGAAGTCCGTTCGCCAAAATTGAGCCACTGGCGTTGAGTGAAGCTCGTTGGACGGAGGGTTTTTTTGCCGACCGCTTTGAACTGTGTCGCACACAGATGGTGCCGAGCATGATGGCCCTGATGCAGGGCACGAATTACACGCAGTTCTTTCGTAACTTTGAGATCGCGGCGGGATTGCAAACGGGGCGGGCGCGCGGAGCTTCGTTTAATGATGGTGATTTCTATAAGTTTCTCGAAGGCGCAAGTGCGACGCTCGCGGTGACGAATGACGCGGTGCTACAAAGAACGCTGGATGAAATTATCGCGGTCATGGCTAAAGCGCAGTGGACAAACGGTTATCTCGATACTTGGGTGCAATTAAATATGCGTAACACGAATTCTACCGTGGCGCCGTTCCGCGATCGGAATAATTGGGAGGTTTACAATTTGGGTCAGTTGTTGACGGCAGCGAGCGTGCATTATCGAGTCACGGGCAAAACCAATTTTCTCACCATCGCGCGTGCTGCAGCGGATTATTTGGATGACGTTTTCCAAAAGCCGACGCCGGAACTGGCTTTGCACGATATGTGTCCATCGTATCTCATGGGTCTCGTGGAATTATATCGAGCCACGCATGAGCCGCGCTATCTGGCGCTGGCGCGACGGATGATGGCGATGCGCGATTTGATCAAGGATGGCGTGGCGGACAATCAGGAGCGGTTGCCTTTTGTTAAGCAGACTGAGGCGGAAGGCCAAGCGGTGCGCGCTAATTATCTGTATGCGGGCGCGGCAGATTTGTTTTTAGAAACGGGCGAGACAAATTTGTGGAAACCGCTGGCTCAACTCTGGACCAATGTGGTCACCAAAAAAATGTATCTCACTGGCGGTTGCGGTGCGCTTTATGATGGTGCGGCCCCGGACGGCGCAAAATATCAAACGGGAATTACCCGGGTGCACCAGTCTTACGGAAGAAATTTTCAACTCCCCAACACCACGGCGCACAACGAGACGTGTGCGAATATCGGCAACACGCTTTGGAACTGGCGGATGTTTCTAGCCACGGGTGAGGCGAAGTTCATGGATGTGGTGGAATTGGAGTTTTACAACTCCGTGCTTTCCGGTGTGGCGCTGGATGGCACGAATTTTTTTTATACGAACCCGTTGCGCGTGACCGATCCGATGCCGATGGAACTGCGTTGGGCGCGCACGCGCGTGCCGTTTGTGAGTTCGTTTTGTTGTCCGCCGAATCTGGTGCGCACGATCGCGGAATCGGCTTGCTATGCTTACGGAAAATCGACTGATGCCATCTGGGTGAATCTTTACGGTGGTAGTTCACTGGCGACGGAACTGGCCGGTGAAAAAATCAAACTCGCTCAGGAAACGGATTACCCGTGGAGCGGACGCGTGCGGATAAAAATTGAGGCAAGTGGTAAAAAAGAATTCGCGCTGAAGCTGCGGATTCCCGGTTGGGCGACGGGGGCGACAGTTCGAGTGAATAATCGTCCCTCTAAATCAGCGGTAGTGGAAAGCTATTTTGAAATACCCCGCCAATGGAAAGCTGGCGACGTGGTGGATTTGGATCTGCCGCTACCGGTGCGGGTGATGGAGGCGAATCCACTGGTGGAGGAAACATTGAATCAGGTCGCGTTCCAGCGCGGGCCGGTGGTGTATTGCTTGGAATCACCGGACTTGCCGCCGGGTGTGAAAATTTCTGATGTGTTGATTCCGGCGGGGATTAAGTTGAGTGCGCGCTATGACCGGCGGTTGTTAGGTGGCGTGGTGGCGCTCGAAGGGTCGGCACTCGTGCGAGTTGACGAAAACTGGAATGGTCGGCTGTATCGCGAACTTCAGCCGGAGCCATTAAAATCCATCCCGGTGAAATTCATTCCGTATGCCCTTTGGCAAAATCGTGGGCCGTCGGAGATGTCGGTGTGGTTACCGCTGGTTGGTCGGTAAATTAGCCGCGCAATTTTCTCAAATCATTTCGCAGAAATTAGCAATCAGAACGTGTCGCTGCCATGGTATCTTTGGCGTATTCCATGAAATCATTTTGCCGTTATCTTCGTTGGCTTGGCTGCTTAGGTTTGGCGACCGGCTGTGTTGGCGCAGGTGAACTCAAGGTGGACATCAATCGGGATAGCAAGAATTTGGATAACGCTACGGAAGTCAATTATACCAAGTGGAGTGCGGATGCTTCTGGCGGCGCCACGACGGGCACGAATGCTGCAACTAAGGTTTTCACGACGGCTTCTAATGAAACTGTTAGCATCAGCTTTTCACAGACCGCTGCTTCCGCCAGTCGCGGCGGCACGGGATTATTGAGCGGTTGGTATCAGATCGGCGCGCAAGGCACGGCCAAACTTGTTTCTGATGGCTTTAGTGTGGCCCCCGCTGCGCTGGCTACGGGAGGAGAAATTCAGATGACGATCACGGGGCTTTTCCCCGGCCATCACACGCTGCTGACTTATCACAATCAATGGGACGCAACCAACAATGGCGGTGTGCCGACCTTTTCGGGGCCGCTGGATATTTTTCTGAATGGCACGCAGATGGTGGACAATCTTCAGCCTACGATTCGCGCCGTGAACAATGTCGCTGCTCCGGTGGCGTATCTTGAATTTGATGTCGCTAGCACCAATGATGTCACCACGATTATTTTCGCGGCGGAGACGAATACTGTCAGCCCTGTCACTATTAAAAATCCGATGATCAATGGGTTTGAAATAGATACGCCCAATTCCACGCGCGTCGCCAACACGCCGAGTCCAGCCGACGGCGATGAGCACGTTAATGCTGATTCTGACAGCGCCATTTTAAGTTGGTCCGCAGCCACGGCCAGCAATGCGGTTTCGCACACGGTTTATTTTGGCACGAATTTAGCGGCCGTGAAAAATGCGACGCCGGTTTCCGCTGAATTCAAAACGAATCAAATCGGCACAAATTACTCCGTCACGGGTTTAAAAAGTTTGCTGACGTATTACTGGCGCGTGGATGAAATTGATTCAGTGGGCAACGCCACCAAGGGAACGGTCTGGATGTTTCGTCCGCGTCATCTGGCGTTTCCAGGCGCGGAAGGCTACGGCCGATTTGCGCGCGGCGGGCGCGGCGGCGTGGTGATTGAAGTGACGAACACGAATGACAGCGGGCCCGGCAGTTTGCGTGATGCGCTGACAAATAATTACGGCCCGCGCACCGTCGTTTTCGCGGTGTCGGGACTGATCACGTTGGAATCCGATTTGATCATCAGCCAATTCAATCCCTACATCACGCTGGCGGGCCAGACTGCGCCGGGTAAAGGAATTTGCACGCGCAAATATCAACTTGGCATCAGCGGGGGGCGCGACCTCATCGTGCGACACGTTCGTTCGCGGCCGGGCAATATTTCTGGCACGACATTGAACGGCTCCGGCATGAGCGGCAGCGACCATTGCATCATGGATCATATTTCCATCAGCTGGGGTATTGATGAGGAATTGAGCACTCGCACTTCCAAGAATATCACGTTCCAGCGCTCGCTCATTTCTGAGGCGCTGAACATTGCAGGCCATCAAAATTATCCAGCCGGCACGGCGCACGGTTACGCGGCGAGCGTGGGCGGCGACGTGGCCAGCTTGCATCATAATCTGCTCGCGCATAACGAAGGTCGTAACTGGAGCCTGGCGGGCGGACTGGATGCGGCGGCAAATTTCGCGGGGCGTCTCGATATTTTCAATAACGTCGTTTACAACTGGGGCCATCGCACGACCGACGGCGGCGCGATGCAGGTCAACTTCGTCGCCAACTACTACAAGCCCGGCGCGGCCTCGACTTTTTTCTACGCGCTGAACGCGCAATACGACAATTTCCCCGGCACGCAGCAATATTTTTTCACGAACAACGTCATGCCGGGGCATTTCGGATTGTCGAATCAATCCGTCGGGCGCGAAGCCACTCCGGGCACCGGCAGCGTGCCGACGAATTATCCCGTCTGGGTGGGCTCACCGTTTTTTCCGTCCTATGCCACGATCGATACTGCCACGAACGCCTACAAACTCGTGCTCTCGGATGTTGGCTGCAATCAGCCGCTGATCGACGACCACGATGCGCGCGTGATTCGTGAAACGATTGATGGCACCTACACCTATACCGGCACTGGGCCGTATGGCGGCTCGCCCGGTTTGCCGAATTCGCAGGACGATGTTGGCGGCTGGGAAAATTATCCTGCGGTGCAGCGTCCCGCCGGCTGGGACAGCGACCATGATGGCTTGCCTGATTGGTGGGAACTGGCGAAAGGCCTGAACCCCAATTCACCGCCTGGAGATTTTTCCGACAGCAACGGCGATCCCGACGGCGATGAATTCACGAACCTCGAAGATTACTTGAACTGGCTCGCGGCGATTCACATCGACGGCACCCGGAACACGAATGTTGATTTGGATCTGACGCAGTTCACGCGCGGTTTCACCAACAACTCGCCGGTGTATTTCGTTTCCAATCCGACGAACGGCACGGTGGCGCTCATCGGTGGAAAAGTGGCGCGCTTCACGCCCACGGCCAATTTCTATGGCCTCGGCAGCTTCCAATTCAAAGTGACCGACGCGCAAGGCGCATCCGTGACGAACATTGTGGGCGTTCACGTGCGAGCCTTGCCGATCTCACAGTTGAGTTTGCTGCTGACGAACGGCGCGCCACAACTGCGCCTGACTGGCGAATCGGGAATGTATTATCTCATGCAGTCTTCGGATGATTTGAAAACTTGGATGACTTGGACGAACGCCACGGTGGCAGCTTCTGCGAAAATTTTCGCGCCACCCGGATTTCCGAATCCACAAGCACGCTTTTATCGGGCAATCTCAGTGCAATGAAAGCCTTCACCC
Organism: uncultured Verrucomicrobia subdivision 3 bacterium; assembly: GCA_903911825.1. Classification (GTDB taxonomy): domain Bacteria; phylum Verrucomicrobiota; class Verrucomicrobiia; order Limisphaerales; family UBA11358; genus UBA11358. Next base: position 33,495 of record CAIWFB010000050.1, read on the forward strand.
GCCAGTTCCATCGTGTGCTGCCAGTCATCGCGGCATTCGTCGTGCTGCTGTTTAATATTTCCTGCGCCACCAAAACTTCACCGAGTATGGCGTCGGCAAAATCCGTTTATCTGTTCACCTCGTTTCACGATGCCGACCAAAAATTTCTTCGTTTCCTCTACAGCTTTGACGGCTTTCACTGGACGAATGTGCCGGGAACTTTTCTCGCGGCGAACGTTGGTGTCAGTAAACAATTTCGTGATCCCAGCATCGTGCGCGGACCGGATGGAATCTTTCATCTCGTGTGGACGAGCGCATGGCACGGCGATCAGGGTTTTGGCTACGCGAGGTCAAAGGATTTGATTCATTGGTCGGAACAGAAATTTATTCCGGTGATGACCAACGAGCCGACCACGGTGAATGTCTGGGCACCGGAAATTTTCTTTGACCACGGACAATTTATCATCGTCTGGGCCTCGACGATTCCCGGACGCTTTCCCGATGCGTTGGAGAAGTCTGATAACAATCACCGTCTATATTACACGACGACCCGTGATTTCAAAACCTTGGCGCCCGCGAAATTATTTTTCGAGCCAGGCTTTAGTGTGATTGATGGTTTTGTTTTGAATGACGCTGGGCGTTACGTTTTAGTTCACAAAGACAATACTCGGCCGATGCTGAATCTAAGGGTGGCTTTTGGTGATTCACCGATCGGTGCGTGGACGAATGTTTCTGCCCCGTTCACGCAGAAATTCACCGAAGGCCCGTGCGCGCTGAAAGTGGGTGCCGACTGGTTGGTTTATTTCGACAGTTATCGCGAGAAAATTTACGGCGCGATGAAGACGCGCGATTTCAAAATTTTTACCGACGTGACGAAAGAAGTTTCGTTTCCACTGGACCATAAGCACGGCACGGCTTTCTCTGTGCCCCGTGAAATTCTTGATGACTTGCTGAAAAACTCGGTTTCGCTCACCTCAACCAATCTATGAAAAAATATATTCTCATCACCGCGATTACGCTGCTGTCCATCGCTGCCTTTGCGGCGGAAACCAACGCCACGCCCGAACAGGTGGAAGTGAATTACACCAAGGCCATCGAGGGGCGCACCACGGACATCTTGAAAATCCTGGCGCTAACCGAGGCTGATAAAACGGCCAAGGTTCATGACGCCATCATCACGCAGTATCGGGCTTTGAAGACTTGGCATGACGAAAATGATGTGAAGTTAAAAGTGTCCGCCAAGGATACGAATGCCGTGACCGCTATTCGCGCCACCCTCAAAACGATTCACAACAATTTCATCATGAAGCTGGCCGGGCAGTTGACGCCGGAACAAGTCGAGCAGGTGAAAGACAAGATGACTTACAACAAAGTCAAAGTGACCTACGATGCCTATTGCGACATCATTCCCACGCTGACGGACGCGCAGAAAACTCATATTCTAGCCACGCTGAAAGAAGCCCGCGAAGAAGCGATGGATGGCGGTAGCTCGGATGAGAAGTCTGCGATTTTCAAAAAATACAAAGGGCGCATCGCCAATTATCTTTCCAAAGAAGGCATCGATGAAACCAAAGCGCGGAAGGAATGGGGCGCCCAACAGAAAGCCAAAGCCGGTGGCCCAGCGGAAACGAAACCCTGATAATTTATTTACATGAACTCAGCATTTAATTTAAGTGGTCAAACTGCATTGATCACCGGCGGCGGCACGGGGCTTGGTCTTGGCATGGCCAAATGTCTGGTGGCTTCGGGTGCAAAGGTGATTCTGGTTGGTCGCCGCGCGGAGGAATTGAATCAAGCAGCAACATCACTGGGAAAAAATGCTATTGCACTGGTAGGGGATGTGACGAAGCTGGAAACCATTCCCAATCTTGTCGTGCAGGCTGAGCATCTTGCCGGACCGATTTCAATTCTCATCAACAACGCTGGAATCCATCTCAAGAAAGATGCGGTGGAGACCAGTGACGCAGAATTTGCTGCCGTGATGCAGACGCACGTCTTCGGGGCCTTCGCGCTCACGCGGGAAGTGGCGCGGGGAATGACCGCGCGCGGGAATGGTTCGATTCTGTTCACGGCTTCGATGGCCTCGCTATTTGGCATCAACAAAGTTGTCGCTTATTCAGCAGCGAAGTCGGCTTACGTCGGTTTGGTTCGCACGCTGGCGGTGGAATTTGGAGCCAGCGGCGTGCGCGTGAATGCCATCGCGCCTGGCTGGATTCATTCTGAAATGTCGGCCAAGGCGCTCGCGGGTGATCCGGCTCGAAAGGCCAAAATTCTTGGGCGCACTCCTTTGAATCGTCTGGGTGAGGCTGATGATATTGGCTGGGCGGCGGTCTACCTGTGCAGTCCGGCGGGAAAATTTGTCACTGGCGTGGTGTTGCCGGTGGACGGCGGCGTTTCTATCGGTTTCTGATTTATGAAAAAACTTGGTCTTGGCGTTCTGGGTTTGGGTGAAGGCCGGAGCATCATTTCCGGCGCGCTGAATAGCGAGCTGTGGAATGTCGTTCAACTGTGTGATTTAAACGAACAGCTCGGTCGCGAGCGCAGTCACGAATTCAGCCTGAACAATTTCACGACTTCGATGGATGCGTTGCTGGCGAATCCGGCCGTGGATGTCGTGGGCATTTACACGCCGGACCATCTGCACGCGACGCACGTCATTCAGGCGTTGCGGGCGGGCAAACACGTCATCTGCACCAAACCATTTCTCAATGATCTGTCGCAGGCACGCGATGTTCTCGCTGCGCAAAAGCAAAGCGGTAAAGCTGTGATGGTCGGCCAAAGCTCGCGTTTCTTTGCGCCGTTCGCCCGCCAGCGGAAACATTTTGAGACTGGTGCGTTCGGCGAGATCATCATGGTTGAAGCGTATTACAATGCCGACCATCGCTGGTTTTTGAAAAAGGGCTGGGCCAAGACCGATGCCTTCAAATGGCTTTATGGTGGCTTGAGCCATCCCGTGGATCTTGTGCGCTGGTATCTGCCGGACATCGCGGAAGTCATGGGCTATTCCTCGTTGAGCAAGAACGGCCGCGACTTGGGTTTGAAGAACGACGATACGTTCCAATTCATCTACAAATCCGCCAGCGGTATCACGGCGCGCGTGAGCGGCACTTACAATAGCCCCGTGATCCCATTACAGCGCGACAGCAACATGAGTTGCATTCTCCGCTGTGCGAATGGCGCAAGTCAGGGCGACTATTACGATTTGCGTTACGCTTGGAAACTAGGTGAGCAATCCTGCGTCGAAACGTTTGAGGATAAAGACGATTATTATTTTCGTTTCGGCGGGCACTCTCATCACGCCGGTGAATATCAGAATTACATTGAATACTTCGCGCGCTGTCTCGCTGCCGGAGAAACGCCCAAGCCGGATGTGCGCGAAGGCATCGTCACCGTCGCGCTCATGCAGGCGATGGAAGAATCCTGCGCCAGCGGTCAGCCGGTGAAAGTGAAAGACGTGCTCGCTCGTCAGGGCTTGGTGGAATTGCTCCAGCCGTGAACAAAACTTCCTACACTACGCGCTTCAGCTATGCCGCGAGCGACGTCGCGGGGCAACTCGTTTTCACATTCATCATCGGTGGTTACTTGAGCAAATTCTTGACGGACATCTACGGCTTGTCCGCCATCACCTGCGGCACCATCATCGCGATTGCGCGGTGGATTGATGCGATTGATGCGCCTGTGTGGGGAATCATTTTTGATAAGACGCGCAGTCGTTGGGGCAAAAGTCGACCGTGGTTTCTCTGGCTGTGCGTGCCGTTTGCGACCTTCGGTGTGCTGACGTTTCAGGCGCCGGATTTGAGTCACACAGCCAAGGTCTGGTATGCCGCAGTCACCTACATCCTCTGCAATATCCTCTATACCGGCATTAACACACCCGTGACCTCGATCTTGTCCGGGCTTACGACAAATCCGCAGGAACGCGTGACGCTGACTTGTTTCCGGATGTTCGGCTCGAAACTTGGCGTGCTCATCGTCAACCTCACCGCGCTGAAAATGGTGGCTTGGTTGGGCGGCGGTGATGACCGCAAAGGCTTCATGCTGGCGCTGCCGATTTACGCCGTCGGTTCAATTTTCTTTTACTTGCTCGCGTTTCGGAATCTGAAGGAAGTCGTGCCGGTGGAGAAAAAATCTGAACCCATCCTTGGCACTTTCCGGGCGTTGAAAGGAAATTGGCCGTGGTTCATCATCTTCAGCAGCAGCCTGCTGTTCTGGATTGGCTTCATCGCCCGTGTTTCCAGCGTGCCATATTATTTCCAATACGTTCTGCATCGCGAAGATCTCATTTGGCTCGCCTACAGTCTGGATTTCGTCTCGCTCGCCACCGCATTCCTGTTGCCGTGGGTTTGCCGCTGGACTTCTAAACGCACCGCTTGGGCTTTGGGCTTGATCGGCATGGTCCTCGGGCAATTGATTCTCTATGCCGGTGTGAGTCAGGGTCACTCCATCAATCTGATCATGTTCGGCTGGACAGTGGGATTTCTCGCCAGCGGGATGGCCATGGCGATGCCGTTTTCAATTTTATCAGACAGCGTGGACTACGGAGAATGGAAGACCGGTGTTCGCGCGGCTGGTTTATTGACTGCCGTTGGTGCCGCCTTTTGCCTGAAAGCGGGAGCTGGTCTCGGCGGCGCCATTCCACTTTGGATCATGGGCAACAGTGGCTATGTTCCGAACGCCCCACAAACTGTAGCCGCGCTGGGCGGTATCGAATTTGGTTTCCTCTGGTTGCCGGCGATTTGCCTGACGCTTAGTGCGCTCCCAGTTTTGTTCTACAAAAAGTTCGAGTTGCTCGAGCCGCAGATTCAGGCGGAGCTCAAAGCGCGTCGCGAAAAACTGGCGGCTCTAAACTGAGACTTACTTCGGCCAGACGCCGTTTTCAATCGGGCTTAACGTCAGTTTGGTAGGGTCTAGCACGACGTGCTTGATGCGTTTCCGTTCCCAGGTGTAGGTGATATGCACCAAGCCATCGCTGGTTTGGATGACGGCAGGATACGCAAAACCAGCGGGAGCATCCGGTGCATCTTCGAGGACTAAAGCAGCGCTCCATTTTTTCCCATCGTCGGAAATCGCCACATTCAACGGACTGCGGCCTTTATTGTTCGAGCCGGTGCGTATGTTGTGATTGTATACCAGCAACTGCCGACCATCACGGAGCGTCACGGCGTCCGTGCCAGAGTTTGGATTTGGCAAATCCAACAACGCCATCTCACCCCAAGTATTGCCACCGTCATGGGATTCAATGGTGAACACCTTGTCGTTTTTGGTGCGGCCAATGGACTGAAGTTTTTCTCCACCGTGAAACAAAATGCTTGGCTGAATCGCTCCGATGGTTTTACCGTCATTCACCGATGCTGAAGCCGTCCATGTTTTGCCTCCGTCAGCACTACGTTCAAAATGCACACGCCAACCGCCTTTGCCTTCCGCGCTGGTCGGCGAAAGAATATCGCCATTGGCTAACTGCACCGGTTTGTTTTTGATTGGGCCCAGAATGCCATCTGGTAAGCGCGTGGGCTGGGCCCAAGTTTTACCGGCATCTTCCGAAGTGGTCAGCATGCCCCACCATTCGGCGGGCGAAGGACCAACTTTGTAGAACAACATCAATGGCCCAGACTTTGGTTGGAACAACACCGGATTCCACGTCGGCAGGCGATTAGTCGTAAAACCGACGCCATCCGCCACCGCTACAGGTGCGGTCCAATTTCCCTTTTCCTGACGCGAAACATAGATGCACACGTCGGGGTTGCGTTCCGCCGTGCCGCCGAACCACGCGGCAATCAGGCCGGATTTCGTTTCGGCGATCGTTGAAGCGTGGCAGGAAGGAAAGGGCGCTGATTCGTAGATGAATTCGGATTTCACGATAGCTGGGCTGGTCGCTGGCTGCGTGGTGGCGCAGCCAGAAACAATCGCCAACAAAGCGCCGCCGAAAAATAAGGCTGATGCACGAGTCGCATTCATTGGCTGATGATATGATATTTGCCGCTGCCCAGTTCGATAGAAGCCGCCACGGATTTGCCATTGCAGGTGATTTGGCCGGATTTGCCAGTTGGGATCGTGACACCTGCGGTGGTATTCGCGGGAATTTCAATCTGCCAGTCGAACTTGTATCCGTCGCGCTGCCATTCACTGGAAATCTTGCCGTAGGGCGAATTGTGAGTGGCCTTCACGAAGGTCAAATCGCCAACGGGATGCGGCTGCATCTTGATGGTCTTGAAGCCGGGTGAAGCCGGGGCGATGCCCGCGAGATATTCGTAGAACCACACCACAAGGTCGCCGACGAGCATTACGTGGTTGCCAGAATTCATCGTAGGATCAGCGGTGTTGCCGTTCCAAAGGTCCCAGATGGTCGTGGCTCCTTGTTCCACCATATAGCCCCAGCTTGGATAGGCTTTTTGTGATGCGATGGTGTAACACAAATCCGCTCGGCCATTGTCGGAGAGGACGCGGTTGAGATATTGTCCACCGATCAAGCCAGTGCCGATGTGGCCTTTGGTCACGTTTTCAATGTTGGCGACGAGCGTCGCAAAAATCTTGGCCTTCATGTCTTCCGGCACGAGGCCGAAGGCGAGCGGCAACACACAGGAAGTTTGGGTGCCGTTGGAATATTGGCCTTTCTCGCGATTGAGAAATTTTGCGTTGAAGGCCGCCTTGAAATCAGCCGCGAGTATTTTCCAGCGGGCCGCATCGTCGGTCTTGCCAAGTTGGGCGGCGTATTTTTCCATCAGGCAGAGGTCGTAATAAAAATATGACGTGGCGAGCAAGGTTTTGTCCGTTTGCCGAGCCGGGTCTTTGGAGTGGATCAGGCGGGCTTCCTCGGGTGGCACGCACCAATCACCGTAGTTGTCTTTGCTGATGATGTTGTCCTTGGCAAAAGTCAGCATGTGATCCATCCACAGCTTCGCGCTGGCGTAACTTTTCGCAATGTTTCCGCGATCACCAAACTGCCGTTCCAATGCGCTGGGAATGATGATGGCGCTGCTGGGCCAAGTGACGTTGTCGGAATAAATCGGCCAGTAAGCGGGTGCCACATCGGGGATGCTGCCGTTGGTGCGTTGGGCATCGGCCATGTCCTGACGCCATTTAGAATACAGCGCAGAGATGTCGAACAAATAAGCCTCGCCTTTGCATTCTTCAGAACGATCACCTAGCCAGCCCTGCCGCTCATCGCGTTGAGGACAATCTGTGGGAATGCTGCGGTAATTGCCGCGCGTGCCCCAGACGATGTTGGTGTAGATGCGGTTGATCAATTCATTCGAGCAGGAAAAATTGCCAGCGGATGGCAAATCATCATTCACCACGTGCCCTTCGAGAGAATTCAAGTCCGGCTTGCCGGGGAATCCCGTGATCTCGACGAAGCGAAAACCATGCGTGACGAAGCGCGGCTCCCAAATTTCTTCGCCGCCGCCTTTGAGCGTGTAAATGTCCGTGACCTCGGCACCGCGCAGATTTGCCATGTAAAGCGAGCCGTCCGTTTTCAAAGTCTCGGCATGGCGCAATGTGACCGGCGTTCCGGCAAGACCGGAAACACGCAGGCGGCACCAGCCGACCATGTTCTGGCCGAGATCGTAAATGAAAACACCCGGTTTAATTTCCGTCACCGAAATCGGCTTGAGCGTTTGAGTGACACGGATGGGCGGTTGCATTTCTGCTGACAGCACGCCGCCGGGTGCGGACACGAGCTGCGCCAGCAACCATTTGGAATCGTTAAACTTCGGCCGGCTCCAGCCCGGAAGCTCCTTGCGTGCGTCATATTCCTCGCCGTCAAAATCGTTGTTGGCGAGAATTGGGCCGTCCGTTGTGAGTTTCCATGATTCATCGCTGACGACTTCCGAGATTGAACCGTCGGCATATTCAAGCCGCAGGTTCAGTAATAATTTCGGAAAACCAAAACTCACTGTGCCCGCGTAAACCTTGCTGCGGTCGGCGTAGAAACGCCCGTTGCCAAGAATCACGCCGAGCGCATTCGCGCCACGCTGCAAATCTTTCGTCACGTCGTAAGTGACATAAAATTCGCGCTTGTCGTATTGCGCGAACGCGGGCGATAACACGGCGTCGCCAGTTTTTTTACCGTTCACATAAAGTTCCGACAGGCCAAGGCCGGAGAACGAGACTGTGGCGCGGGCAATTTTCTTTTCGATGGTAAACTCTTTGCGCAGATAGCGCGCGGGCTGGCGGCGATCTTCGGGGACGCGGGTTTCGCCCCACGGTTCCATGCCTGCCGGGCCGATGATTTTTGCTGCGACCCATTTGGAATCGTCAAATCCGGCGGTGTTCCACCCGTCTTCCGGATTTCTAGAGACTTTCCATTTTTCATCCGTCTGGATGACGAGCGGCTCACCCTCGGTGAATTCAATCGTCAGCAGGCTGATGACGCCGGCGGGATTTTTATTGGTCGATTCATGCCGTCCAGTCAGGCCGAACAGATACGTTTTGCCCGGTTCCAGTCGCGTGGTGACATTGTTCCATTTGACCGTCTTGAAACTATTGCGCGCGCCGAGATCGAACTGGTCAATCCAGCCGCGACATTCGTTGTCGCCGGTGTCTTCGAAAATCGCGCGTTTAATTTTCCGGTTGGCGGGAATGGTCACGACGCGGCGGAAATAATTGGTCTCCGCTGAAACGGAGTCGCCGGTTTCAGTTTTGGAAGTCCAAATCCACGCTGTGCCAGCCAGAGCGTTGGTCGCGTCCGCGCTATCCTGCCCGATCCACTTCGCGTGCCAGCCAGCCACGTCGAGAATTCCCATCGTCCACTTCGCCGACTGGCTCCACTTGCCCGGTTTGCCGCTGGCGTCCCACACGCGGACTTGCCAGAAACATTCCGTGCGCGCGGCAAGCGGTTTGCCCGCGTAGGTAACAAGCACGGATTCATCGGAAATAACTTTTCCACTATCCCACAAGTCGGCTTGGCCAGACTTCAATTTGGCTTGGCTGGTGGCGACGAGAATTTGATAGGCCGACTGTTTCGCGCCGCGCGCATCCGTCTGAAGCTGCCAACTTAAACGCGGTTGCGCGGCATCGATTCCTTGCGGATTGATCAGATGTTCGCAGCGCAGTTCGCCGACGGAAAAGGCCTTAGCTAAGAGTGGTAGTCCGGTAAGAACAACGAGAGCGAGGAGCAGGGGGCGTAGCATAGCTGGATATAGTTTTGCTGGTTTGAAGAAGAATTCTGCCCTGATGGACGGGAGACGACCAGTAACGATTACGAAATTATTGCCAATTTTTTTGCGATATTGAGTGCTGTCGTTAAAGGGGAATCAAAAACGGAAGCGGTCTTCTTCGCCAGATTGGCGGTGAATTTGGTGCCAGCGAGTGGAATCGAACCACTGACCTCGGGCTTATGAGTCCCACGCTCTAACCAACTGAGCTACGCTGGCAACCGAAAGGTCTATCATTCTGCGAACATTTTGCCGTCTGTCAAACCGGGAATTTGGCTGATGAATTGATTTAAGCGTGGGGCGATTTTGTCCGATAGCAACTGGCTGCATTGTTTGAAGGCCGTTTTAGTCCTTCAGATCGGGAAATACGAGGGGCCGAGGTGGTAGAAAGTATGGACCGTTTACTCGAGAAAATTTGGGAATACGTAGTGCAAGACACGGCTTTGACGCTGCAAGTGCGGTTGTTCCGGCTGATGTGTTTGGCTACGGCTATGCTTTGTCTGCTGCTGGTATTGCCGGTCAATCTGATGCAAGTCGGCATCCCGATGGTAGTCAATGTGGCGGATATCATTTTGGGGGTTTTTGCGTTGTATTGTTATGCGCAGTCTTGCCGAGGGCGGCATTTCATCAAGACCTTCTTATTGGTGGTCGTTTTACTTTTAAGCAGTGTCTGGTTCTTGAATGGCGGAATCACAGGGAGTGTGACCTACTATTTTTTTTCAGTGATCATGCTGCCTTTGACACTCTTGCGTGGTCGGACGCGCTGGTTTTTCACCCTATTCATCCTTTTTGATCTTAGCGCTTTGTTTGTCTGTGAATATTTGTATCCAACTTGGGTGCATAAATTTCCGGTGCGGGCGGAGTGGTTCATGGACAATCTCACGGGTGTGGTTTGTAGTGTGGCGGCGATTGTGTTGGTGCTCTGGGTGATCATCACAAGCTATGACTGGGAACAAAAAAAATTGTCACACTACGCCAAGGAGCTTGCGGCGAGTGAGGAGAACTATCGTGGTGTGGTCGAGAACGCCATGAGCATCATTTTGCGGATGGATTGCAGCGGCCGGATTACTTTCTTCAACCAATTCGCCGAGGATTTATTTGGCTTTCGGCGGGCTGAAATCATCGGTCGCCAAGCGGTGGGCACTATCGTCCCGGCGACTTCTTCTAAGGGCGAAAATCTCGCCGTTAAACTCGAGGAGTTGTTGCAGGACCCGGAAAAATACGCGCTCACGGAAAATGAGAATATGCGCCGTGACGGTCGCCGCATCTGGGTTAATTGGACCAATCAGCCGATTTACGATGAGCAGCATCGGCTCAAAGAAATTCTCTGTGTCGGCGCCGATTATACCGAACGCGTCGCTTTGCTGGAAGAGTTGCGGCTGACGCAAATCACCATGGATGCGGCGGCGGAACAGATTGTGTGGACGGATAATCAGGGGAAAATTATCTATGCCAATCTCGCAGCGGTGGCCGGATTAGGTTTTTCGTTGGCGGAGTTACATGAATTGACGCTCCACGATTTGGCGACTGATTTTCCTGTATCGGCTTGGCCTGATTGCTGGGAATTGTTCAAGCGGGAAAGAGCAGCCACGTTTGAGCTGACCCAAAAGCGACGGGATCATTCCACGCGTCCGGTTGAGTTATCCGTGACCTATATCAAGGTGGCCGACAAGGAATACACCACGGTTTTCATTCGCGATCTGACGGGCCGAAAACAAGCGGAAGAAAAACGGCGGCAACACGAATCGGAGATGCAACATCTGCAGCGGCTCGAAAGCCTAGGCCTGCTCGCCGGCGGCATCGCCCATGATTTTAATAATTTGCTCACCGCCATTCTCGCCAATGTTTCTTTGCTGAAAATGGATGCGCCGCCCGGCTCGGAAAGCCTGGAGCTTTTGGGTGAGGCGGAAAAAGCATCGTTGCAAGCACGTGACCTCACGTCGCAATTACTGACCTTCGCCAAAGGCGGCAAGCCGGTCAAATGCTCCGTGAACCTTGGTCGCATCATCCGCGATAGCACGGGCTTTGCGCTCCGTGGCAAACCCATCAAATGTGCCCTCGAGCTTGCCGCTGATTTGTGGCCTGCGGAAGCCGACGCCACCCAGCTCGCTCAAGTATTTAACAATTTAGTTATCAATGCGTGTCAGGCGATGCCCGAGGGCGGACTCATCACCATTGCTGCGCGCAATCGCAGCCTCACCCAAGCTGAAGCGGGCATCGTTGCTGCTGGCGATTATCTGGAAGTCACCGTGCGTGATGCGGGCAAAGGTATTGCCCCCGAAAATCTCTCGAAAATTTTCGACCCTTATTTTACAACCAAGAAAACGGGCACCGGTCTAGGGCTGGCCGTAGTTCACTCCATCATCCATAACCATCAAGGAGCCGTCACGGCTGATTCTAAGCTGGGCGCGGGCACGACCTTTACGTTATTGCTGCCGGTTTCGCGCCAGTTACCAGCCCATCCCACGGTGATCGGGGCGACCAACCAACCCGTTTCTCGTCGTATTCTCGTGATGGACGATGAGCAAATGGTGCGTCGGGTGCTGGAAAAAATCCTCACCAAGCTAGGCTGCGAAGTGCAATCGGTTGCCGATGGCCAAGCTGCTCTGGAGCTTTATCAGCAAGCCATTCTACAAAAAAAGCCGTTTGATCTGGTCATCATGGATTTAACCGTGCCCGGCGGCATGGGTGGACAAGAAACTATCCGGCGACTTTTGGAAATAGATGCCCACGTCAAAGCTATCGTCTCCAGCGGTTATGCCGACAGCACAATCATGTCCGATCACGCCAGCTTTGGGTTCAAAGGAGTCGTCACGAAGCCTTACACCATCGAACAAATCCAAGCTGCCCTAAAAATTGCCTACGGAGATTGAAACGAATCATGAAAAAAACTCTCATCGCTTTGGTGTTCTTTGGGGTCTGGTCTTGTCTGGCGAGTTTGCAGGCGGAAAATATCCCCGCGCCATCGGCATTCACCCGCTGGGCCACGCAGGATTATCTCCTCGGCGACTGGGATGGCTGGCGGAGCGAACTGTCCCGCTACGGTGCTGATTTCGAGTTTTTCTACATCGGTTCGGTGCCAAATAATCTTGCGGGCGGACTGCGTTCCGGTTCGATTTATCAAGGGCTTTTGCTGGCCACGCTTGACCTTGATTCAGAAAAATTGCTGGGCTACGCCGGTGGAAAATTTCACGCCTCTGGTCTCTGGCTGCATGGGGCTGAAGGTTTCTCCGCGAACTACGCCGGGGATTTGAATCGCGTAAATCTGCTCGATCTCGACAAAACCTTTCGCCTCGGAGAACTCTGGTATCAACAGAAATTTTTTCAGGACCAGCTTTCGCTGAAGGTGGGCGAACTTGCGATTGATTCGGATTTTCTCGTGCCGGAATATTTTACCGGGAGCGGCCAATTCAGCCTGCTCAACCAGACGTTCTTCTTTCCGACTTTACCCTATAACGTCTTTGATCCGCCTGGTTTTCCTAAGACCGGGCACGGCTTGCCCTCGACACCGTTGGCTGCGCCGGGAGCAGTCATGCGCTGGTCACCCACGGAGAAATTGTATTTGCAGGCCGGAATCTATAGCGGCACGCCGGATCGGACGGATTCCGGCACGCGTTTCCAAATCAGTCAGCCCGCTGGCGCGTTGAACTATTTAGAATTTGGCTGGCGACGAAATCCAGGCACCAATAATTCCGGTCTAGGCGGCACCTACAAATTGGGCGCGTATTATCACACCAGCGATTTTTCGGATGCTTACGATGGCGTTTTTTACGCGGCTGGTCTGGCCCCGGGCACGCGTCAGCATTCTGGAACTTACGGCGTTTATTTTGTCGCAGAGCAACAACTGTTTCTCGAACACGGCAAGGCCGACCCCGCGCAGCAAGGGTTGGTGGGATTTTTCCGTGCTCTGGGTGCGCCAGCCTATCGTGGACTCACACAACTGGAAGTGGATGGCGGCTTCGTTTATCGCGGGCTGATTCCCACGCGTGATTGGGACACGCTGTCGCTGGCCGTTTCGTATTTACAATTCAGCGACGATATCCGCCGCGCCCAGCGGGACATCAACGCTCTGGCTCCCGGCAGCTTTTCGGTGGTGGATTACGAAGGAGTCATCGAATTGAGCTATAAAATCCAAGCCACCGCGTGGTGGACGATTCAGCCGAGCCTGCAATATGTTTGTCACCCCAGCGGTTCCTCAGCCACACCTAACGCCACGGCTTTGATTCTGCAAACCACGCTCCGCTTTTAAGTTCCCGAGTAGAATAATGAAACTGGCGGGCGTCTGTGAATTGTGCTTTTACCTTGCGCCTACGCTGGCGCTGATAAATGCTCCATCAACAAAATTATTTTATGCGTGCTGAAACTCTTGCTCGGTTGATTGGCGTGGCCATTCTCATTTTCGTTCTCATCATCGTAGCGACCTCGGCTAGCTACGTCGTGGAACCTGGCTTTCGCGGCGTGGAAGTGACGCTCGGCAAAGTCTCGCCCATCTTCAAAGGCGAAGGCTTTGGTTGGAAAACCCCCTTCATCACACGCATCATTCCCGTCACCATCCGCCAGCAGACGCGTGATTTGACCGCCGATTGTTACTCTTCCGACTTGCAACAGGTGAAGACGGAATTGCGCGTGCTCTATCGGGTGCCGGAAGCCTCCATCGTGCAGATCTATCAAGGCTACGCCGGCGATCCGTTCGATAGCTTGATCGCTCCCCGCGTGCAGGAAGCTTTGAAAGAAGTCACCGCCATGCAGAGCGCCGAACTCATCGTCAAGAACCGTGAACTCATCAAAAACAACACCTTGAAAAGCGTGAAGGAAAAGATCGGCAACCTCCTCTTCGTTGAGGATGTCGTGATTCAAAACATCGATCTCTCACACGAGCTCGAAACCGCCATCGAAGCGAAAATGGTGCAGGAACAAGAAGCCGCCAAAGCGAAGTTCACGCAGGTCAAAGCGCAGATCGAAGCTGACACCGTCGTCATCAAGGCCAAGGGCGACGCGGAATCCATCAAGATTCGCGGTGAAGCGCTCAAGCTGACTCCCGCCTTCATTGACCTGCAAATCGTAGAAAAATGGGATGGTCGCGCTCCGCTTTATGTCGGTGGCGGTAGCGGTGGCGGCGTGAACATGCTTCTGCCCGCCGTCGATCTGCAAAAATCCCACGTCCCGGTCACGACCAAGCCATGAACCCGCGTGCGCTAGCAATTTTCAAATTACTGGCGGTGTTTTTTGTCCTCGTCTTGCTGGTTCTCTTATTCCGGCCTGCCATGAGTTTCGTCGAAATGGCGGCGCGCGAACTGGTGTATTTTTGGTGGCTAGTCTTGTTGTTGCTGCTCGCGGCTTGGCTGATCTGGGGGCTCGGTCGCAAAAAGAAATAGCGGCTACACTATTAGTTTTAAGGTCGGAATGCGGCGAGCGAATGGATTTGCTTGAAACTGCGCGCTGGCTGCCAACGATTCGCCACTCGAAAACTTGCCCGCTCTAATTGCCGCGCAACTTCTGCGGGACAGTGTTCATGGCAGGGCGCAGAAATGATGCGAGAATAACTCTGCCAAAGCAGCCGCCCAAAAACGTCGCCCCAACCTGAACCGAGAAAGATCTGCCGCGTGGTGAACCACCCGCCGGGCTTCAAAATCTCGTGCCAGCCCGCCGCCAATTGCGGCAATTCTTCCTTACGAAAAAACTGCAGAAAATTATCCGTCTCGATCCAGTCAAAACTTTCAGCGGCGAACGGTAGCCGCAAGGCATCGCCCATTTGCAGCGTGATTTGGTTCGTTCCACCAATCCGGCAAGCCCGCAAACGCGCCCGCGATTTTTCCAAAACTTCCTGGCGCACGTCAAATAAAGTGATGCGGGCGGCGGGAGCAATTTCTAAGGCGAACCGACAGAAAGTTTCCGCCGTATTCACCGAACCCACGCCACAAAGTAAGAAGTGACCCTCGCCCGTGCGGAAAAGGTTCGGCTGCGTTTGGCGCGCGCGCGCTAACGAATCCGCATAAACCCTCCGCAGATAGTTGCGGTGCGCGTCGGGATTCGTGAGCCACGAATAAAGAAAATACCGGCGGAAACGCTTGGTTTGCGAATCCGCCGGTTGGGAAAGCTGCGTGGGGCTCAAGCTTTTTCTGCGCCCGGAATTTCTTTGCGCGACTGCACGACCAAGTCCACGAGGCCGTATTTCTTGGCTTCTTCCGCGCTCATGAAATTATCGCGGTCGCAATCCTTCTCGACCTGTTCAATCGTCTGGCCCGTGTGCTTGGAGAGAATGCCGTTCAACGTATTCTTTAACTTGAGCATGTGTTTCACACGAATTTCCACATCACTCGCCTGACCTTCCGCACCGCCGAGCACTTGATGAATCATGATGTTCGAGTGCGGCAGCGCAAAACGTTTTCCCTTCGTGCCCGCGCATAACAGCACCGCGCCCATGCTCGCCGCCTGACCGATGCAGTATGTGTTAATGTCGCAGGTCATGTATTGCATCGTGTCGTAAATCGCGAGCCCCGCCGACACGCTGCCACCAGGCGAATTGATGTAGAAATGCACGTCCTTCTTCGGGTCGGTCATCTGCAAAAACAGGAGCTGCGCGACAATAACGTTGGCGATACCGTCGTCTACTGGCGTGCCGAGAAAAATAATGCGGTCAACCAACAGCCGCGAAAAAATGTCGAACTGGCGCTCGCCGCGCGCCGTCTGCTCGATGACGGTGGGATACGGAATAATCGAATTTTGCATGGCAAAATAACTACTTCATTTTTGCGCCAAGTAAAGGCGGGAAGTTTTAACCACGGAGGGGCACATATGCACACAGATAAAAAGGGAAGCTCCCGTGCTCACAGATTCTGCATCCGTGTTTATCTGTGTCCATCTGTGGTTAAATAAATTCCCCACAGCAACACAAAGCAACTCGCGAAATCTTCCGGCTTTTCCTGAACCCATTTGGTCACCGCTTCCGGCGAGAACCACCCGCCCGTTTCGATTTCCTCGGGATGCAAGACGAAAGGGCCTTCGCTGGACGCACGATAGATCCAGCAAAATTCCCAGCCCGTATCCGCGCAAGCCTCAATTTTGAAGAGCCGCTGCGGCGTTTGCGTCAGGTGCAGGCTGATCTCCTCGCGCACTTCGCGCACCGCGCAGGCATCATAAGCCTCGCCCGTGTCCAAGTGGCCGCTCGACGACGAATCCCATTTGCCAGCCGCGACATCCTTCTTCATGGAGCGCTTCTGGAGAAATACCTCGCCGCGCGCGTTGAACACCAGCACATGAATCGCGCGATGCCACAACCCGCGTGCATGGACTTCCTTGCGCGGCGCTTGACCGATTACTTCATCGCGTTCATTGACGACATCGAAGATTTCTTCGCTCATATTATTTCTCGCCCAGAACTTTCGTCAAAGCCACGAACTGTTCCAGACTCAATTTTTCCGCACGTTCCATTGGCGAGATATTTAGTTCTGCAAACGCCGCCGCCAGCTTGTCGGCGGCCCAATCTTGTTTGAGCAATTTCATCATCATCTTGCGGCGTTGCGAGAAGCCGCGCTTGACGATTTTTTTGAAGGCGGGCCTGAGCGTTTCTGGCAGCAGCGGCGTCGCGCGGCGCACGAGGCACACGCACGCGGAGTCCACGTCGGGCGAGGGGAAAAAACATTCCGGCGGAATCTTGAACCATTCGCGCGGCTTGAAATCAATTTGCACGAGCAGCGTGAGCAAGCCGTAATCATCGTCATCCGCCTTGGCCATCAAGCGTTTGGCGACTTCGAGTTGCAGTGTGGCGACAATCATCTTCGGCGCGCGCACGCCAGTGGCAAGTTCCACCAGCAGCGGCGAGGCGACGGAGTAGGGCAGGTTGGCGACGAGTTTCCAATCGCTCCAATCGCGCTGTTCGCGTTTGAGAAAAGAGAGTGCGTCATCGTGGAGCAAATGAAACGCGCCGCGCTCGTTGGCGGCG
The DNA here is from genome assembly GCA_903911825.1 of uncultured Verrucomicrobia subdivision 3 bacterium. Taxonomy (GTDB): domain Bacteria; phylum Verrucomicrobiota; class Verrucomicrobiia; order Limisphaerales; family UBA11358; genus UBA11358. Next base: position 50,568 of record CAIWFB010000050.1, read on the forward strand.
GGAGCTTTGGTCAGTTGGCCAGCCAACGCGGGGGTAAGTAATTCGGCGGACTGTTCCTGCGCGCCGAAACGTTGCGCCAGAAATTCCACGAGGCGGCCATCAAGTTCGACAGCGAGCACTTCATCGGCTTTGTCCAAAAGCAATTCGGTGAGCGGCCCCAGTCCGGGTCCGACTTCGAGCACTTTGTCGGTGGGCGCGAGCTGTGCAGCGTCGACGATGCGCCGGAGTTGGTTGCCATCGTGCAGAAAATTCTGGCCGAGCGATTTGGTGAGCTGGATGTCGCGCTTGGCCAGCAGTTCGCGCATTTGGGTGAGATTCATGGGGGGAAATTTAGCCACAGATGGACACAGATAAACACAGATGGGAAAACTGGTGGTCTTTATTGTGGAATTTCACTGTGTGCATCTGGGTTAATCTGTGGTTAAAACTTTTTTCAACGCGGTGACCGCGTGGGTTAGTTGGGCTTTGGTGATGGTCAGCGGCGGCGTGAAGCTGATGATGTTGCCGTGTTCGCCTTCGGGTAAAAAAATGTAGCCGAGGTGGAGCAATTGTTTGATGGCTTTAAGGGCAACTTCGGTGGCGGGCTGGCCGTTGGGCAAGGTGAGTTCTACGCCGACCATCAGGCCGCAGCCGCGATTGGAGTTTTTATTTTTTAATTTTGAATTGTTGATTGAGCCAAGCTCGTTCAGTAAAAATTTTCCAAGCGTCGCACTCCGTTCGCACAGTTTGAGGCGGCGAATTTCCGCGATTTGCGCCAGCGCCATCGCGCAGCCGACGGGATGGCCGAGAAAGGTGCTGGTGTGGATGGCTTCGCCGTTCGAGATGGGCCATGCGGCATCCATCAAATCGGCTCGACCCACGCAGGCGGACAACGGTAAGCCGCCGGTGAGCGCTTTGCCGAGACAAATTAAATCCGGTGTCACCCCGCTGTGTTCGCAGGCGAACCATTTGCCAGTGCGCCCGAAGCCGGTGTAAATCTCATCGAGAATCAATAACGCGCCGTGTTCATCGCAAAGCTGGCGGAGCAGGGGGAGAAATTCTAGGGGCGGAATATTGGTGCCGCCGCGCGCTTGAATGGGTTCGAGGAGAATCGCGCCAATTTTTTCGCGGCGGAAAAGTTGGCGGATGGCTTTTTCGGTCTGGGCAAGCTCTTCAGTTTGCGTGGGATATTTTACAAAGTTACCGAACTCGCGCAGTTGGGATTTGAACGGGCGGCGAAAATGTTCACGATGTGTGGCGTTTAACGCACCGTAGCCTAGGCCGTGATACGCGCCCTCGAAAGCGATGACGCCGCGCTTGCCGGTTGCGAGCATGGCGGTCTTGAGCGCGGATTCGACGGCTTCAAAGCCGGAGTTGGAGAAGATAACTTTGCCAGTTTTTTTGCCCCAACGTCCGAAGGTGAGGCGGCTCAATTCGCAGGCAAGCTGCGCTTTGAGTGCGTGCGGATGCACATCGCCCATCGCGTGCAGTAGTTTTGCCATCTGCTTTTGGCCGGCGCGAACGACGTTTGGGTTCGCATGGCCAGCGGCGGCGACGCCGAAGGCGGCGGTGAGATCTAAATATTTTTTGCCTTCCGCATCCCAGACGTGAACGCCTTGGGCGCGTTCCCAAACAATCGGCCACGAGCCATCGGGATCGAGGAACGTGATGTTCCGCGACTCGAAGATGCGCAGCTGGGTAATGATTTTCTGGGTTTTCATTTTTAGCCACGGATGGACAAAGATTCACACAGATGGGGAAAATTTCCATCCGTTGCGAACCTGAATCTTTGATGATCTGTGTGCATCTATGGTTTCAAACTCCGCGTTGTTCCGGCGGCCAGATGACTTTGTGTTGCTGGATCTGAAAGCGCACGGGCAAAGCATCGGCGATAATTTTTTCCACCAGTTCAACGCGTGAAATGGGCGTGAGTCCGGCGGGAACTTTTTTGAGCACTTTATTCTGCTGCTCCGGAGTGAGCGGATGCACCCACGAAAACAGGAGCGGGCAGATGGCGTCGAGCTTGTGCGTGGCAATCTGCTGCTTGGCCCAGTCGTAATCTTCCTGCGTGCCGATGACGAATTTGATTTCGTCCGTGGCTTTCAGGTGTGGGAGATTTTCAAAACGGTTGCGGGCGACTTCACCGCTGGTGGGGCATTTCAGATCCACGATGCGATGCACACGCGGATCAATCTTAGAAACGTCGTGCGCGCCGCTGGTTTCGATGAGCACGGTGAAGCCCGCATCGCACAGCTGCTGCATGAGCGGTAGCGAATTTTTCTGGAGCAACGGTTCGCCGCCGGTGAGTTCGACGAGGGGCAATTTGAGATTTGAGATTTGAGATTTGAAATCCCCGAACGATGCGGCTTGTCGTTTCACTTCCGCGAGAATGTCCGTGAGCGTCTGTTTTTTGCCTTCCGTAAAAGCGTAGGCGGTGTCGCAGAAAGAACAGCGGAGGTCGCAGCCCGTGAGACGGATAAAAATACACGGGAGCCCAGCAAAAGTGCTTTCCCCTTGCAGGCTGAGATAGATTTCGTTGACGAGGAGCGTTTCGGACATCGGGCATAAAAATATCGCAAGGGGCAAAATTAAACAGGATTTTTCGACGAAGAAGCGGATTTGAATTCAGGACATTTCTGTCTATAAAATTGGCGGCAGCCTTTTCCTTTTTCTGAAATCGGGGAGCAAAAAGTTCCCTAATTTACGGATTTTTTTTCCGAAAGCGGCAAGGTTTTCCTGAGCCAAAAATTGTTTCAAATAATTCGCTGCGCGGGCTTCAGTCTTCGGTTTTTCTTCCGAAAAACAGTCGGTGAAATGCGTCGTTTTAGCGCGAATATGGCTGGTTGTTTTGGTGGGCTTTTGGCCGACTTCAGGAACTCTGCGGGCGGGTGATCTTGAGGTGATTGGCGGGGCGTTGATCCAATCCTTGGTGACCAACCTTGATGGCGCGGGTGTGGCGGTGCTGCAGCCGGAAGCGGGGGAGTCGGCAGCGACCAATTGGCAGGTGAATCCCACTGTGCTCGGTCAGCAAAACGAAGTCTTCACGTATTCGGCCAGTGGTGGTTCCACGAATCAATTTCCCAATACGCTGGGCGGAAGTTCTAGTCACGCGGGCGCGGTGGCAAAAAATTTTCACGCGCTGGCACCGGGTAGTCTTCGTTTGGATAATTGCGAGGCGAGTTATTTTTACAGTTCAATTGTTTCGCAGTTGGCGACTAATTTTAACAACCCGCTGGCCAATCAGAGCTTCACTTTTGGAAATGTTTCGGCGAGTGCGCAGCAGACGATTGATTGGAATTATGATAACTACGCTTCGCAATATAATACGCTCTTCATTTCGGCAGCGAACAATGGTGGCACCGTCAGTCCGCCCGCCACTAGCTACAATGGTTTGGCGGTGGGTGCTTACAACGGGAGCTCCAGCGTGGGGCCAACGATTGATAATGGACGGGCCAAACCAGATTTGACGGCTCCCGGCAGTTCGACGAGCTATTCCACCCCACTCGTCACGGGGGCGGCGGCGTTGTTGCGGCAAGCCGCCGTGCGCGGCGATGGTGGTGACACGAATGCGGCGGCGGATCTGCGCGTGACCAAGGCGTTGCTCCTAAACGGCGCTATCAAGCCGGCGGGTTGGACGAACCAATTTCCATCGCCTTTGGATAAACGCTACGGTGCGGGCGTGGTGAACGTCTTCAATTCCTATCGCCAATTGACCGCCGGGAAAAAAAATCCGAGTGCGATGTTTTTTACGGCCACGAATAGTGCGCATGGCGTGGCGGGAAGCGCGAATCCCATCAATGCCTTGAGCGGTTGGGATTACAATACCAACTCAAGCGTCGCGGGGAGCAACGGCGTGAGCCATTATTTCTTCAATGTTACTAATGGGATTGCCGAAGCCACCTTCACGGCTACGGCGACGTTGGTGTGGAACCGCCATTTGCGTAAAACGGGTATCAACAATCTGGATCTATATCTGTATGAGGCCGATTCCGGCGCGTGTGTGGCGGTCAGCGCGAGTTTGGTGGACAACGTAGAACATCTCTATCTGCCCCGGCTGATGCCTGGGCGTTACGATCTGCAAGTTGTAAAAAATGGGGGCACTATGATCAGCGCCACTGAGCCGTATGCGTTGGCGTTTGAATTTTTCTCAATGCCGCTCAAGGTCGCGCCCTCAGCCAATGGTCTAGTGCTGACATGGCCGGTTTATCCGACAGGCTTTACGTTGCAGATGGCGACCAATCTGGTGCCGCCTTTGGTTTGGACGCCGCTGACAAATGTAACCGTGCTAGTCACCAATAATGAAAATTGCGCGGTAGTTTCGCCAACTGAGGGCACTCAAATTTTCCGATTGAGTCGCCAGTGAGCTGGAATTTTAGCGGGGATGGCTTATGCTTCGGCCAGTTCCGATGATAAAACATTTTTGGCATTGCCTGGTGCTGGTGACGTTCTGGAACAGCTTAACCGCGCACGGCGGGGCGACGTTGGATGTGATCGGCGTCAGCGCCTTGCGTGCGATCACGACCAACCTCGACGGACGGGGCATTCGCGTGGCGCAGCCCGAGGCGTCCGGTCAGAACGACACCAATTTTGAGGTGAACCCAAATTTCATTGGGCAGCCGCAAAGTCTCTTTACCTATATTTCGGCAGCCGGCACGGATACGAATTTCCCCAACCTCGTCGGCGGCTATTCGGGGCACGCGAAAGATGTGGGTAACACTTTTTACAGTCCCATTTTTTTTGGGGTAGCGACGAATCTCGCGCACGTGGATAATTTCGACGCTAATTATTTTTATACGAACTACATTGGCTTACCGAGTCTCACCGCCATTGGCGATGCGATTGTGAATCAAAGTTTCACGTTCGGAAATGTCGTGACCAACTTGCCCACCCCGGCCAATCAGATTTCCGTGGCCGATCAGCAACAAGTGGATTCGGAATACGACAACTACGCGGAGCAAAACCACACCCTGTTCATTTCCGCTGTCAACAATGGCGGTTCAGTCAGTCCGCCGGGAACAGCTTACAATTCCATCGGCGTGGCCGCCTTTGCCCTGCCGCCGTATGGGGGCAGTTCTAGTATCGGGCCGACGGTGGACAATGGTCGTTGCAAGCCCGATATCACTGCGCCGGCGGATTATACCAGTTTTTCCACGCCGCAAATCGCGGGGACGGCGGCGCTGCTATTGCAAGCCGGGTTACGTGGCGATGGCGGCAGTGACACGAATGCCGCCGCCGACATTCGCGTGCTGAAAGCGTTGCTATTAAATGGTGCCGTGAAGCCGTTGAACTGGACGAATGGTGCGGCCACCCCGCTGGATGCGCGCTACGGTGCTGGCGTGGTGAATGTGCTAAATACTTACCAGCAACTTGCCGGTGGCAAGCATGGCTACACGGTTTCCGTGTCCGTTTCCACGGGCGCCGCGCATCCGCCGACGGGCGCGACTGGCACCGTGAGCGTCTTGAGTGGTTGGGATTTTAATACTAATTCCAGCAGCGTGCCGAATGACGGGGTGAACCACTATTATTTCAACGTCACGAACAGCGTGGCCGGACAAAAATTTCTCGCCACGGCCACGTTGACTTGGAATCGGCATTACAACGCGACCTATTTGATTAGCCCTGCTAGTATCAATGATCTCAACCTATTTCTCTACAACTGTGCCAACAGTAATCTCGTGATGTGCAGCACCAGCCTCGTGGACAATGTCGAACATCTTTACGTCACTAATCTGGCGCAGGGCCGCTACGATTTGCAGGTTTTGAAACGCGGCGGCCTCGGCACGGTGAGCAACAGCGAAGCGTATGCGCTGGCGTTTGAATTTGTCGCCCCACCGTTGTTGACGGTCAGCGCGGGCACCAATTCTGGCTTGGGGTGGCCAATTTATCCGGCGGGATTTTTAGTAGAGGCGCGCACGAATCTGCTCGCCGGTGCTTGGCAAACCAATGGCGTGCCGGAGGTAATTTTTACGAATGGTCAGAGCAACATCCGGTTGAGCACGACGAATGCGCAGCAGTTTTTCCGGTTGCGGCGGCCGCATTTTTGAGTTGTCCGGCCAGCGGATTCAGCGCGAAATGTTTGCCGATGCGATAGCTTTCTGAAATGGCGTCCGTAATAAAATTTTTCCCGATCTCCACCGCGTGCGGCAAGCCATGACCCAACGCTAACGCCGCGCAAATCGCCGCCGAATATGTGCAGCCCGTGCCGTGCGTGGAAACGCCTTTCACGAACGGTGCGGCGAGAATGAGTTCGGTTTCGCCGTCGAAGAAAATATCAATCGCCTCGCGGGAATTTTTTAAGTGGCCACCCTTCACCAACGCCGCGCAGCCGTAGCGTGAGTAAATCTCCCGCGCGGCGGTGCGCAAATCTTCCGGAGTGGAAATTTTCATGCCTGCGAGAATTTCCGCTTCGTCCAGATTGGGCGTGGTGAGCGTAGCGATGGGGAGCAATTTCTGGAGCATCACTTTCTCTGCGGCGGGAGCCAGTAAGCGCGCTCCGCTGGTGGAAACCATTACGGGATCGACGATGAGTTTTAAGTTTTTAGTTTTGAATGTTGAGTTCTGAAAAAAACTGACGACCACGTAAATGTTTTTGGCCGAGAAGAGCATTCCCGTTTTTACTGCGTCAGGCTTTAGTTCTTCATATACAGCTTCAATCTGCTGCTGAAGTATTTTGGGCGAGCAGGCTTCCACAGCGAGCACCCGGCGGGGATTTTGCGCGGTCAGGCAGGCGACGGCGCTGGTGCCGTGAACGCCGAGCGCGGCAAAGGTTTTCAGGTCGGCCTGAATGCCCGCGCCGCCGCCGCTGTCAGAACCGGCAATGGTTAGGGCGATGGGAAATTGTTTTCGTTTGGTCATTTTTAAGCGGTCAAAAAATAACGCAAAGGCGCAGTGAGGCAAAGGCGCAAAGTTTTTAACCGCTAATCCTGGCTAATTTTCGCTAATCAGAAAGCTATTCGCGGATAATTCTTATCAGCGGAGATTAGTCAGGATTAGTGGTTTAAAATCACCGGATGGAAGGAGCGCAGTGGGCCTTTGGTTTTGCGGAGCAAAATTTCCGACCGACCTTGCACCAAAAAGTCAGACAGCTCGCCAATGCGCTGGTAGCCGTGGTGTTCGTAGAATTTTTGCGCGCGGAGGTTGAAGTCGGAGACGCAGAGAAACGCATTCGGGCTTTGCTGAAAAATCCGTTCTTCGGCGAAAGCCAAAAGTTGCGCGCCTAATCCGCTGCCGCGCTGGTCGGGGTGGATGGCGAGGAGTTGGAGGTAGCCGTTCAGCACGCCGTCGAGATGCAAGACGAGCGCGCCGACGACTTGGTTTTCCATTTCGGCCACATAAACGTCGCGCTGCGGATTAGACAGGCGCTGAAAAATCTGTTCGGCGCTAAAATTCAGGGTCAGCCACGGCTCGGAGGCAGCCATGAAGTCGGCGCAGAGGCGGGCTTCAGCGGCATTTTGCAAGGGCCGGATGAAAAGTTTGTCCATCAATTTGAGCATGCGGTGAAAACGCGGTGCAGACAACTTTGAACTTTGAACTCCGCACCTTGAACCTATATTTGGCGCATGGACAAAGATAAAGTTGCCGAGATTTTGGTGGAGATAGGCGTGCTGTTGGAATTGAAGGGTGAAAATCCGTTCAAGACGCGGGCTTATGCGAACGGCGCGCGGACGATTGAGGGTTTGACGGAACCGTTGGCATTGTTGGTGGCGGAAAAGCGGCTGGGCGAAGTCAAAGGTATCGGCGAGGCGCTGGAGCAGAAAATTACGGAGTTGGTGGAGACGGGGAAATTGAAATATTACGATGATTTGAAGGCGTCGATTCCGCCGGGATTGATTGAGATGTTGGAAATTTCCGGCCTGGGCCCGAAGAAAATTCAGGCGATGAATAAGCAGTTGGGCGTGGATTCGATTGAGAAATTGGAAGCTGCTTGCACCGCCGGTAAAGTGGCGGAACTCGCGGGTTTTGGCGAAAAAACGCAGGCGAATATTTTGGAGGGCATCACGCTGAAGCGCACTTATGCGAGTAAACATCGCATCAACGCTGCGTGGCTGGCGGCAGAGCCGATCCTGGAGAATCTGCGGTCGCAGCCGGATGTGATCCGGTGCAGCACGGCGGGCAGCTTGCGGCGGTTCAAAGAAGTCATCGGCGATATTGATTTTCTGGCGTCGTCAAAAAATCCGGCGGCGGTGATTGAATTTTTTGTGTCACAACCGGGCATAGTCAAGGTGCTGGCAAAAGGCGAAACTAAGGCGAGTGTGATTTTGGAAGGCGGTATTCAGGGCGATTTGCGCGTGGTGACGGATGCGGAATTTCCCTTTGCGCTGGCGTATTTCACGGGCAGTAAAGAGCACAACATCGCGATGCGCCAACGCGCGATTCAGCGTGGCCTGCGGCTAAATGAATATGGCCTATTCAAGTCCAAGGAGGAAACGCGCGACGCCAAACTTTTGGTGGCCTGCAAAACCGAAGAGGACATTTTTGCGAAACTGGACCTAGCATTTGTGCCACCGGAATTGCGCGAAGATCACGGCGAATTTGCGGCGGGCGAGAAGAATGAATTGCCGAAACTCGTGGAATGGTCAGATTTGAAGGGCGCTTTGCACAATCACTCAAACTGGAGCGACGGCAAAAATACGTTGGAAGAAATCGCCGAGTTCATGGACGACTTGGGGCTGCAATACTGGGCGATCACGGATCATTCTAAGGCGTCATATCAAGCGAATGGTCTGGATGCCGCGCGTTTGCGGCAGCAAATTCAAGAAATCGGCGCGTTGAATCGGAAATTTGCGGATGCGGGGCGGGATTTTCGGCTATTGACGGGGAGCGAAGTGGATATTTTGAAGGATAAGTTGGATTTTGACGATGATGTGCTGGCGGAATTGGACGTGGTGGTAGCGAGTCTACACGTTCCTTCGAGCGACGAATCGGAAAATACCAAGCGCCTCATTCGCGCGGCGAAAAATCCGCATGTCCATATTTTGGGCCATCTCACGGGGCGCTTACTCTTGGAACGCGAGCCGTATCCCGTGAATGTGCCAGCGGTGATTGATGCCTGCGCCGCTACGGGCACATGGATTGAACTGAATTGTAATCCTTACCGCATGGATTTGGATTGGCGGCACTGGCCATATGCCAAGAGCCGTGGCGTCAAATGTGTCATTAATCCCGACGCCCACCGGAATGCGCATGCCGGTTTCCTGCGATTAGGTGCAGGAATCGCTAGAAAGGGTTGGCTGGAAGCCGCCGACATCATCAATACTCTCCCCTTAAAAACACTGGGGTCGCAATTGTGTCGTTCAGGTGACAAATCATCCTCATAAACAGATTAAATCCATTGGCTTAATCTGAGCTAAATGTGAATAAAAAATGGAAAAAAGCTTTGACGGCAAGCTCGCGCGATTGGTAGTTTTTTGATTGTAGCAACCGACTGTGCGTACTTTTTTTGAATAGCAAGGAGAGGCAATGGTCTAATCTCCGAAAACATGAAAAAAATAATTGTGTCTGCTGGGTTGGTGGCGGTGAGTGCCGCCGGAATTCAGAACGTCTTTGCCGACGGTTCTGACATCATTTCCCCCAAGGCGTGGAGTGTATCAGGCACTTTGCGTGGTTTCTACGACGACAATTATGCCATTGGCACCCAGAAAAAGGGCAGCTTTGGTTGGGAAGTTTCTCCCAGTGTCTCACTCAATTTACCTTTTCAACAGACTGACATCGGCTTCCGTTACACCTACGGTTTTTATTACTATCAAGACCGTCAGGATATTGGGGCCAAGGCTTTTGATCAGACGCATCAGGTGGAATTTTGGTTGGATCACGCTTTTAACGAACGCTGGAAAGTTAATGTCACAGACACGTTCGCGGTTGGTCAGGAGCCTGAACTGCTAAATTCTCAGACCTCCCAGCAGTATCGTGTCGAGGGAAATAACATCGCTAACCATGCGCATATTTCGCTTGATACTGAATGGACCCGTCAATTTAGCACCACGCTTCGCTACGGTAATAGCTTTTTTGATTATCAGAACAAAGGTGGCGTAGCGTCAGCAGATCCCGCCGCATTTGCGACCGGCGCAGGTTTTTCTCCGTCCACACCCGGCTTTAATAGTGGCTTTCTAGGTAATTATTATTCCATCAATGGTGGTCGCGGCGCTAGCTTGGCTGGCTTATTAAATCGCATAGAGCAGAACGTTGGCTTTGACCTAAACTGGACGCTCCAACCAGAAACGGTTTTATTTCTTGGTTATAATTTTGGTCTGTCAACTTACACCGGCAATGAAGATATAGCGGTATTCAATTACTTGGATACAAATTTGGATTCACGTTCTCTCGTTTATCGCAGTGATTCGCGTGATAGCATGTCCCACTATGGTTATGTAGGTGCCTCCCATCAGTTCACCGCTAATATTAGTGGCACAGCACGCGTAGGTGCATCTTTTACTGATAGCTACAATGACCCGCTGCAACACAGCACCTCGATCGCTCCTTATGCTGATATGTCCATCAGCTACACTTACATTCCGGGTAGCTATGTTCAACTAGGTGTGACCCATGATTTGAACGCTACGGATGTGGTGCAGCCGAATGATCAGACCGGTAAAATCACTCAGTATCAGGAGAGCACGGTGATTTATAGCTCCATCAACCATAAGTTTACGCAGGACTTGATTGGCACCATCATCGGTCGTTACCAAATCTCCAGTTTTCAGGGTGGAAATAACGACAGCGAATCGGATCAAACTTTTGGGGTCGGGGTCAACCTGCACTATCAGATCAGCCAGCACTTTTCCACAGAAGTTGGTTATAACTTCGATGATTTGCAATCAAAACTGCAGGGACGCAGCTATCAACGCAACCGTGTTTACCTCGGTTTCGGTGCCAATTACTGATTTAGTATTTGAAGGCACCATGGTTTGAACACAACGCAAGGGAGCCCGGTCTAACGCTGGCTCCCTTATTTTTTTAAGATATGGAACAACTGACAAACTCGAATTCAAATCCCGCCCCAGCCCCAGAAGCTCGGTTGCACTTTTTGGATTATTGGCGCGTGATTCGCATTCGTAAGGCGATCATTATCACCGTCTTTTTGATTACGGCGATCATCGCCACGGCGGTCACCTTCATCCTGCCGGAATCGTTTGCCAGCACTTGCAAGGTTAAGGTGGAGAGCGACGCCGCTGATATTTCTGGTGGTAGTTTGATGCAGGTCAATCAGGCTGCTTATGAACCCTATTTTATCCAAACCACCTTTGAAATCATCCAATCGCAGTTGGTTTTGAGCAATGTTATCGCTCAGTTAAACTTGAATACGGAGTGGGGGAAAAAATACTTCAATGGCGAGACGCTAAAATCAACGGAGACGTTAGAAATTTTGAAGGGGCGGATGTCGTTGTCGCCAGTGAGAAATACCAAGCTGATCAATATCACGGTTTATAGCGATGATAAAAATGAAGCCGCCGTCTTGGCTAATACCATCGCCGAAGCCTACAAAACTTATCGCACTCAGTTACGCACCCAAGCGGATAAAAAGGGCTTGGAAATCTTTCAAGATCAATATCTGACTGAGTCTAATCAGATTGTCCAGGTTCAGGAACATTTAGACACCTTGCGCCGTGATTTGGGGATCCACAACGACAGCGCTACTGGTCCTAGAGAGTCGTTTTCTGAAGCGCAACTGCAGCGCTATCGCGATAATGTTCTGGAGGGTGAAAAAATCTACAAAGAACAGGCTATGCAATTGGAGCAATTTCGGGCGATTGCGCAGACCAATAAAATGATGCTGCGCGATGTCTTGCCGACGATCACCTCGGATAGTGCGTTGGGCGGTTTGCTGGATCAATATCATGAAGCAAAACGTAAATATGCTTCTCTGATTATTGATTATGCGACGAATAACATCAATGCGACGCGGGTTGAATCGTTGATTCAGGCGTTGGATTCGCAGATTAATGATCGGGTAGCGGGCATTTTGGTGGCTCTTGATACGCAGGTGAATTCCAAGAAAGCCGCTCTGGATTTATTCATTCAAAAAGTGGAGCAGGCCAAAGCGGATGATCAGTCTGAAGCCACAAAAAACCAGCCCTACTACGATGAAAAGCGCAAGCTGGAACAGATGTTAGAGCTGCATAAACTCCTTTATTCCAAAATTTCCATGCAGCAAATGGAGTTGGAAATCCCCAAGACCCAGATGGTTCAAGTCACGGACAAAGCAGAACCTGGCAAAGCTCCGGTCAAACCCAACAAGACGCTTAACATCACGCTTGGTTTGATTTTCGGTCTGATTATGGGCGTCGGCTTGGCATTCTTCATTGAATACCTCGATACCAGCGTTAAGACCATTGATGACGTGGAACGCACCTTTCAAGCGCCCGTGCTCGGCGTTATTCCCCAAAACATTGGCTATCTGCTCGAAGACGGTGCCGAAAGTAAACACGCCGAAGCGTATCGGGTGTTGCGAACGAACCTGCTCTTCTCGCGTAAAGACGAGAAACTTAACACCATCGTCGTCGTCAGTGCCGGCGCGGGTGAAGGTAAATCGACCACCACGATTAACTTGGCGACGGTCTTTGCCCAAGCGGGTAACCGCGTGTTGATTGTGGACTCCGATTTGCGCCGTCCGACGTTGCACAAATTATTTAAGGTGACGAACAATCTTGGGTTGACCAACTATCTCCTCAAGCAAAACACCGTGCCCGAAGTCGTGCAGACCACGCAGGTGCCGAACTTGGATTTCATGGCCAGCGGTAAATTGCCCAATAGCTCCATGGGTATTCTCGGTTCTGCCCAGATGAAGGAAATGATCGCCGAGCTCAAACAGCGCTACGACTTCATCTTCTTTGATTCACCCCCGATTTTGGGCGTGAGCGATGCCTCCATTCTGGCCAGCGAAGTGGA
>CAIWFB010000051.1 GCA_903911825.1 uncultured Verrucomicrobia subdivision 3 bacterium
CATTCAGCACCACCACGAGTTGGAATTTGCCAGTGTAATTCTGCGCGAAAAAAGTGGCGTATTCGCGCAACACCGGTTCGATGCGCGCTTCTTCGTTATAAGCCGGGATGAGGAGCAACAGGCTGGGGCTGGACACGCGCAGTTGGTAACAGATTTAGGCGGCGGGGGCAATCTTGGGAAACGGGAAAGCCAAGGTGGCCGCGCGAAAAGCGCGAAGGAGGCGAAAGAAAACCCCGCGCGTTCGTCCGCCCCAGTCGGGGCGGAAAATCTATTCGCCGCGCAATTCCCAAGGTTCGCACCGTGGGCTACTTTCGAAACACTGCTCCGCAGTTGAGCCAGCGCCGCGCGTGTAGCCAAGATTTGTTGGCGACGCAGCAGCCCCGCTCTACCAAGAGCGGGCAGGGCAAAGCTGCCGCTTTGCCTTTTTCGGCGGCAACCGTTACTCCGCATTGACTTTTGCGGGCGCAAGTGAAACCTTTTTGCGTCGCAGATGCCTTGAATTCAATAGTAAAGGCACTGCGCTTTAAAATCTCGTGGCAGAAAAAGACGATTATTTATTGGACCTGCTGGTTGACCTCGGCTTCACGGACGCCGGGCAAGTGGCTAAGTCCCGAGAAGAGGCGCACGCCGCTGGCGTGGGCGTGGTGGACTTATTGGTGGCGAACAAAATCATCCGCCCGGGTGATGTGACGCAGGCGAAGGCCGCGCAGTTCGGCGCAGAAGTGGTGCACCTCACCAACTTAAAAATCGAGGACGACGTCATCTCCATTGTCCCGCGCGACATCGCTAAGAAGTATCGCGTCATCCCCGTTTTCAAGAGCGATGGCAAGATTGGTATCGCCATCGCTGACCCGTCGGACCTCAACACGATTGATTCGCTGACGCATCTGCTGCATTCGGAAATCGAACCGCGCGTGGCGTCGGAGCCGGACATTGAGGCGGCGCTCACGAAGTATTACGGCGGCGAGAAGAAGTCCATGGATGCGGGTGTCTTCAAAGACGTGATCCAGGAACTCACGCAAGATCACGTTGAAGTCGGGGTGGAGGATGGCGGCGAGATCGAGGCGGACGCGCCGCTGATCCGTTTGGTGAATCAGATTATTTTCGACGCGTTCAAATTGCGCGCTTCGGATATTCATCTGGAGCCGTTGGAGAAACGTTTTCGCCTGCGCTACCGCATTGACGGGATGATGACGGAAGTGAAGTCGCCGCCGAAACGGTTGCAAGCGCCGGTGATCGCGCGGCTGAAAATTCAGGCGGGCATGATCATCTCGGAACATCGCATTCCCCAAGACGGTCGTATTCAATCCAAGGTCGGTAACAAGGTGATTGATTTGCGCGTTTCCTGTCTCCCCACGAATCACGGCGAAAGTATCGTGATGCGTATTTTGGACAAAGAGGGTCTGCGCCTCGGTCTGCCGCAGTTAGGATTTTTATTGGACGATCAGCAGACGTTCGAGCGCATCATCGCGTTGCCTGACGGCATTTTGCTCGTCACCGGCCCGACGGGTTCCGGCAAGACGACGACGCTGTATTCGTGTTTGAATTTCATCAATCGCCCTGACCGCAAAATCATCACGGTCGAGGACCCGGTGGAATATGTTTTGGCGGGTATCAATCAGGTGCAAGTCCACGAGCAAGTCGGGTTCACGTTTGCGACGGCGTTGCGCGCGATTCTGCGTCAGGCGCCGAACATCGTGATGATCGGGGAAATTCGCGACATCACCACGGCGTCCATCGCTATCAACGCCTCGCTCACCGGGCATTTAGTTTTCTCCACACTGCACACGAATGACGCGCCTGGCGCGGTGACGCGTCTCGTGGACATCGGTGTGAAACCGTTCTTGGTCGCTTCGTCCACGCGCTGTCTCATGGCGCAACGGCTTGTCCGCAAAATCTGTCCCAAATGCGCCGCGCCCTATCAACCGAGCGAAGCGGAAATGCGCGCCCTCGGCCTGAAACTCGAAGACGTGAAGAACGGCAACGTGCAAAAAGGTCGCGGTTGCCAGAACTGCAACAACACTGGTAATCGCGGCCGTTTCGGTATCTTTGAAATTTTCGTGGTGGATGATGAAGCGCGGAAATTGATTTACGATCAAGTGCCGACGAATGTGTTGCGCGCCCGCGCCCGCGAAATGGGGATGCGCACGTTGCGCGAAGACGGCATCCGCAAAGTGCTGGCCGGCATGACGACGGCAGACGAAGTCATCCGCGCGACCGTGGGCGACGATACTTAATTTTTTATGTCTTACTCGATGTCCGATTTGTTGCAGTTGATGGTGTCCGAAGGTGCCTCCGATTTGCACACCCGCGTGGGCTGTTCGCCCACGATTCGCGTGCATGGCACGTTGCATCGCGTCGAAGGCCCGGCGCTCACGCCCGAAACTTCGGAAGAATTGATGCGCAGCATCACGTCGGAAGAACACATTCAGGCCGTGCGTGAACGCGGCGGCGCGGACTTTGCGTTTGCCTTCGGTGAAGCTGCGCGTTTCCGTGTTTCCGTGTTCAAGGAAAAAGGCAATTTCGGCATGGTGCTCCGCCAGATTCCCAGCAAGATGCTCACGTTCGAGCAGATCGGTTTGCCGGAATCGGTGAAGGAACTGTTGCACAAGCCGCGCGGTTTGATTCTCGTTACCGGCCCGACGGGTTCCGGCAAATCTACGACGCTCGCCTCGCTGTTGAACATCGTGAACGAGACGCGCGAAGAGGTGCACTTGATCACGATTGAAGATCCGATCGAGTATTACCACAAGCACAAGAAAGCGCTCATCACGCAGCGCGAAGTGCACGTGGACGTGCCGAATTTCGCCGAGGCGTTGCGCCGTGCGTTGCGGCAAGATCCGGACATGATTCTGGTCGGTGAAATGCGCGATTTGGAAACGATTGAAGCGGCCATCACGGCGGCGGAAACGGGTCACTTAGTTTTCGGCACGCTGCACACGACGGGCGCGGCGAAGACCATTGATCGTTTGACGAATGCGTTTCCGATGCAGCAGCAGGAAATGGTGCGCATCCAGCTTTCGACAGTGTTGCAGGCGGTCATTTCGCAGATTCTGTTGCCCCGCGTGGATAAGCCAGGTCGCGTCGCGGCGTTTGAGATCATGATCAACACGCCGTCCATCGCGGCGTTGATCCGCGATAATAAAACGTTCCGTATCCAGTCCGACATCCAGACGGGTATGAAATACGGCATGGTGACGCTCGATTCGTGGCTGATTGATAAATATGTGAAGGGCATGATCGCCCGCGAAGAAGTCATCAATAAATCCCAAGACCCAACCACCATTCTGCAAAAATTGCAGGAATTAGATTTGGAGCAGGCGGTGGATAAGGGTAAAAAATAATTTCGTAGCATGTCCGAAGAAATCAATAATCCATTGCTCTCCCTGCTGCACGGCCAGGGAATGCTCGACGACTTGCAGTATGAAGAAGTCGTGGGCGAGCTGAAGCGGAACGCCACGCCTTCCATCCAGATTCTTCAAGACTTTGGCATCATGAAGTTGGATGACATCTTGCATGTCATGGCGACCGCGTTGGGCACTGAAGTGGTTTCGCTCAAAGACCGCGAAATTCCAGCGGACATTCTCAAGATCATTCCGGCCAAAGTTGCCCAGATGTATAAATGCATCCCGGTGGGCATCGGCAGCGACGGTGTGTTGCAAGTGGCGCTGGCCGAACCGCTCGATCCGGGCAAGGCGGACGAAATTCATTTTACGGCCAAGCGCGATGTGCAAATCGTCGTGGCCGATCCCGGCGATATTGCGCGCGCCATCGAACGTCTTTACGGTCAGGAAGAAAACGAAAGCTTCGCGGAAATTCTCAAGGAACTCGGTGACGATAAAAAAATTGCGCGCGAAGTCAGCGCGGCGGGCGATGACGCCAAAGCTGCCGAAGCGCTCGCGAACGAAGTTCCCATCGTCAAATTCGTCAATCTCGTGATTCAGCAAGCGGTGCAGGATCGCGCATCGGATATTCACTTTGAACC
>CAIWFB010000052.1 GCA_903911825.1 uncultured Verrucomicrobia subdivision 3 bacterium
AATTTACAAGACAGCGCCGTGCGCGTGCGCCACCAGATGAATGTTTTCCTCAACACCTTCCGCCTGCGCGAATATGGTTTCCCGATCTGCCACGCCCTCCCGCACGCGTTTGAATTTTTCGGCGATGAAGTTCGCAGCGCCGAACCCTTCTTCGCTGTGCTCGCGGCGTTGGGGAAAACAGATTTGTATCGCACCCATGAAGTTCCGCGCACGAAGGCCGTGCTGGATACATTGAAAGTTTTTTGACCGCAGGCTTACCCTTTGCGGCAGAGGAAGACGCCTTCTTCTTCCGAAGTAGTAATCCATTGCCCGCCAACTTCGAAACCATGATTAGCAAGCAGCTTGGTCACCCGTTTAGGCGTATAGCGATAAGAGAAAAACAAGCGCATTGATTCGCCGCGCGCAAAAGAAAATGTCTCACCGCTGACGGTGATTTGGCGGGCCCGCCGGAAGTTGAAGGTGGCCACAAATCGCTTCAAGCCCAAGCCGCCAGTTTCAATACTGAAATGGAACTGGCCATCCGACGCTGCCACTCCGAGATCAAAAAGAAACGCCAAGAGCCAGTCGCGAGTGAGCGGGTTGTCGTATTGCGGTAAAATTTTCTCCATGCCCGCCGCATAGTTTTTGCCCGGCGCTAGATTTGCGCTGAACAGTAGTGCATCATTCGGCCGCAATAGTTCGGCGAGTTTCGGTAGAATCTGACGCGGCTCAAAATTTGGAATCATTCCGAAAAAAGTGACCAACCGCGCGGCAGACTGCGGGCTGCGGGCAAATAATTCGGTCGGCAAATCGTTCGCCGTCGCGAGATCGCAGACGAAGGGGAAAATGTGTTGCGCGGGCATTAATTTCAACATCGCTTCGCGCGCCACCAGCGTCATCGCCGTGCTCACGTCGCTGGGCGTGTAAAAAACTTTTTTACCAAGCGCCTGAAGCTGCTGGATGAGTTGCGCGTCTTTCTGCCCACCGCCGCAGCCGAGGCCCACAACGTGAATCTGTCGGGCTTTGATGGCCGAGATGGATTCCGCAAACGCTCGCTCGTAAGTCTTCAGACAATTCGCATCGTAGCGCGCGGGCGAATGGGCTTCGTGGAGCGCGAGCCATTTTTGAGTTTGCTTGACGCTATCGTAGTGAAATTTGTGATTCACCTGCCGCGTGCGCAGCGAGGTCAGCAAATCGCGCCGCACCGCCTCCGGAAATTGGCTAGGATGAATCGCGACGGAAACGCTGGTGCACATGGAAATTATTTCTGCGGGAAGATTTGGTAGAGCAGCAGGTAGATCACCACGCCGGTCACCGAGACATACATCCACAGCGGCCACGTCCAGCGAGCGATTTTTTTGTGCAACTCGAAGCGCTCGGTCTTGGCGCGCCACAGTGTTATTAGAATCATCGGCACGATAGCGACGGCGAGGACGGTGTGCGTCAGGAGAATCGTGAGATAAATCGGGCGGAACCAATTCGCGGGAAACGTCGTGCGGCCTGCGTGAAAATGGTAGTAGAGATAGCACGCCAGAAAGATCGCCGACGTGCAGAACGCCGAGATCATGCAGTTACGATGAGCGATTTTGTTTCCGCGTTTGATGGCGATGAAGCCCAGCGTGAGCAAGATGGCGCTCAAGCCGTTCAAGGTGGCGTTGACCGCTGGTAAATCATGAAAGGTCATGGTTCGTTCTCCAATTCGGCGACAGTTTTTAGAAGACGAGGTTGAACGTCGTTCACCCAATCTACGCCTTCACCGCCGGTTTCAAAATAGGCGCGCATTCGGGCGTGTTTATCCACGACCACAAATATCGTGCCGTGAATGAAGAGGTCATCAATGCTCTTCTGATCTTCGAGTTTCACCGGCGTGGCGCTTAATTTCAAGCTACCGCTGCCGAGTTTGGCGATTTCCGTTTTGGTGCCGGTGAGAAATGTCCAACGGTTCGAGTCGGCTTCGGCGCGTTGACTATATTTTTGCAGCACGGCGGGCGTGTCGAATTCCGGATCGGTCGTGAGCGTGACCAGTTTGGCGCGGCTGCTGGCGGGCAATTTTACCTGCAAGGATTTCATCTGCATCGTCAGGCGCGGACACGGCCCGCCGCAGCGAGTGAAGATGATGTCGGCGACCCAGACGTGATTAGTGAGGTCGGCCAGCGTGCTGAGCGTGCCGTTTTGGTTGGTCAGGGAAAAATCAGCGACTTGGCTGATGATAGGCAGCGGGCTGGATTTACTTTTGGAATTCTGCAGCACGCCATAAACAAGCGTCAAGCCAAGCAACCCGAACGCAAAACTAAACCCGAGCCACGCGGAACGCGGTAAGGGACGAATCGGTTCAGCCATGAAGCAGAGAGAGCTTATTCAAAGCTCTGCGCACCGGTGGAGCCGGATTTGGACTGGAGCCAGGCAGCGTAGTCTTCGGGCGTTTGCACGACGACAAAGCCACCGGCCATCGCCGCGTGTCCGCCGCCGCAGAGCTGGGCGCATTCGATCTGGAACCGGCCCACTTTGGTCGGAGTGAAGGTGAACGGAATGCGCAATCCGGGAATAGCGTCTTGCGTCACGCGCATGGCGACGAGTTTGACGGAGTGGATGACGTCTTTGGAACTCAAATAAACCAGCACGGGCTTATTCACGGGAACGTGGATTTCGTTCAGGATTTGAATATCATCTTTGCCCGCCGGATCAGCGGGATCCACGCCGAAGACGTTATTTTCCGCGACGAGATTCATGGATTGCTGGCCGAATTTGCCGTCCGCTCCGGCATAACGGGCATTCCAAGCGTATTGCTGGGCGACAATTTGCACCACGGTGGCTTGGTCGGGTGTGGGAAATTTGCTGACATTTTTCCCCCAAAGCGGAATGGCGATACCAAGCAATAAAACAGCTTCGATACCGACAATGGCCAACTCAACGTAGCTGGGCAATTTGCTCTTGGAACCTTCGTAGCTGGCTTTGGGATGGCGCGCGGCTTTGAAACGAAACAGCACGTAGCCAAAATAAAGAATCCAGCCGACAAACAGCGCGAGCATGAGCCAGTGGACGTAAACCATCAGTTCGTCCACGGCTTTGCCGTTGGAGGAGGCGAGTTCGGGCAGGCCGAGAACGTTATGGGCAAACCATTCAATCATAGGTCAGAAGAATTAAGATTTTTTTCAGCGGCAGCCGTCATGGCTTCGCTTTTGCGAATGAGGTGGATGAGTAAAAACAAAAAGCTCCCGGCCACCGCGCCTACCACGCCGAGCAGCGTGAAGATGCCCCAATTCATACCATCCGCCATCGGGGAATCAATGTCGCCGCCGTAGCAAGTCGCACACGCGAACGTAGAACTGGGCGCCAGCAAGGCGAACAATCCGGCGAACAAAATGGGGCGAAGGCAATTCACAGGTAGCTGATTTTTTTGAGTTTCTTCAAAAAATAAACGCCGTAGATCACCACGCCGATGGCAGTGAGAATTCCCATGGCTCCCCAGAACGGGCGCGCGTTGTTGAACGCCCACGCAGCACAACCAAGCGACAGCGCCGTGAGCAGCGTGACAAAAATCAAATGGAAGGCTTTGAGTGACATGGTGGTTATGGGTTAATGAATCGCGGTAGTTGGCGGGAAATCATTCATCGCCCACATCGTCAGACCGATGAGTCCGGCGAAAAAGAAAGCGGTGAACGCCAGCACGGTGAAAACTAATTTTTTTTCCGTGAATAAGTGCATCAGAAAACCGGCGATCAATCCGGCGTTAACCGTGGCGATGGCGAGAATGATGGTCACCTTCAACGGCCAGCCGTAATGCGGCAGGAACGAAGCGTAAATCATTGCCGACGTCGCACAAATGATCGCGAGGAAAACGCACGCGCAGAGGCGGACGTAGCTTTTTAGCGTAACAGGATGTTCGGAGTCGCTCATAAAATGATCAGGTCAAATACATCACCGGGAACAGGAAGACCCAGACGAGGTCCACGAAATGCCAGAACAGGCCGGACACTTCCACGCGGTTCGTGAAGCGTTCCGGATCCGTTTTCCACATCCGGCTACCGGGTCCCCAGAGGTAGAAAATCACCAGCGTGCCGCCCAAAATGTGGAGAGCGTGCAAACCGGACATGGTGAAATAAATCGCGGTGAAGGTGGTGTGGCGCGGGCCGTAATTTTCAATGCGTTTAATGTCGCTGGCCGCGACGGTCATTTCGTGATGCACAGCCTTCTTGGCTTCGTCGCTGCGCATGTCCATAAGTTCCGCGCGGTGTTCGACGACGTGGCCATGGATCGTGACGGACGCCAGTTTGAAATTATTCGTTGCCCCACCTGCGATTTGGGTAAACGCGAGGCCGTGAAAACTATGTTCTTCCACTTCGGCTTTGGTGGCCTGATTCACATAAACGGCGCTTTCAAAATGGCCATCCGCAAACTTGCCGTCGTTCAACTGGATTTCGTAGTGATGGAACTTGTCGTAATATTCGTAGGATTTGATCCCCAAGAACGTCAGCGCCAGAATCATCGTGCAGGCGTGGAAGAATTTGAATTTTCCAAATTGATTCACCTTCAGCGCCGCCCAAGCGAGGAGCGTGGTGATGGCGGAGAGCGCGAGCAGCATCGTGTTGATGGTGCCGAGGGTGACGTTCAACCAGCCGTGCGGCCATTCGCCCGGTTGCGCGCCGACGCGCAGCAGAACGTAAGCGGAGAAAAGTCCACCGAAGAGCATGACTTCGGAAGCCAGAAACAACCAGACGCCGAGTTTGGCGTTGTAGAGGCCGGTGTCCGGCCGATTTTTTACAGTATAAGGAATTTCCATGTGAAATCAGTGGTGCGCAGCGTTGTGGTTAGTTGCGTTCTTATCCGCTGGAGCATCTTGCGGAATGAAATCTTGGGCTGCACCGGGCACGCTGTATTCGTAGGGGCCATGGGCGACTTGCGGTTCGTGCGCGAAATTTCCATGCGGCGGTGGCGTGGGAGTCTGCCAATCGAGCGTGGTGGCGCCCCAAGGATTGTTGCCCACTTTTTCACCGTGGCTGATGCTCCAGAATAAGTTGATGATGAAGGGAATTTGCGCGATGCCCAAGGCGATGGCGGCCCAAAGAATCCAGCCGTTCAATTCCATCACGGAACCGGGTAGCGTATCAATTGCGTTCGGCACGCGGGCGGCGGAGTAATTCACGCCGCCGTCGCTCATACGGCGCAGCATGCCTTTGATACCTTGCGCGAACATCGGCATGAACACGATGTTCATGAACACAAACGAGCACCAGAAATGCACGCCTCCCCAGAATTCATTCATCTTGCGCCCGGTCATTTTTGGAAACCAGAAATAGACGCCCGCGAAGAGGGCGAAAATCGTGCCCGGTGCCACGACGTAATGGAAGTGGGCGATGATGTAATAGGTGTCGTGCAGATACAAATCCGCCGCCGCGAGACCGAGCGGCAGTCCGGTCAGACCGCCGATGCCGAACATCGGGAGAAAGCCGAGAACGAATAGCATCGGGGTGTTGAAGCGGAGCGAACCACCCCAGAGCGAGAGAAACAAACAGGTCAAGATGATCACGGACGGAATCGAGATGATCATCGTGGTGGCTTGGAAGAAGGTCGCAATCTTCTGGCCCATGCCCGTCATATACATGTGATGCGCCCAAACGATGAACGATAGGAAGCCGACGAACAGCGCCGAGTAAACCAAGGATTTGTAACCCCACAGCGGTTTGCGCGAATTGTTGGCAATGACTTCCGCCACGATACCCATCGCGGGCAGAATCAAAACGTAAACTTCGGGGTGCCCCAGAAACCAGAACAAGTGTTGCCACAGCAACGGGCTGCCACCGCCGCTCACGTTGGCCAATTGGCCACCCACTGCGAGACCAGTCGGGAGGAAGAAACTGGTGTGCGCGACGTTATCCATCAATTGCAACAGACCAGCGGCTTCGAGCGGCGGGAACGCGAGCAACAAAATGAAGGCGGTGACGAATTGCGCCCATACGAAAAACGGAAGACGCATCCACGTCATGCCGGGGGCACGCAATTGGATGATGGTGGCGATGAAGTTGACCGCGCCGAGCAGCGACGAGGTGATGAGTAGCACCATGCCAACCAGCCAGAAAGCTTGGCCGTTGGTGGGAATGGTGGTTGCGAGCGGGGAGTAAGACGTCCAACCCGCTTGGGCTGCGCCGCCCGGAATGAAAAAGCTGACTAGCATCACCACACCTCCAAGAAAGAAAGCGTGGAAGCTGGCCATGTTGATGCGCGGGAAAGTCATGTCCGGCGCGCCAATCATCAGCGGCACGACGTAATTCCCGAATGCCGCAAACGCCAGCGGCACGACGCCGAGGAAGACCATGATGGTGCCGTGCATCGCGCCAAAGGAATTGTAAAGTTCCGGCGTGATCGCATAACCAATCACCGCACCCGCCGCATCTTTTACCGGCGAAGCCATTGTGCTACCCACGATGGAGTGCAAAAAGCTACCGATGAAGGGAATCGCTTTCATCGGATGCGCGATGGACCAGCGCATGCAGAGCATCAGCGCAAAACCGAACAGCATGAAAAGCAGCGAAACCAAACCGTATTGGATGCCGATAACTTTATGGTCGGTGGATAAAATATATTTCTGCCAGAAATTCGGCTCATGATGCTCGCCGTGGCCATGGTCATCGTGGCCGTGATGATGCGCGTCGCCTTCGCGAAACGGAGGAAATTGTTGGACGGTCGGTTCCATAAAAATTATTTAAGTTTGTTACCCACCAACGCCGCGATCAGGAGCGGCAAGTAAATGATGGAGGCGAAAAAAAGTTGCCGAGCCCGCGGCATCGTGAGCTGACGTGAGAATTGGACCGCGCACCACAAAAAGCCAACACCCAACACCAGCGCGGCAACGAGATAGATTTTCCCCGTCAAACCAAACGCGAACGGACACAGGCTGGCAAACAGCAGGGCGATAGTATTACTGATGGATTGTTGCGCCGTGCGGCTGCCATCCGGGTCAACGCTAGGCAGCATCACGAAACCGGCCTTGGCATATTCTTCCCGATACAGCCAAGCGATGGCCATGAAATGCGGGATTTGCCAGAAGGCAAGAATGGCAAACAGTGCCCAACCTTCGCCGCTCAATTCGTTGCGCGCGGCGGTCCAGCCCATCAATGGTGGCAAGGCTCCAGGAATCGCGCCCACCAAAGTGTTCAACCAAGTCACGCGCTTCATTGGCGTGTAAATAAAGAGGTAACTCACCAGCGTCACGGCACCAAGCACACTGGTTAGTAAGTTGACCAGCAACGCCAGATACACCAACCCCACCACCGAGCAAACGCCGCCAAACAGCATCACTGTTGTTGGTTGCATCCGACCGGACGGCAATGGCCGGGTCGCAGTGCGACGCATCTTGGCGTCATAGTCTCGTTCCATCCATTGATTCAAAGCCGAAGCGCCCGCCGCAACCAAACCGGTGCCGAAGAGTGCATGAAACATCAGCGTGTAATTCATCGCGCCCTGCCAGCCCAGATAGAAACCCACAAAGGTCGTGAGCAGCACGAGTGCCGTGAGTCGCGCCTTCACGAGGTCTGCGAACACCGCTGCCCAGCTTTTTTCCGCCAAGTTCGTAGAGTTAAGAATTTCTGCCGATGATTTCATCTCAATGACAAACTAAAATGTGCGTAAAACAACGCTTCTAATTCTTCCTATTTTGTCCTGCGGGAGCAATTTCTGTCAATGCGGTTCTCCGCATCGCCACGAACCACCACAACGCGCCAACCAACAAAGAAATGGCTCCGACCATGACGTGCAGAGTGGCGATGTCCGCTGCTTTGTTCGTCCAAATGGTCGCCATGCCCAAACCGACTTGCGCCAGCAATAGCGCCATCCAGAACCACGAAAATTTCGTCAGCCAATCCGCGCCACCGAGTTTTTTCCGCGCCAAAAAGGCGGCGGCAATCACACCCAGTAGAATCAAGACCGCGATGAGACGGTGAATCATCTGCAACACGACCTGAAACGCGGTGATCGGGCTGACATTATTTATTTCCACGCGTTGGGCGTTGTATTGCGCGATGGCTGCGGGCGTCGTGGACGGCCAGATTTTCCCGTAAGCCAACGGAAAATCAGGAATTGCCAAGCCCGCGTGCTGATGGCGCATAGTGGCCGCGATGATGAGTTGCCCAAAAATTAGCAGCGTGAGGTAAAGCACATGGCTGCGCAGGCCGCGTGGCACCGGATTCTGTTTTTCATGGGCGGAATTAACCCACCAACGGCTGGTGAATAAAGCGATGGCGCAAAGCATCACCAAAAACGTCTGGCCGATGGCACCGTGCGGCACGCCGAGATTATTCATGTTCCAGACGACGCGCAGTCCACCAAGAATTCCTTGCGCGACGCAAAGCAAAAACGCGGCGACACCGAGCCAATGCAGCCATCTACGCGAATCTTTCGCCCAGAGCCAGATGGCCAGAACCGTCGTTAAAAAACCGATGGCCGAGGCCAGCAAGCGATGGGTGTGCTCCCAGAAAGCGCCGCCCGTCCAAAATTTAATCGGCAATGCAAACATGTTGTAGCCATAGCTCGTCGGCCAATCCGGCACGGACATACCCGCCTCGTGGCTCGTCACCAAGCCACCGAGACCGATGAGCAAGAACGTGGCGATGGCCGTGAGCACGGCGAACCAGTAGAGCGCGGGATTATATTTCATGATTC
>CAIWFB010000053.1 GCA_903911825.1 uncultured Verrucomicrobia subdivision 3 bacterium
GGTTCGAATCCATGTCGGACTGCCATTATTTTCAAAGAAAATGGCGGTTTTCTTGACGACCGCACAAATACCGCACAGATTGGGCAGGAATTAATAGAGCCCAAAATGCGGTTTCCCAAAACTATCTCCCACTTCGGCGCCGAGGTTAAAATCTACGGCAAAAAAAAGAATTATCCCTTTTACCGGATCGTTTACCGCATGGCCGGGAAACGCAAGATGGAGCATTTTGCTAAATATGCAGAGGCTAAAAAAGCTGCGGAAAAGAAGGCGAAAGAAATCCACAGCGGGTCGGTTACCTCCGCATTAACAGCTAATCAATCTCGGGATGCTCTCGCAGCATTTGAACGCTTAGAAACACTCAGAGAATCCATTGGTCGGCGCATATCACTTCTAGCCGCCATCTCTGAATTCGCTGACGCGTCGACCAAATTAAAGGGGCGGCACTTGAGTGAAGTAATTGATGCCTATTTGAAATCAATTGCAGACGTTAAACGAAAAGACATTTTGGAGGCAGTCAAAGAGTTCATTCTGATGAGGAAACCGCTTACGGTGTCCAAAGACGGCAAGCGTCCTCAACTTTCAGAGAATTACGCCTACTTGATAGGATTATGGTTGAATGATTTCGCATCAACTTTTCCCGCAACCGCTGTTTGTGATCTCACAAAAGAGCACATGAACACCTTCATGCAAAAGCATTCGAGTCACTCACCCAAATCTCGTAATCATTACCGAGGAGCCGTTAAAATGTTCCTTTCATGGTGTGTGAAGCGTGATTTTCTAGAAGCAACGAATCGCCTACTCGAAGCAGACAGCATGACGACCGAAACAACTGGAACCACCGAACTTGATTTTTATAGAGCTGAAGAACTGCAGGCGATGTTGAATCGCGCAGCTAAAACTCCCAATCCAGATTCTCAAAACTTTAGCGAATTACTTCCAATAGTTGCGCTAGGCGGGTTAGCAGGTTTGCGATTGGAGGAAATTCTGCGACTTGATTGGTCTGATGTATGGCGGGTTAAAAACCACATTGAAATTACTGCCCAAAAAGCAAAAACCAGATCACGTCGGCTTGTTGAGATGTGTCCGGCTTTAGCTAGCTGGCTTGCTCCCTTTTCAGACAAAACAGGCAGGGTTTTCAAAAAGAGTCATGATACCTTTCATTCGCTTTTTGTCAGCTTGCGGGAATCAACGGAACTTTCGCGCAAAATCCCAGCTCGGCGGAATGGTTTGCGCCATGCATTCTGCACCTTTCATTACGCCCTGCACGCCAATGAAAATCTGACCTCACAACAAGCGGGCAATTCACCAGCCATGATCCACCAGCACTACAAAGGCCTCGCCACTAAAGAGGAAGCTGAAAAGTGGTTTGCTGTGATGCCGGCTTAATGTTGGTACCGCATTGGTTCTTTGTGGAACTGCTATTTAGCTCTGCGGGGCTTCCTGATGCTATTGCGCAGCTTTTTAGTCTTTGCCACGTCGCTTGAAGTCTCTGGTCGTGGAACGAACATTGTGCATTGCTGGTTCACCCCACGCACAACAGGTATCAGAAGATTTAAGATACGCTTAGCACCTCTGATATCCATCATGTGGGCGTCCCACACTGCGCAGCCTCCCTCAAACTCGTCAGAGTCGTCAGAGTCGTCTTCCGAATGTATGCAGCGATCACAGTATTGAGCGCAGTATATTTCGGCCTCTGTTCCGTTTGAAAATTCACCCATAAGTTTTTGATTAATCTAAAAACAAATTGCCAGCGATTATTTGCGTGGCTAGAAAATTCGCTTTTTAAAGTGGATGTGAGACTCGTATTGAAGAACCCATGCAATTAAACCTCACTCGAAATCTTTATATTTACAGGTGCACTCATCCCCCTTGCCGATCGCAAAAAGAAGGGCATCCCATGTTTCAGTGCATTCAAAATCCGCCTGATTTTTGAGTTTGCTTACCAGCTTGTTCCAATTTTTAAAATCTTTATTTCTGTTGCGGTGATAATGAAGCACTTGATGAGTGAAAATGTGCGCAGTTAAACCAGCGATGCCGGCAGTTGCCGCAGCATTTAAAATTGTTGAGCCGGGTATTGAGCCACCAAAGGTCGCCAGATGCACACAAGTAAGACGTGCTTTTTTGGAAAGCTTCTTAAGCTTTGGGTTGTCGCGCCGCACTTTTCAACCGCCGTTTACACTCTCATGCGCAACGGCATTGGCTGCGCCCTCCTCCTCGCGATGGGCACCCCACTGTCTTCTGCGCTGCTGAAAACCTTTCAGACCATGCTTTCATTGAAGATCGAAAGCGTGGACCCGCACCAACTCATCGGCCTCGAAGGTCCGCACATGCTTGGCTCCATCGGCTTTGCCGGCAAAGTCGCTGGACACGTCTATCTGCGTATGAGTCTGAACGCCGCCAAAATCGTCGCCACCCGCATTCTCGGCATTCCCGGCGCTGAACTTGGGCCGGATGAAATCCGCGACGCCACCGGCGAATTGCTCAACATCATGACCGGTAATTTCAAATCCAACCTTTGCGACGCTGGCCTGGCGTGCAAATTGGAACCACCCCGCGTCGGTGTCACCGAAGATTATTCCACCCCCGTCGAACCCGGCGGCGGTCTCGAATACATCGCTTTCCGCACCCCGGAATTCAACATCTTCGTCGAAGTCACCGCCAACCCGTGGAACGGCTGAATCGCTAAAACATTCTTCGCTGCCCGCGCGAAACTTTCGCGCGGGCAGTTTTTTGTTTATGCTCCCCCCATGACCGAGCCGGAGCCATTGCAATTCATCGGGACGAACGAAGTGCGTTTTCGCGGACGCCAATTCACCTATTATTCCGGCTGCGATTTCTTGCGCCTCGCCCGTGACCCGCGCCTCGCCGCCGCCGCCAGCAAAACCCTCGTGCAACACGGCCTCACCGTCGCCGCCTCGCGCATCACCACCGGGAATCATCAGCTCTACACCCAGCTCGAAACTGCGCTGGCGACTTTTTTTGACGCCCCCACCGCGCTGCTGTTGCCTGATGGTTACCTCGCGCCGATGGCCGTCGCGCAAGCGTTGGCGGGCGAATTCACCCACGCTTTCATTGACGAACTCGCCCACGGTGCGCTCGCCGATGCCGCGCGAATGCTGGATTGTCCCGTGCAAAAATTCCCGCATCGCGACGCGGCTGCCTTGGCGAAATTAGTTTCCCAAGCGGGTCGCACGGCTCGCCCCATCGTGCTGACCGACGGAATTTTTTCCCACATCGGCTCCGCTGCCCCGCTGCATGACTATCTGAAAATTCTGCCCGCGCGCGGCCTGATTCTCGTGGACGACGCTTACGGTGTGGGTCTCGTCGGCCAGCGCGGACGCGGCACGTTGGAACTCTGCGGCGTCAGTAGGGACCGCATCATTCAATGCGCCACGTTGAGCAAAGCTTTTGGCGCTTACGGGGGAATTGTTTTGGGTTCGCGCGTCTTGCGGGAAAAAATGCGGACGCGTAGCCGCAACTTCATGGGCACCACGCCGCTCCCGCTCCCGCTCGCTGGCGCCGCACTCGTCGGATTGAAGCTCGTGCAACGCGAACCCGCCCGCCGCCAACGCTTGGTCGCTAATCTAAAGTGGATGCGGATGCAACTTGGCGCCGTCGGGTGGGCCATTGACGAAACGCCCGGCCCAATCCTGCGCTTGCCATTGTTGAGCGCCGCCGCCGCGACGAAATTAAAAACGCAACTGCTGGCCGCCGGGATCTATCCGCCCTTCCTAAAATACGGCAATACCAGCCAAGGTTATTTCCGGTTCATCATCTCGAGCGAACACACTAAAGCGCAACTGGAGCAGTTGTTGAAAGTTTTGGTCAGCTTCAAATCCGCACGCTGTTAGAGTCGTAGAAAAATTTTCCGCACATATAGAAACCGCGCGAAGGCAACGAAGAGCAGCACCCCGATGAGCGAAATAATTAATTCGCCGCAGCCTTTCGCTACGTGCATGTCAAAAAAACTCTTCACCGGCCCGCCCGCCAGCCGGTTCGCGAGTTTGTGGAAGCCGAGGCCGCCCATGAAATTGCTCGCGAGGTAGAGCGTGATGGGATTCATGCCAATCCAGATGAAGGGCTGGCACCACGCCGTCTTTTGTTTCACGTCCACGAGCCAGTAAAACGCGCCGAGCAACATCGCACTATAACCACCGGCAACGAGCACATACGACGACGTCCACAGTTTTTTGATGACGGGAAATTCCATCCCCCACAACCAGCCAACCGCCGCACTCGCGGCTCCGGCTCCGATGAGGAGCGCGGCGGTTTTCGCGGCTGGCACGGATTGCTTACGCAAGAACAGTCCGGCAAAAATGCCGAGCAAGCCGGTGGCGAACGCGGGGATAGTGCTTAACAAACCTTCGGGATCGTAGGTGCCATCGTATTTGCGGCCGGGGAGATATTTTTGGTCAACGTAGTTGGCAAGGTTCACGCCTTGGATATAAGTGCCATGAATCAGGTTGGTGCTGGCCATGTTCAAGTCGGAGATTTTTTTGAAGCCGCCTTCGCGCGTGATGGTCGCGTCGCCGCCGGGCGTGGGGCGCACATCGGGGAACGGCAGTTGCGCCATGAGGGCCCAATAACCGAGCAGAATGGAGACCGCGAGAGCGATGAGACCGCGCGTTTTCAGGAAACAAAACGCTAGTCCGCCGAACATGTAAACGAGCGCGATGCGATTCAAGACGCCCATCAAGCGCATGTCGGGCCAAGGATTCGTGAAGCCGCCGGAATAAATCAGGCCCACGATGAACAGGAGTATTCCCCGGATCAAAACGCGTTTCACTGCCGCGGCGCGGCCTTCGCGTTCGATGATTTTCGTGAGCGAGAACACGGTGGAGACGCCCATGATGAACACGAACATCGGAAAAATAAGGTCGTAGAATTGGAAGCCGGCCCATTCCGCATGGTCGAGTTGTTCGGCGATGAATTTGGTGACGGGATTGCTGCTCGTTTCGTGCAGCGCATAGACGAGCGAGTCGGCGCCGAGAATCCAGAACATGTCAAACCCGCGCAACGCATCGAGTGAGGTGAGGCGTTGCGCCGGAACGGGAGAAATTTTTTCGGCGGAGCGAGCGGTTTCCATGGACGAAGAGGTTAAAGTTTTTCAGCGCGGACGGGGAATCAAAAAGTTGTGGCTTTTCGTGTGCTTTTGTAACAAGACTTTTCGCGTTCGCGATGTGTGGCAAGGAGCTGCATCGGTGATTTATTTTTGCGCGAACAAATCCAGCATGAAAACATTGCAAAAACCGGAACGGCTCAATTTTGGCGACACCATCGGCATCATCGCACCTGCGAGCGCGCCGCCTGACCCCAAGGCGGTGGACCGCGCGGCGGAGGCTTTGGAGCGCTTCGGGTTCAAGCCGAAGCTCGCCAAAAACGTCCGCGCTCGCCTTGGTTTTCTGGCGGGCACAGATCGCGAACGGGCGACGGATGTGATGCAAATGTTCAGTGATAAAAAAGTGAAGGGCATCATCTGTCTGCGCGGCGGCTACGGTTGTTCCCGAATTTTGGAGCGCTTGGATTACGAAATCATTCGGCGCAATCCCAAGATTCTTTCCGGCTATAGCGATATCACTGCACTACACAATGTGCTCTCGACGAAAGCGAAGATGATTTCCATTCACGCGCCGATGCTGAATGGCGCGCTGGCGGATCCCAAGGTTCCCGAGTTCACCAAGCAATCATTCTTTCGCACGGTGATGGAAGCCAAGCCAGCGGGCAGCATCTGTGCGGGCTACTCAGATAAGACGGTTCAGATTTTGCGTCGAGGTGAAGCGGAGGGCAGCTTGGTGGGCGGCAATCTGGCGTTGATTTGCGCCAGTCTCGGCACGCCTTACGCTCCGTCGTTCAAAGGAAAAATATTATTCTTCGAAGACATCGGCGAGGAACCGTATCGCTTGGATCGGCTGTTAACGCAATTATTGAACGCGGGTGTTTTTGATCAAGTCGCAGGCGTTGCCGTCGGCATCAATGCCAATTGTAACGGTGACAGCGCTAACCCGACCGGCGAATTTCGTCAAACGGGTGCCGATGTGGTGAAAGAACGTTTGTCCACCGTGCGCGTGCCCGTCGTTGTGGGCTTACCGTTTGGTCATGTGGATTTGAATGCGACGCTTCCCGTGGGTGCCCGCGCCCGACTAGATGCGAAGCGCGGCGATTTGATCATCACCGAAGCGGCCGTGAAGTAACCTCCGGCGCGTGATGAAATCCCATTGCGCGCGGACGGGCGTTGGTAAAAAATCCAGCTGTGCAAGACATTCAGTCGGGAAAAACTTCAGGGTCCCAGAATCATTCGCTGATGGTGCTGGGCGTCGGTTCTTTTGCGCACAGCATTGGCGGCGCGCTGGCGCAAGCAGGGGCGAATGTTTCCACGTATCTGACTCGTCCCTACGGACATTATCCGCCGTCCCTTATTGGCCCGGCCTTTTCGCGGGATGTGTTTCCGAGCCCGGTTCCACTCCTGCGCGAACATAAAATCGAAGTCGTCATCCCGCAGTCCATTGATTGGGCGATGCAGCCGTGGGCGAACGAGTTGATGAAATCCGGCGTGGGAATTTTTTGCCCGACCGGCGAAGCGATGCGGATCGAACGTGAACGTGATTTTGCGCGGAAATTATGCGCGGATTGTAAGATTCCTTTCCCCCAATCATTCGTCGCAGCCAACCGCTTGGCGGCTGAAAAAATTCTCGCCGAGCATCCGCATCCGTTCGTCATCAAAAACCCGCTATGTTCGCCGACCAGTCCGATTCACACAATTCTGTGCGAGACCGTCGCTGACACGCGCGCGTGGCTGCGGCACATCAATTACGCCGAGGGCGTTTTTCTCCAAGAATATCTGGGCCGCGCCGAGGCGGGTCACATCGCGCTGGTGAGCGGCGGCGAAATTCATTCGCTCGTCACGAATCAGGAATACAAATACGCGTTCGACGGCAATCAAGGCATCGTTGCTGGCGCCCCGCTCGGCGGGCTGGTGGAACGTGACGAGCATGACAAATATGGCCTCGCCCGCGAACTGATCCATCCGCTGCTGCCGTGGTTGCGCGCGGTGAATTACCACGGCCCCATCCAGGCCACGGCCATTAAGCGCGCCGGCCAATGGCACGTTATCGAATACAACGTTCGCATCGGCGTCACGTCTGGCCCGATGATTTTGCGCATGTTGAAAAATCCGGCAGAAGTCATTTTGAAAACCGCGCGGTATGAAAAATTAAAGCTGGAGTTCAATGAAAATGCGAACTTCGGCTGCTCGCTCACGCTGGCGGGTTACGGTTATCCCTTCACCCAGATCACCGGGCCACATCTGCCGCTAGAGACGGTCGGCGAATTCGACTGCGACGTCTGGTGGAACGAAGTGAACCGCGATACCGACGGCAATCTCATGGCCGCTGGTCATCGCGTGGCGGACGTCATCGCCCTCGCGCCGACGCTCGAGGCCGCCATTGCGAACGCTTACAAAAACATCCGCAAAATCCGTGTCGTCGGCAGTTATTTCCGCACGGACATCGGGCAGAGCTTGTGGCCGCCGGGGATGGTTTAAGATTGAACCGCGAAATCCGCCAACCACGCGAAGTTTTATTGAAATTCTTTTCGTGTCTTTCGCGTGGTTCGCGGTAAAAATTTCTCCGTTCAATGAATTTCAGTTACGAAAATTTTCCGCAACGTCCCACGTGGACCGAGCTTGACCTCGGTGCCTTACGCCGCAATTTGCAACTCATTCGCGCCGACTTGCCGAGCCCGGTAAAATTACTCGCCGTTGTGAAAGACGAAGCTTACGGCCACGGCGCGCTGGACGTGGCGCGCATCGCACTTGAAGAAGGCGCGTGGGGCTTCGGCTTGAGCACGCTCGAAGAAGCGATGCACCTGCGCGAGGGCGGCCTCGCCGCGCCGTTGCTCCTGCTCGGCGAACGGCAGGAAGCCGAACTTGAATGGTGTGTAGCGCACAACCTGACCGTTTGCGTGAACGAACCGCACAGCATCCGCATCCTCGCCCGTATCGCATCCAGCTTTGAAAAGCGCGTGCCGGTGCACCTGAAAATCAACACCGGCATGAGTCGCTACGGTGTGCGCTGGGACGAAGCGCTCCCGCTCGTGGAACAAATTCTCGCTGAGAAATCCCTGCGGTTAGAAGGCGCGATGACGCATTTCGCACAGTCTGATGAAGTGGATAAAACCTTTGCTAACGTGCAGATCGCGCGCTTTGATGAAGTTATTCTCGCACTCGCGCAAAAAGGAATTTCTATTCCGCTCCAGCATCTTTGCAACAGCGGGGGCTTTCTAGACCTGCCGCACGCGCACCGAGATATGGTGCGCGTGGGGATTTTGCAACACGGAATTTTTCCCTCGCAAGTGTGTCGAAAAATCACGGGCATTGCCCCCGTGATGTCGGTGAAGGCACGCATTGCCGCGATTCAAACCGTGAAGCCCGGCGAAAGCGTGGGCTACGCGATGCGCTATACGGCCACGAGCGAGCGGCGCATCGCCGTGCTACCCATCGGCTACGGCGATGGTTTTCCGCGCGTGCGCAATGAAGGTTGCGCGCTCATCCACGGTCAACGCGCGCCGCTCGTTGGCGGCGTCGCAATGGATGCCATCACTGTGGACATCACCGACATTCCGCAAGCGCAACTATGGGATGAAGCCGTCGTCATGGGCAGACAAGGCGACGAAGAAATCACCGTGCGCGACCTCGCGCAGCTAAAAAACTCCGTGACCTACGATGTGCTGACGAACTGGCGGCTGCGGCTGCGGCGCAAAGTGGTGAACCACCAAAATAATTTTTGCTACGGATTGAACACCGATCAAACATTGATTCAAAAATGAAATTATCCGTGTTTAATCCGTGTCCCATCCAAGGCTGATTAAAATTGTGAAACTACTTTTTTCCGAAGCCCAAGCGGATTACGGCCGCTACCTGTATCCCTACGTCGTGTGGGCTTTGCCGGAAGCTGGTGAAGCGCCCGCCGATATTTTTAACGCTGGCTTTCTGCCTTCGGCGCGCGGGTTGGAACAATTTTATTTGTGCCGCCATTTGCGCGTGAGTCTGGCGCAGTTTAAGCCATCGTCGGAAAACCGCCGCATTCTGCGTAAGGGCGAAGGCCTCACGATGAAGCTGGTGCCGCGCACGGGTTTTGAGCTGACGCCCGCGCGCCAAGAATTTTGCCTCAAATACGCCGAGGCGCGCTACGGTGCGGGCGTGATGCCGCCGGAACGATTGGAATTATTATTCAATTCACCGCTCGCCACCCATCTACTCGTCTTCACCGAGGCGGCTACGGGCGTGGAAGTTGGCGTGGCGCTGTTGTATTTGGAAGCGCCGCGCGTGGCGTTTTATCGCTACTCCTTTTTCGACCTGAACCATCCGAATCGCAGTCTTGGTTTATTTCTGATGACCACGGCAGTGAATTATTTTAAGGAACAGAAATTCACGCACCTTTATCTCGGCACCTGCTACTCAGAAAAAGCGCTCTACAAAACGCAGTTCGCGGGCGTAGAATTTTTCAACGGCTTTCGTTGGTCGCCTAATATGAACGAACTTAAATTCGCGTTGCGCCGCGACCCTAACGCGACCAGCCATTTGCTGGAAACGGTGGCCTATCGACAGGAATTTTACGCTGGCGATTTGCAAAAAATCGCGAGCGCGAGCGCCTTCAACGTGACGTTGAAATAAATTCTCTCAGCCTTTCGGACTCACGCGCAGCCCGGTCTTTTCCTTGGCGCTGGCGAACGAAATAATTCCTTTTTCCGCTGTGGCTCCGAGGAATGGGTCGTTCGTCGTGAGCAGATTGCCATCAATGTCCAGATGGTCAGCGAGTTCGGCCAGATGCGCGGCGGCACTGATCAAGATACTCGTCTCAATCATACAACCGATCATCGTTTTCAGCCCGGCTTTGCGCGCGGCCTGCAACGTATCAAACGCCATGCTGATACCGCCGGTCTTCACCAGTTTGACGTTCACGCCGTGATAGCATTCCGCGCAGTGCGGGATGTCTTTGACGGTGTGGCAGGATTCATCCGCATAAAGTGGCAGCGGCGAACGCGCCTTAAGCCACACCAAATCCGCCACGCTCGTGGTGCGCGGCATGGGCTGCTCTACGAATTGAATTTTGCCGTCCGTGGCGACGAGCCATTCCAGCATTTGCAACGCATGTTCCTTGGTTTTCCAACCTTCGTTCGCATCCACGCGCAC
This sequence comes from uncultured Verrucomicrobia subdivision 3 bacterium, assembly GCA_903911825.1. Lineage (GTDB taxonomy): Bacteria > Verrucomicrobiota > Verrucomicrobiia > Limisphaerales > UBA11358 > UBA11358. The sequence continues at coordinate 10,190 of CAIWFB010000053.1, forward strand.
GGGTTTTTCCGGCGCGACACTGCGGAGCGCCGCAAAATTTTCTTTGTCGCGCGGGTCACCGACTTTAAGTTTAATCACGGGATACGCCGCTGCATCTACAACTTTCCGGGCGACGATTTCTGGCGTATCAATGCCGATACTGAATGAGGTGACGTGCTGATTTTCGCGGAAGCCAAGACCGAGAAAATCGTAAATGGGTTTGCCGGCGTGTTTGGCTGCGCCATCTAACAAAGCGATGTTTAAAAGACACTTAGCGGCAAAGGGTATTCCGGGGAGTGATTCCAGATAATTCATGCTGCCCGCGATGTCGCTGAACGAAAGGCGCGAGGTATCGAGGCGCGTGCAAAATTCCAACACGCCGGCGACAGTTTCGCCGTATAAGCTGGAGGGCGGACATTCGCCCAAACCGCTGAGGCCAGACGCGTCCGTGAGTTTCGCGATGACGACATTGTGCGTGCCGGAACCTTTGCTGCTGGCGATTTTCCACGGGTTCGCGAGCAACAACTGACAAGGATATGCTTCCACCTTCATGCGGCGATTGAAGTAAAAATCCGGGCGTTTGGCAACAGCTTTGAATTCCCGCTGTCCTTCTCATGTGGTTTTTGTAGCATCAAAACGCATGGTGAATCTGTCAAAAATTGTGAACGAATCCGTCGTGGCCACGCTGGAAAAGTTTGCCGCTGCCAAGCTGGGCGCGGAGGAAGTTGCGGTGACACTGATGGCTTTGGACCAACCTTCCGCTACCGCGAACTATCGGGGCGACGCCCCGATTTATCCGGCCAGCGTGGTGAAATTATTTTACCTCGTCGCGGCGCATCAGTGGTTGGCGAACGGACAGATTTCTGATTCAGCCGAATTGCGCCGCGCTCTGCACGACATGATCGTGGCTTCAGGAAACGAAGCTACGGCTTATGTTTTAGACGTGCTGACCGGAACTACGAGCGGGCCGGAGTTGCCGCTGAAAGAATTGGCACAATGGCACGAGCAGCGAAATGCGGTGAATCGCTATTTTCACACGCGCGGCTTTCCTGAAATCAATGCCAACCGCAAAACGTGGCATGACGGGCCGTATGGTCGCGATCGACAAGCCGTGGATACGTTTGTGCCGGCGCGAAATATTTTGACCACGAACGCGACGGCGCGGTTGCTGGCAGAAATTGCGCAGGGAACTTGTGTCTCTCCTGATCACTCCTCGCAGATGTTGGAATTGTTGCACCGCAATTTTACCGATCCGCATCGCGCGGATCCGCAGGCGTGTGATTTTATCGGCGCGGCGTTGCCGTCCACGGCGCGTCTGTGGTCGAAAGCCGGTTACATGAGCGTGGCGCGACATGACGCAGCCATCATTCAATTGGCCGACGGTAGAAAATTTATCCTGGTCATCTTCACGGAAAAGCATTCGGACGAAAAAGGCATCATCCCCGATCTGGCGGCGCGGATTTTAGCCGGCTTAAATACTTAGGCGGCGCGCGGCGTTTTTTGGCGATACGCCATCGGCGTGGACTTCGTGACTTTCTTGAAGACGTGGCAAAAATACGGTGTGTCGTGATAGCCGCAGCGCGCGGCGATGTCGTCCAATTTTAGATTGTAACTGCGCAGCAGATGCTTGGCCCGATCCACGCGCACGTGCGTGAGGTAACTGCTGAAAGTCATTCGCCCATGCGTTTGGAACAGGCGCGATAAGTGGTTGGGCGTGATGCCGAATTGTTCCGCCACGGAATCGCGGGTGATTTCGTATTGGTAATGGCTCTGCAAAAACACGCGAATATCTTCGAGCAAATTTTGCGCGCGACTGGCGGGCTGGGCGAGCGGCTGGCAAAGGATGTCTTCCACACAACGCACGAGTGCACGCGTCAGTTCAGCAGCGGCTCCGGCGGGGTTGGTGTTGGCGGGCAATTCACCCAGCGCGTTCAAGATGTGCGGCACTGGGCCGGTAAGCGGGCGGGTCAGGGAAAATTTCTTAGCGTCCAACTGCGGATAATTTTTTGAGCGAGCGGAAACGAGGTTGATGCCGAGCTGAGTGCGTCCGAAAAAAATGCTCAACAATTCCAGTCCCGGTTGCCATTCGGGCAGATTCCAACAATTCGGCGGGGCGAACAGCGCCATGCCCGGTTGCAGTGTGACATGCTGGATTTCGCCGTTGCTTTCGATCTGGTTGCGATACATCCCGTGTAGCGGCACTTCGAGGCGGGGAAAATTGACGACGTGACTGAAAAGGGGCGGGTTCACCCGGCGGCCGCACATGAAAACTTTGCTGATGGGGCTGCGCTGCATCGGGCGCGCGGGCCACCATTCAGGATTAGTCGGAAGATTCATGCCGTTTCTTCTTATATGTTACAAAAATTCAACAAAAGCCACATATTTTATCTTTTTAATCCGCGCCTAAACGCATAGAAATCATGCCGCCAGAATCGCTTACAAGAACAAGGTGGCGATGGGTGATCATGCGAGGTGTCAAAGCCTTGAACGCATCGCACCACAATTCTGGCTAAACTAGGAAACCAATTTCAAACTCTGCGGGCGGATGACTGGGGCACGTTACAAACGTTAAAATGAAGGTAGGCAATTCCAACGCACCAGCGGCGTGCAGCAACGTCAGTTACAATCGCTTCCTGCTGCTCGTGGCGGGTTTCGGCGGACTCCTCTTCGGCATTGATGTCGGCATCATTTCCGGCGCGCTGCCGTATCTGGAAGCGACGTCGCATCTGACTGCGGGACAACTTTCCTTCATCGTCGCCGCCGTGCTGTTGGGCAGCATCATCTCCACTTTATTCGCCGGTTCGTTGGCCGACTTATTTGGGCGCAAGACGATGATGACGTTGAGCGGTGTTTTGTTTGTGGCCAGCGTGCCAATCATCGCGTTATCGCACGGCTACGGCGGGTTGATTCTGGGGCGTTTGTTGCAGGGCATCAGCGGAGGCTTGGTGGCCGTGGCGGTGCCGTTGTATCTCGCGGAATGTCTTTCGGCTTCAGATCGCGGCAAGGGCACGGGGATTTTCCAATGGCTCCTCACGCTCGGCATCGTCGCGGCCGCAATCATCGGTTTTTATTGGAGCGGTCGTGTCGAAGAAGTCGCCAAGTTGGGCGACGCGGACAAGCTTTTCGCCTTCAAAGACACGGCGTGGCGCAGCATTTTTTGGGTGTCGTTGCCGCCGGGAATCCTCTTCGTCTTCGGCAGCTTCATGGTCGCGGAATCGCCGCGCTGGTTGTTTCGCCAAGGCAAAAAAGATGCGGCGCTTAAAGCCTTGTTGCGGTCGCGTTCCGAAGCGCAGGCGAAGCTAGAATTACAGGAGATGGAAGATTTAGCCGCGACGGAGAAAGTTCATTCCACCGCTGCCGGTAAAGCGCGCGAATCGTTGCTGCAACGCAAATACGCCATTCCCTTCGTGCTGGCATGCATCATTCTCGCGTGCAATCAGGCCACGGGCGTGAATTCCATTATTGGCTACAACGCCACGATTTTGATTCAGGCGGGCTTAAGCGATAAGCAAGCGCACCTGGGCTACGTCGTGCTCACGGTCGTGAATTTTCTCATGACGATTGCGGCGATCGCATTGGTGGATCGCAAGGGACGGAAATTTCTGCTCTCGCTCGGTAGCGCAGGCGTCATCGTTTCGCTGCTGTGCGTGGGCGTAATTTTTCACCAAACGGAAAAGCAGCGCGTGGATGTGAAAGATGCGGTGCAAACTCTGGTCATTTCCTCCAATCAAACCGCAGTGGTGGAATTCAATGCCGCCACGGCCGAAAAACTTTTACCCGGAGCAACGGGAGCCGCCACCACCCAACCCAAAACCCTCGTCGTGATTTATTCCTACGGCGATTTCAGCGCGGCCACCAAAGTGGTGCGCTCCGATGACCTCGGCGCAAAGCTCACCATCGCTCGCGATAGTTGCGTGCCCGCGACCAAGGTGGCCGCGTTCTTCAAAAATCCCTTCGCCGATCTGGAAAAATCGCGCACCGCGCCGTTGAAGATTGAGCACGCCCTCATCACCCCGGTGCCTTCCACGCAAACCGGTTGGCTCACGGCAATTTTAATTTACTGTTTCATGGCGTCCTTCGCCGTCGGCCCCGGCGTATGCGTGTGGCTGGCGTTGTCCGAGCTAATGCCCACGCGCATTCGATCCAACGGCATGAGTATCGCGCTCTTCATCAATCACGCCATCTCCACGACCATCGCGGCAACGTTCCTGCCGACCGTGGGCCAATACGGCTACTCCACGATGTTCTTCATTTTCGCCGGCTGCACGGTGGTTTATTTCGTGACGGCGTTTTTCTTCCTACCGGAAACCAAAGGCAAAACATTGGAAGAAATCGAAGCGCACTTTGAAGGTAAAAAATGAAACGAGTTTTAAATTTTTTTTTGTTCGCCGCATTTTTGTTCGTGAATTACGCCGCTGCGCTAGCCGCCAACCTCGCGCCCATCATTCCCGCGCCGCTCAAGGTGGAAGTGGGCGAAGGCGTTTTTGTCCTCACGGCAAAGTGCCGGATCATCGCCGATGTGGAATCAAAGCCGGTGGCCAAATTACTCGCCGCCCGCTTGAAAACGGCGACGGGCTTCTCCTTAAAAATTAAGTCGGCCAACATCGAGCCGCTGGCGGGCGACATTGTGCTCACCACGGAAAACTCTAATATCCGTTTGGGCGCAGAAGGCTATCAATTGGCGGTCACCCCGCGCGGGGTCGTCATTCGCGCGACCATTGGAGCGGGGATTTTTTATGGCAGCCAGTCATTGATGCAACTGTTGCCGCCGGAAATTTTTTCGACCAAACCGGTCGCCGGGATGACGTGGAAAATTCCCTGTGTGGAGATTTTTGATGAACCGCGTTTTCCCTGGCGCGGCTTCATGCTCGACGTGAGCCGCCATTTTTTCACGGTCACGGAAGTGAAGCAGGTGTTAGATCTGATGGCGCTCTACAAAATGAATACGTTCCACTGGCATCTCGTCGATGACCAAGGCTGGCGCATTCAGATCAAAAAATATCCCAAGCTCACCAGCGTCGGCGCATGGCGTGATGGCATCGGTTTCGGGCTTGATCCCAAAACGGCCACGGCCTACGACCGCGCTGGACGTTACGGCGGATTCTACACGCAGAAACAGATTCGCGAAGTCGTCGCCTACGCTGCCGAGCGGCAAATCACGGTGGTTCCCGAAATTGAAATGCCCGGCCATTCTTCGGCGGCGCTCGCGGCATATCCGCAGTTCGGCTGTCCCGGTGTAAAATTTTCCATACCCACGAAAGGCGGCGTTTACACCGGAGTTTATTGCGCGGCGAACGAGGGAACTTTTCAGTTCCTCGAAGATGTTTTAGCCGAAGTCGCGCCGCTATTTCCCGGAAAATATATCCACATCGGCGGCGATGAAGTCGTAAAATCTAATTGGAACGCCTGCGCGAATTGTCAGTCGCTCATCCAATCCGAGAACCTGAAAAACGCGCACGGGTTGCAAAGTTATTTCATCCAGCGCATCGAAAAAATCGTGAGTGCGGAAGGCAAAAGCCTCATCGGTTGGAGCGAAATCCGCGAAGGCGGGCTGGCCTCAAGCGCGGCGTTGATGGATTGGATCGGCGGCGGCGCAGAGTCGGCAGCGAGCGGGCATGATGTCGTGATGACGCCGACGAAGTTTTGTTATTTCGACCACTACCAATCGACGAATCGCGCGGCGGAACCAAAAGCTATCGGCGGTTTTCTATCTTTGGAGAAAGTGTATCAATTTGAACCCGTGCCCGAAAAACTCGCGCCGGAATTTCACTCGCACGTGCTCGGCGGTCAGGGCAATCTCTGGACGGAATATGTGCCCAACTTGCGCCAAGTGGAATACATGATGTTCCCGCGTCTCGGCGCGCTGGCGGAAGTGGATTGGTCGCCAAAGGCCGCGCGCGATTGGGAAGATTTTAAGTCGCGAACTTTGTTAAATGAGCAAAGGCTCAATGCGCTCGGGGTCAAATATCGTCCGTTGTCCAAGCCTGAATGAAGGAGTTTGATGCCATGAACCTAGCTGCTAACGCCATTTTTCCTGCGCCGCTGGATCCGCAATTCCAGCCGGCGGTTCTGTTCAACCGCCACTACGTCGCCGCCGCCAAAAAATCCGGAAGCGCCGTGCCGTTGGTGCTCGGGCTGGAGCGCGAAAACAAACTGGTCTCGCGCTACGAGACTGTGGTCTTGCCGGAAGCGGACGCCGGCACGCTGCTTTACGTCGAACGCTTGGTGAAATTTCTATTGTGGGCGCGCGGCGGCTGGAAGCTTTACGTTGGCGGACCCAAAAAAATCGGCGACGCCATTCGCAAGCAGTATTCCCCGCGCGGGGTGCGCAAGTTTGATTGCGACATGATGACGGCGGCTTACGGAAAAAAGTTTCAAGTCGTCACCACGACGGCGGACAAAGTTCCGGCGGCAAAAGAAATGCAAATGGCGGCGGGCGGTCATCTCAAAGGTTGCCGCATCGGTTTTGATTTGGGCGCGAGTGATTACAAGTTTTCGGCCGTGATTGATGGCGAGGCGGTGTTCACCGACGAAGTGCCGTGGGACCCAAAGTCACAGGCCGATCCGAATTATCATTATCACCACATCGTTTCCGCACTGCATCGCGCCGCTGCCTATTTGCCGCGCGTGGATGCCATCGGCGGTAGTTCGGCGGGCGTGATTGTAGATAACGAAATCCGCGTGGCGTCGCTGTTGCGCGCAATTCCGAAGAAGAATTTTCCGAAGGCAGCGGGGATTTTCAAACGCATCCAAAAAGAATGGAACGTGCCCGTCGTCGTGATGAATGACGGCGATGTCACGGCGCTCGCGGGCGCACTGTCGCTCGGTAGTCGCGGGATGCTCGGCATCGCGATGGGTTCGAGTCAGGCGGCGGGTTTCATGGATCCGCAAGGCCGCATTCTTGGCTGGTTGAACGAGCTCGCGTTTGTGCCGGTGGATTATCAAACCAACGCTGCCGTTGACGAATGGTCCGGCGATAAAGGCACGGGCGTGATGTATTTCTCGCAGCAGGCGGTGAACAAATTATTGCCTGCCGCAAAAATTGCGTTGCCCGAAAAATTGGGTTTACCGGAACGTCTCAAGGAAGTTCAGGCCTTGATGGCGAAAGGTGATGCGCGCGCCGCGAAAATTTACGAAACCATCGGCGTGTATCTTGGCTGCGCGCTGGCGCAATACGCGGAATTTTATCAGTTTCGGCAGGCGTTGATTCTCGGTCGCGTCACAACCGGCAAAGGCGGCGACATCGTGATCGCCAAGGCGCAGGAAGTTTTGCAGCGGCATTTTCCGGAAGTTGCGGGTAAAATTGAATTGCGCGTGCCGGATGAAAAATCGCGCCGCGTCGGCCAAGCGGTGGCGGCGGCGAGTCTGCCCGCGTTGAAAAAATAATTTTATGAAGCTGCACAATTCCACGGCGGAAATTTATGTGCCGGACGGCAAACCGGCGGCGGCGGCGTTGAAACGCATCACGCATCTGGGCATCGGCGCGCACCAAGACGATCTAGAATTCATGGCGTTCCATGGCATTCTCGCGGGTTGCGCCAGTAAGTCCAAATGGTTCGGCGGCGTGACTTGCACCAACGGTTCCGGTAGTGCGCGCACGGGAAAATTTAAAAATTTTACCGATGAACAGATGATGGCGGTGCGTCGCCGCGAACAGAATAAAGCGGCGAAACTCGGCGACTACGGCGTGATGGCGCAGTTGGATTATCCGAGCGGCGCCATAAAAAGCGCGACGGACACGGCGTTGAAAGATGATTTAAAAAATCTGATCGCCGCGACCAAAGCGGAGGTGATTTACACGCACAATCTAGCCGATAAACACGACACGCACATCGGCGTGGTGGTGGCGGTGATTCAGGCGTTGCGCGAATTGCCGAGAGCGAAACGTCCGCGTCAGGTCATCGGCTGCGAGGTTTGGCGCGATCTGGATTGGCTCGGCGATAACCAGAAAGTCCTGATGGACGTCAGTGGTCACGATAAATTGGCGGCGAAGTTGAACGGCGTGTTTGCCTCGCAGATCGGCGGCGGCAAACGCTACGATCTGGCGACGCTCGGACGACGTTCGGCGAACGCGACGTTCTTTAATTCGCACGCTACGGACGCCGCGACGCAGTTGATTTTCGGGATGGATCTCACGCCGCTCGTGTTGGACGAGAAAAAGGACATCGCGGATTTCACGACTAGCTTCATTGGACAGTTTCATGATGACGTGAAAGCCAAGTTGAACCAGCGCCTCGGAAAGATTTGAGACATGGAAATTATCATTCAACCCACGCCCGCCGAGGCCACGACGATTGCGGCACGATTTTTGGCGGGAATTATTGCGGCAAAACCCGAGGCGGTTTTGGGTTTGGCCACCGGCAGCACGCCCGAAGCACTGTATCGTGAACTCGTTTCGCTCAAACTAGACTGGTCGAAAATCACGACGTTCAACTTGGATGAATACGTCGGTATTTCGCCGCAGCATCCGCAGTCGTATCACAGCTTCATGTGGGAAAACCTGTTTCGCCATGTGAATGTGCACATCAAGAACGTGAACATCCCGGACGGTCTGGCGAACAATATTCCCGCGTCGTGCGAATCGTATGAGCGCAAGATTGGCAGCGCGGGCGGTATTGATGTGCAATTGCTCGGCATCGGCACGAGCGGCCACATCGGCTTTAATGAGCCGACGTCATCGCTCGCTTCGCGCACGCGCATCAAGACGCTCACGCCGCAGACATTGCAGGATAACGCGCGCTTTTTCGGCAGCGAATCCGCCGTGCCCCATCACGTCATCACGATGGGCATCGGCACGATTCTGGAATCGCGGCACTGTCTCCTGCTGGCGTTCGGCAAGAAAAAGGCTCGCGCCATCGCCGAAGCCGTCGAAGGGCCGATCACCGCGATGAATCCGGCGAGCGCGTTGCAGATGCATCCTAAAGTGACCGTCGTGCTGGATGCGGAGGCAGCGTCGGAATTGAAGATGCAAGAATATTACCGTTGGGTGTATGAACAAAAACCGGACTGGCAGAAGATTTAATTTCGCCCGCTGCTTAACCGCGCTGTTGCTGGCGTGCGCCGTGGGAAAACTCTCGGCGGAGGAAGCGCGCTTGGAAGTCGTCACCCTCGAAAGCCGGGCGCTAAAAAATAATGCGCTGCACGATCCAGCGACGCGGCTCGTGCCAATCTTTCTTCCCGCTCAAGCCACGAATGGGGCACGCTTACCGGTGGTGTATTACTTACCCGGTTACGGGAATTCTTCGGATAAATTTGTCGCCAACTCAAATGTGTGGCTCAAGTTTACCCAAAAATTTGCAGATGAAGTAACGCCGGTGATGCTGGTGATTGCGGATGGTAAAACCCGTTGGGGCGGCAGCCAATATCTGAATTCCCCCGCGCAAGGTGACTACGCTGATTTTGTCTGTGACGAAGTGGTTCGCGCCGTGGAAGCGCGGCATCCAATTGCGACGAACGGCGTGCGGCGCATCATCGGCGGACATTCCAGCGGCGGTTTTGGCGCGTTGCGGTTGGGCAGTGCGCGGCAGAAATTATTTGATGCCGTCATCGCCTTGAGTCCTGATTCGGATTTCCCCACGAGTCATTTGCCGCTGGTCAAAGTCGCTTCAGTCGCGCACACGCCGTTGGCCGACATTAAAAAAATGGTCGCAGGTGAATTGCCGCCGCCCAAGAACTTTGATCTGGGATACGCGCTGGGCCTTTCCGCTGCCTACGCGCCGCGCGGCTGGCCGCACCGTGGTGAAATCGAATGGCTCTACGATGCGCGGGGAAATTTTCGAGAACGCATCTGGCGGCGCTGGCTGGATAACGACCCTTTGACCGTGGTGCAAAAAAATCCCCGCGCTTTTAGCCCGCAGCAGAACATTTATCTCGAAGGCGCCGCACAGGATCAGTTTGCCGCGAACATCGGCGCGCGAAAAATGTATGAAGTGCTGCAAACTCGGCCGGCACGTTGCACGTTTTACGAGCCGCCCGGCCAGCATTCCGACCACGTCCGCGAACGGTTGCAGCGCGGCTTGGAATGGGTTTTTGAAAAACCGCTGACCGACATCCCATGATATGAAATCAAAATTTATTTTAACGCTACTCGCCAGCGCCGTTTTCGCCAGCGGTTGCAGCAGCTTGCCACGCACGGGAAAACTGGAGCCACGGCGCGGCGATGAGATCGTGGCGGCGGGAAAATTTTTCCACACGGGCACGCCGGTGGTTTTGTGGTTAGATCCGGGCGGCTACGATGCGTATCGCACGGAGCGCCGGTTTGCGCCGATTGAAAAATCGGATTGGTCGAACTCCTGCGCCGAAATCAAAACGCTGACGACGCCGAATCGTTATGGCTTGCGGCAAAAATCGCTGACGACGAATGAAATCGAACGCGTGCGCGGCGGCGGTTGGGATTTGCCGTTACTGCAAAGCGTGGTGGATCAATTCGTGTTGCACTTCGATGTGTGCGGCACGAGTCGGACGTGTTTTCTGGTGCTGCAGGATCATCGTGATTTGAGTGTGCACTTCATGTTGGATGTGGATGGGACGATTTATCAGACACTGGATTTGAAGGAGCGAGCCTGGCACGCCACGACGTCGAACGACCGTTCCATTGGTGTGGAGATCGCCAACATCGGCGCGTATCCAGCGAACGGGAAGAATGCTTTTGGGCAATGGTATGAGACGAATGCGGCGGGCGAAGTTTCCCTCATCTTTCCACAAAGGCTGGGCGATGGCGGGATTCGCACGACCAATTTTACGGGTCATCCGGCGCGGCGCGAACCGGTGCGCGGGTTGGTGCAGGGCGAAGATTTGGTGCAGTTCGATTACACACCGGAGCAATACGCGGCGCTTACCAAGCTGACGGCCTCGCTGTGCAACATTTTCCCCAAATTGAAATGCCAATATCCAGTAGATGCAGCGGGCAAATTGATTCCGCGCAAGTTGGCGGATGAGGATTTGAAAAATTATCACGGCGTGCTCGGCCATTATCACATTCAGAAAAACAAAAACGACCCCGGCCCAGCGCTGGATTGGGAACGCTTGATTGGCGGAGCGCAAAAGCTTTTGGCGGAGCAAGCGCCGCGTCCGCCAGCGTTGTCGCCGCGCGCGGCATCCCAGTTGGCTAAATAAATTTCTGCAACGCCTGAGCGCGCCGCCAGTTGTCAGTTGGCTGGGAGTTGACTATGTTCTGTCCGTTCCATGTCGGATAACATAAAAAATATTTCTGAACGCTTGGCGGTTTGCAGTTGGTCGCTGCAGCCGACGGGGCCGCAAGATTTGGTGGAGAAGCTCACGGCCACGGGCATCAAACGGGTGCAGTTGGAGCTGGGGCCGCTGGTGCAGTCGCCGGAAATCTGGGGCGGCACAGAAGAATTGTTGCGCGCGCACGGCATCGAGATTGTTTCCGGCATGTGCCGTTGCGTGGGGGAAGATTATTCCACATTGCAATCCATCCGGCTCACGGGCGGCATCGCGCCGGACGCGACGTGGGCGCAGAATTTCAAAAACATTCAGGCTGGGGCGGCGCTCGCCAAAAAATTAGGCTTGAAGCTGGTGACGTTTCACGCCGGCTTTCTGCCGCCAAATGAGACGCATCCCACGTTCAAGAAAATGATGGAGCGACTGGATGCGGTGGCCGATGTGTTCATGGTGCAAAATATTTTGCTGGGGCTGGAGACGGGTCAGGAAACCGCGGAGGCGCTGGTGGATCTGTTGCACAAACTGAAGCATCCGAACATCGGAGTTAATTTTGATCCAGCGAATATCATTCTCTACGACAAGGGCGATCCGGTGAAGGCGCTGCGCGTGTTGGCGCCGTGGATCCGGCAGGTGCACATCAATGACGCCAAGCGCACGAAAGTGCCGGGCACGTGGGGTGAAGAAATGCCGGTGGGCAAGGGTGAGGTGAATTGGCTGGCGTTTTTTCAGACCTTCAAGCAAGTGATCTTTGATGTGAATCTTGCGATCGAGCGGGAAAAAGGCACGCACCGGGTGGCGGATATCCGGGCGGCGCGCGAGGTGGTGAAGAAAACTTTTTTGGCGCCATAATGTGTGGCGGCAGCCGACCGCCGGACGGTTTGCGTTGGCTTTTCCCCGGAGCGGCGATATGTTTTGGCCGGTGTCTCCGAGAATCCTTCCCATGCTGTTGCGCCGCCTGTTGCTGACCGGGTTAACGGCGGGCTTAGGCTTGATTCTACTGCTTAGAACGTCGGCTGCGCCCACGGATTTTCTCGTGGATGACGGCTGGAATACGGATAAAGATTTACCGAGCAGCACCGTTACTTCGATTCAACAGACCCCGGACGGATATTTGTGGGTGGGCACTTACAACGGGTTGTCCCGGTTTGATGGCGCGCGGTTTGTGAATTTCGATCCGGTCAGCCAGCCGGAGCTGAGCCAGACGCGGGTGCAAGGTCTGTTTTTGGACGCGCGGGGCACGTTGTGGATCAATACGTTTCGCGGTGGCCTGACTTCGTATCGGGACGGAATTTTCCGGAACGAATTGCCGGATCAAACCACCTTCGATCTGCACACGACGTTGGTGCGATCCACTTCCAATCTCGTGACGTTTGTCACCCAATACGGTGAAGTGTTGCGCCGTGATCCGCTGCAGTCGGCGGCGGCCTGGGACATTAAAGTGCCGCCGGTGGAGCGGCCGATTTATCAGTGCGCCGACAGCATTGGTCGGCTGTGGTTTCTTTCGCGGGAGGGACATATTTTAATTTTTGAGGACGGAAAATTCAGCGAGCTGCCGGAGGATGGCGGCTTGTCCGGCAGCAAAATCTACACGCTGGTAGCGGATAGTGAGGGGCAAATTTTTGCGGGCGCAGAAAATGAGATTGCCCGCTGGGATGGCCGGCAGTTCGTCGCCATCACGCCGACGAATGGCGAGGCGGATGTGCAGCCACTGCTGATTTTTCCGACGCGCTCCGGGCCGTTGTGGGTTTTGGATGGCGATCGGCTCCGTAAAATGTCCGGGCGGCAATGGGTCGCCGAACCGGTGCAGTGGCGTGGGTTGTTGGGCAACGCTTCGGGTCGGGCCATGGGCGCGCACGAAGATCGCGAAGGCGGCATGTGGTTCAATCATTATGGGAATGGTCTTTTTCACGTCACCCCGGATGGCCGGTATCAGCGCCTGACGTCGCAAGAAAATTTGCCGGGCGATCGCGTTGGCGCGTGGTTTCAGAGCAGCGACGGCGGCATTTGGGCCGGCGTGGATCACGGTGGCTTGGCGCGGTTGCGCGATCGGCGGTGTCAGGTGCTGGGCGCGGCGGAAGGTTGGGGGGCGCGCACCGCGCTTTCCGTTTGCGAAGAGACCAACGGCACGGTCTGGATTGGCACCGGCGGCGGCGGCTTGTGTCGGTTGCAGGATGGAAAAATTTCCCGCTACACCGTTGGTTTGAGCGCTTCGGCTAATTTCGTTTTTTCCATTTCACCACGAGGCGATGGCGGCGCGTGGTTGAGCGCGGCGGAGGGCGAAGACCTTTACCAATTCAATAATGGCCAGATCCAGCGCGTCTCGTGGGATGTGCACGGCATCAAATCTATTTTGACCGATCGCGCGGGACGGGTATGGATGGGCACCAAATCCGGTATCGCGCAGTGGGATGGCGAACAGCACTGGCTGTTAGGCACGAACAATGCGACTACCACGCCGTCGGTGCGGGCGTTAGTCGAAACGCCGTTGGGCGAAATCTGGGCGGGCGCGGACGACGGCACGCTTTATCGCTGCGATCAAAAAGAATTACGGGCGTTCCGGCCCAAGGATGCGCTGGCGGATCAGCCGATTTATTCGCTCATAGCGGAGGCGGACGGCACGATTTGGGCAGGGACGTTTCGCGGCGGGCTGTTGCGCTTCAAGAACGGAGCATTTTCGCGCATCACTGCGAAGCAGGGCTTGCCGGTGGATGTGATCGGGCAATTGTTGGAAGATAAAAATGGTCGACTCTGGCTCGGCACGCACAAAGGCATTTACAGCGTTTCCAAAGCGGCGCTGAATGCAATTGCGGATGGCTTAACTAACACGCTCGACTACGTCATTTATGGTCAGCACGACGGTTTGCCGTCGGTGGAATGTTCGGACGGCTACCAACCTTCCTGCTGGCGCGGCGCGAATGACCGATTGTGGTTCACCACGGTGCGGGGCGGCGTAGTCTCGGTGCAGCCGGATGATTTGCTGGGTCGCTCTAAGCCCTCGCCGGTGTTGATTGAAGAAATGCGGGTGGATGATGAAGTGATTTCTCTGCACGGCGGAAAAATTGTCATTCCGCCGGGGCACAGTCAGTTTGACTTTCGTTTCACGACGTTAAGCTTTGATGCGGGCGACAAGGCGAGGTTCCGTTATCGCCTGGAAAAATATGATGCCAACTGGGTGAATGCGGACACGTTGCGCACGGCGCATTACGGTCGCTTGCTGCCGCAAAAATACCGGTTCCACGTCATCGCTTGCAACAACGAGGGAGTTTGGAATGAAGTCGGCGCCACGGTGGAATTTGAGCTACGCCCGTTCTTTTACCAGACGGCGTGGTTTAGCGGGTTGACGGGAGCGTTAGTCATAACGGCGGTGGCGTTCACGGCGCGGCGGCTGGCGACGCAGAAATATCGCCGGAAGCTGGCGCGCCTGCAGCAACAGCACGCCATCGAACGCGACCGCGCGCGCATCGCCAAAGATATTCATGATGACGTGGGCGCGGGTTTGACGCAGATCACGCTGCTCACAGAACTCGCGCGGCGCGAGCCAGAGCAGACGGATACGAATCTGGAGCGGATCACGGATTCCGCTCGCAAGCTGACGAAAGCGATGGACGAAATCGTGTGGGCAGTGGATCCGCAGCATGATTCGTTTGCGGGTTTGTTGGATTACATTTCGGCTTACGCGGAGGATTTTTTGCGCGTGGCGAATATTCGTTTTCGCATGGATGTGCCCATGCCGCTGCCGGAACTGCGGGTGGATGCGGAGTTGCGTTACAATCTATTCCTCGCGCTGAAAGAATCGTTGAACAATACGGTAAAGCACGGCCAAGCGACGGAAGTCTGGGTGCGACTCCAGATCGAAGCGCGTAAATTCACGCTCGTCGTCGAGGATAATGGCCGGGGATTTGCGCCGGGGGGCGAGGCGGGGGTGCGGGCTGATCGGATTTCGGCCAGCTCGGGGCTGGTGAATCTGGAGAAACGGTTAGCCGCAGTCGGCGGGCGCTGTCGAATTTACAGCGAGGTTGGTCGGGGCACACGGGTGGAAATGTCGGCGCCGTTATCGCCGGGAGCATCGCCAGTTGTGGCGATTGGACGCGAACCGATCGGCGACTAGAGTATGACATCCATGGCTCGCCCCATTTGTCTGACCGTCGTCGCGTAGCGCTTTGGTAAATTATTTTAGATCTCTATGAGCATTGCTGTTTCCATTGTCGAAGACGACGCCCAGGTGCGTGCGAGCCTGGCGCGGCTCATTGACAGCTCGGCAGGCTATCGGTGCGTGAGCAATCATGGCAGCGCGGAACTCGCTTTGCAGGAAATCGGTAAAGTCCGGCCGGACGTTGTGTTGATGGATATCAACCTTCCCGGCATCAACGGCGTGGAATGTGCACGGCGCCTCAAGCCGCAATTACCCGCCACCCAGATCATCATGCTCACCGTGTATCAGAACACGGAACACATCTTCAATGCGCTGGCGGCTGGGGCTACGGGCTACATGCTCAAGCAGACGCCGCCGGCGGAATTGCTCGCGGCCATCAAAGAAGTTCACGCGGGCGGCTCGCCGATGAGCGGCCACATCGCGCGCAAGATTGTGCAATCATTCCAGCGGCAGACGCCGATTTCCGATGAAGCGCAAAGTCTTTCACCGCGCGAAGCCGAAGTGCTCGACCTATTGGCCAAGGGTTATCTTTACAAAGAAATTGCCGAAGCGATGAAGGTGACTTACGCCACCGTGCACACGCACATCCGCCACGTTTACGAAAAATTACACGTCCGCTCCCGCACCGAAGCCGTCGCCAAGCATCTGGGTCAGAACCGTCCGCGCCGCGAGTTGAACTCCGTTAGCTGACTTCATCGCCAGAACTGGCGATGGTCAAACTTTTCAGAGGGCATATATTCCTTCCATTGCCCATTTTCCCAATCAGCTGTGAAGTCCTGTGTTTATTGCCCTAAATTCCCAACCTTAATCCAGATTATGCAAAACCCTAACCAACCAAAAATGATTCAACGGCGTCTGATGAAGATGCTCACCGCCGCCGCGTTGGCGGTAACCACTGTTGTGCCCGCCGTATGGGGTGCCAGCGGAAACTGGACGAATGCGCCGACGAGCGGCGGGTGGACCAATGCTTTGAATTGGATTGGTGGCACAGTTCCAGGAACCATCAACAACACCGGTAACAACGGTGTGGATTCCACGTCGATCGCTTTATTCACCAATCCAGTTACCACCTTCGGTGGCGTGGTCAATCCCGTTATGCCCGATGACGCGACTATTGCCAACGGCAAGGCGCGCATGCTGGGTCAGGTCAATTTCGACGGTCCCATCTGTGGTGCTTACGTGTTTAGTTCAACTAGCCCTTACGCCGCGCAAGATGCTAACAATCCGGAAACGGGTGTTCTCAGCCTGTGTGTTAACGCGACGACCGGCTCTACCAACGGTTCCTTCATCGGGGCTGCGGTGACGACACCTCAAACTTTTCTGATTCCAGTTCAGATTCGGCTCCCATCCTCCACCGACGGCACCTATGGGTTTACCAATAATGCCACCAGTCCGCTGGCCACTTACTTCTTCAACAGCCTTTTCTTGTATCCTGGTGGCACCTCGCGGGGCGTGACGTTTGTCTTTGAAGGCTCCAACACGGGCACCAACACCGTCGCTACTCTGGCTCAAAGCGTGAATCAAAGCACGGGTAATACCGGCATCCGCAAACAAGGCACTGGCCGATGGATTCTTTCTGGAGCTAATACTTTCAAAGCTGCAGCTCCGTTGAGTGTTCTGGCGGGCATATTGGAAGTGAAAGACCCCGGTGCATTCGGTCTCGCAAATACGGTGACGGTGACAAACTCCGTGTTGCAAATAGACGGGGTTTCTTTGAACACCGCCGCCATCACCCTCCAGAACAACGGCACTAACCTGATGGTTGGCAGCGGCACGGTCAACGGCATCACGGTGGCCAATGTTTTGAACACCACCGCTTATGTGGCTACCACCAGCGCCAGCGATGTCCTGACGATTGGTAATACTCTTAACAAGATCACTGGCGGCGCGGTCACCACCACGCTCAACATGTCGGGGCCGGGCACAATGGTGTTTCCCTTCGCGAACAATTACTTGGGCAAATATTCATTGAACACCGGAACCAACCAACTTGCTGATTTAGGGGCATTGGGATCGGCCGCTAATTATAATTTGAATGCCGGAACGGTTCTGGATGTGACCCCGCTCACGGTCGGCGGCACCTACACTTTGACCGCCAAGGCGATCAGCGCCAACGGCACGGGCACCGGCGTGGGCACGACCGCTTCGGCCATCAACATTGATCCGACCGGAATCTTTGATTTTGGTTCCAAGGCAATGACTCTGACCTACAGCCCGGCCACCACCAACGGCGATTTGACGCATCCGGTTATTTACGCACCGCAGGGTGCGTTGAGCTTCAATGGCAACGCCATTACCGTGGTCAACGCCGCCAGCCAGCCTTTGAATGCAGGCACTTACAAGATTGTGCAGCAAGCGGGCGGAACGATCACTTCCAGCGGGGCCTTCGTCACAATCGTGCTCGGTAACGGGCTGGTGGCGGGCATGGTTGGTGAAATCGTGGCTTCGGGCAATAGTTTGAATCTCCTAGTCTATCCTTATACCCCGAAGGGTCTAGTCTGGACGGGCAACGATCCGCTTCTGCCCGGCATTTGGGACCGACAAGTCAGCACCAACTTTCTGAATGGCGCCACGCCTTCCGTGTTCAACATTTATGACACCGCTCTGTTTAACGCGACCGGCATAGCTCAACCGACGGTCACGCTCGCGTCCACCTTGGTTCCCGGTGGTGTGACGGTGGACACTAGCGCCGGTGATTACACTTTGACGGGCAGCGGACAGATTGCTGGCGGCACGATACTCATCAAGAAGAGCGCTGGCACATTGAACCTGAACACGGCCAATACTTACAGTGGCGGCACGGTTGTCAGCAACGGGGTCATTAAAGTCGGGATTGATAACGCCATTCCGAGCACCGGTCTGGGTGATGTCACGAACGTCAGTCCGGCGGTGATTGATTTGAACGGATTCGCGGACACCATTGGTGCTCTCAATGGCAACGGAACCATCGACATCACCAGCGGCGGTTCATCTGTTTTGAGCGTGGGCGCCAATGACAACAGCGGAACGTTCTCGGGCGTGCTTACGAATTCCTCCGGCACGCTGGGATTGACGAAGGTTGGTCTGGGCACGCAAACGCTCACCCGGTCCAATGCTTACACGGGCACCACGGATATTGAGCTGGGCACCTTGAAGCCGACAGATCCGTATAGCTTTGGTCCGAGCGCCGCAGTGGTGGTGAATGGCGGCACATTGGACATGGCGACGAATCTATTTATTGCCAGCTTGGCTGGTGCCGGTGGAACGATTGCGAACAATTCGACTACGACGACCAACACGTTAACCGTCCAAGGAACTGCGACGACGAGCTTCGCCGGCTCAATCGTCAACAGCTCGGGCAAGGTTGTTTTGAAAGTGCTCGGTGGCTCGCTGCGAATGATGGCGGCCAATACTTATACGAACGGAACAATTGTCGGCAGCGGAGCTACCTTCCTGATCCATAACTCGCCGGCAGCCGTGACTGGTCCACTGATCGCCAGCAACACCGCGACCCTAGGCCTCTCCGGCGGCAGTTCTTCTCCGGGAACGCCGACCACGGTGACCACGGTAGATGGTGGCACCGTCACCTTTACCTCCGGCGCGGAAGGTGAAATCTGGGGTAGCCAATTTTTAGGGAGTGCCACGACCACCAATCGGTTTACACAAAACGTGTCGGTCGGTGGGATCGCCTCCTTTTCAAACTTCTTGGGCACGGTCCAAATCGCCCTCGCTTCCGGCAGCCTGCGTTTCTTCAACGGTGGCGGTGTGAGCGGTGGTGATAACACTATTTTTGAGTTCATCAGTGGTAATGTGCATACGCGCGACGCCCAGACAGTATCGTTGGGATATGTCAAAGGCGGCAGCAGCACCTGCGGAATCGGCGGCAACGGCACGGCCACCGCGATCAGCAGTTGGTTGATTGGCGCGAAGAATTTGGATTGCTCCTTCCAGGGCTACATTTCTGGTAGCAACAGTCTGGTCAAAGTGGGCACGGGCAAACTGGTGCTTGATGGTGCCACGGTGACTACGAATACCGACAGCGCCACCTATACCAATTACACCTACGCTCCGCTGATCACCTATGCTAACAACACCACGGTCAGCAACGGCGTGCTCGCCTTGGCGGCGCCGAATGATTTGAGCAATTCGCCGCTCATCACTTTGGCGGCCACCAACGCAGTTCTGGATGCATCCAGTATGGGTTACGTCTCGAATTTCACGGACGTCAATGGTGCGAATGCCGTCTTGGTGACCAACGGAACCTTGACCATTGCGGCCACCACACCTGCCGCCGGAACGCCGCAAGTGCTCGCCGGTTTTGGCATTGTGAAAGGCAGTGGCGTGACGAACAACGGCACGATCAATCCTGGCAGTGCAACTTTAGGCGGCACGTTGAGCATTTCTAACAGCTTGGCCATCAATGCGGGGGCAACCAATTATTTCGACCTATCGGACGACCTCACCGGTTTGGTGAAGCCCAGCGATATGATCGTGGTGCAGGGCGATGTAAACCTGACCGGTAACAGTGTCATTGGCATCGGCGCCTTTAACGGCGTGGTGAAAGTTGGCAAATATCCGCTGATCAAATACGGCGGCAGTTTGAGGAACGAAAGCGGCGTGATCGCGCCCGGAACCACCAGCATCGCCAATCTGTCTTTGGGCGGCATTTTCACGGCCACCTCGCGCGCCACCATGGTCTTGAGCAATGCGCCGGGCGAATTGGATTTGATTGTGGTCAGTCTAAACACTCAAAATCTGACTTGGACGGGCGATGGCGTCAGCAACTTGTGGGATGTCGTGACCAGCTACAATTGGACGAGTGCGGCCACCCCCATTCAGTTCTATCAGCTCGATTTCGTGACCTTTGACAACACCGCCACGAACTTCAATGTGAGTTTACAAGGCACCGTGGTGCCGAGCGGCATCACCGTCAATAGTTCCAGCAATTACGTGTTTAGCACGCCCGGCACCATCGGTGGTGTGGGCGCGTTGATCAAGACGGGCACAGGCTCTTTGCTGCTGACGAACGGCGCGAACAGTTACACTGGCGGCACCGTCATCAGCAACGGTTTGTTGAGCGTCGGCACGGATAGCGGCAACAATCAAAACGATGGCGCGTTGGGTTTTGGTCCAATCACCGTAGCGGGCGGCGAATTACGTTTCGGCGGTAATGGCGGCAATGTGGTGACGCACGTCATCACGAACACCATCGTGCTGAACGGCGGCTCGATTAAAGCGCAGGATGGCGAGCAGCGCCTGACCAATGCCACTGTTACGGTGGCGGCGGGCGGCGGCTCTTTGGTGACCGTCTTTGCCACCAAGAACCTTTCCCTCTACTCGCCGCTCATCGGCACTGGAAATGTCACGGTGTCGGCGGTGCCGGCCGGAACTAACGCGGCCGGTGGTCAGGTCATTCTTAACAACGCCACCAATACGATCAGTGGTGCGGTCATCATCGCCACCAACGGCAACCTCGCTTTGATTGGCGCGGCGGGCATTTCCAACAGCGTAACCATTGATGTGCAATCGGGCGGTGTGCTCGATGTCACCGCTCGCACCGGCGCCATCTTGACGCTGGGCTCCGGCCAGACGCTCAAAGGTAACGGTGTGCTTCGCGGCAATCTGACCACGCTCAGCGGTTCAACGCTGTCCCCCGGCGCTTCGGCCATCGGCACTTTGATTGTGACGAATGCCGTAACCACAGTGACGCTCGGTGGGAATACCATCATGGAAATCAATCGGTCGGCCACGCAGACCAGCGATCGTTTATTGGCGACCACCAACATCTTTGGCGGCACGCTCACCGTGAACAATCTTGGGGCGGCGCTGCAATTGGGCGACAACTTTACGTTGTTCACCAGCGTGACCAACCGGGGCGCATTTGCGGTCACGAATCTGCCCGCCTTGGCGAGCGGCTTGGGTTGGAGCAATTCGCTGGCGATCAATGGCAAGTTGACGGTGGTCAACGTGGTGAATCAAACGCCCACGAATCTGGTCATGTCCGTGTCGGGCAGCGTGCTGTCACTCTCGTGGCCGGCGGATCACACGGGCTGGCGCTTGCAGGTGCAGACGAATGCATTGACCAGCGGCTTGGGCACCAACTGGGTCACGGTGCCCGGTTCCAGCTCGTTCAATTCCACGAATCAAACCATCAATCCAGCCAACGGCGCCGTATTCTACCGGTTGGTCTATCCGTGATTTTGGCGCGGGATTAAATTGAAAAATCCAGTTTACCCAGCTTGCTACGGCAGGCTGGGTAATTTTTTTACCGAATCACCATAACTGGCGATGGCGAGGCGGGCAGTAAAGACATAAGTTAATCTCACATCCATAAACCTTTTGAACCAAACGTGTCTCTGCGTGCCAAATTTTTGTCCAGTAATCTAAATTAAGTTATGAAAAATCATCGTCTCAACCTCCTTCCTTATCTGACGTGCCTGTGCTTGGCCGCAGCAGTAACCATTTTGCAAGCTGCCGATGGCATCTGGACTACCGACGCTGACGGAAATTGGAGCGATGTGAATAATTGGAATTTTGCCAGCGGGCCCATCGCCGATGGCAATGGCAGCACCGCCTACTTCACCAACACGATCACCGTTGGGCGCACCGTCACCAGTGATGCTGTGCGCACGATTGGCAACCTTGTGTTCTCTGGCTCCGGCGCGTTGAACTGGACGCTGACGAATTCCGCCGCTTTCACTTTGGCGACGGGTGCGGGCATGCCAACAATCACGGTCAGCAGCAACACCGCCACTATCAATGCCTCCGGCGTCGGCCTCGCAGGCACGCAAGGATTGCTGAAGAACGGTGCGGGCACGCTTGCGCTGGCTTGGGCTAACAGTTATTCCGGCGGCATGGTAATCGGTCAGGGCCAAGTCAATATCAATACTGTCGGTTCCGGCCAGTTGGGTGCCGGTAGTGTCACCCTTACGAATGGTTCCATCTTGAGCCTGTATCGCGGCAATGCGGCCGATGACGGTTCGACCGTTTGCGCATTCACCAACACCCTCACCATTCCATCCGGTCAAACGGGCACTGTTTGGCTCGCCTCTCGCAGTGTGACTGGAAGTGCTGGCAGTGCCTCCGCCGTGACCGGACCGGTCACCGGGGCGGGCACCTTAGTTTTACGAGCCAATAATGGCACGCGGGGCGGTTGTGCGTTGAGCTTTCCTGCGTTTACGGGGATCGTCAACGTCACGGGCCGCACCGGTGCAGACACGTTCGCCTTTGCGTCGGGATCAGGTTTTCCAGCCTCGCGCCTTAATTTGGCCGCCGGGGTTTACATGTATCAATGGTTCAATCCGCCGAGCACAACGCCTTTCACGACGGTTCAACCCATCGGCGAATTGTCCGGCGCGGTCGGCTCATCGCTTTCCGGAAATCCAATTTCTGGTCGGTTTGTCAATTGGACAGTGGGTGCGCTGAACACCAGCTCTACATTTGCTGGCACCATTCGCAATGATACCGGGGCTGCGTTGCTCACCAAGGTGGGCACTGGCACGCTTACTTTGAGCGGCACGAACACCTACACGGGCGCAACTTTGATTAGCACCGGCGCGCTTTACGGTGTCACCGGCGGTTCCATTTCCAACAGCGCGTCCATCACCGTCGCCAGCAACGCCACTCTTGGCGTGCAAATCGCCTCGGCTGGCGGCCAGTGGGTGGGGACGAACGTGGTTTTCAACGCCGGATCGAACTTTCTCGCATTTAACTTCGGCACTGTGGTGCCGAGTGCCACCACGCCGCCTTTATTGATTTTGAATAACTGGACAAACAATGGAACGGTTTACGTCAATGTGTTGGGGGGCAGTTCTTGGGCACCCGGTGTTTATCCGCTCGCCCGATACACTGGTGCACTCGGCGGTTCCGGAACCTTCGCACTCGGGTCTAGCCTGCCGCTCCGAGTTTCGGCCAGCGTGAGCAACGACGTTCCCAGTAAGACGCTTTATCTCGTAGTTTCGGCTGTCAATAGCCCGCTGAAATGGGCAGTTGGCAATGCCAGTTGGGACATTGCCACCAGTGCCAACTGGCTAGATGCCGCCAGCGTGAGCACGACGTATCAGGAACAGCTCGGCCTCGGTGACCAAGTTTTGTTCAACGACGCGGCCACCGGCACCTCGCCTATCACCGTCACGCTGAACACCGGTGTGACTCCGGCCAGTGTGACGTTTAGTAACGTTAGCAAAAATTATGTCCTCGCCGGCGCGAGCAACATTTTGGGTTCAACCATTCTGACCAAGGCGGGCGCGGGCACGTTGACAATCCAGAACACAAACAGCTTCACGGGCGTAGTTAATGTCAATGGCGGCGTATTGAATTTCAAGGGTCTCACCACCAGCCTAGGTGCGGGCACGGCCATCAGCTTCAGCGGCGGCACGTTGCAATATGCTGCGGGCAGTACGGATGATATTTCCGTCCGCACGGTGACCATCAATGCCGGTGGCGCGACGATTGACACGGCGGGCAACAATGTTTCCTTTAGTAAGCGCATCGGCAATAACGGTGCGGGCGGCCTGACCAAGACGGGCAACGGCATCCTGACATTGATTACCAACAGCACTTTCACCGGTAACACCGTGGTGGGTCAGGGCACGCTGGCGCTAGGCGCGAACACATCGCTCTCCAACAGTGCGGCGATCATCCTGAGCACGGGCGGCACGTTGGATTCTACTACCACTGGTTTTGGATTTAATCTGAACGGCACGGCAGGCCAGATTCTGGCTGGCACCGGCACCAACAACGGCGTGGTCACTTCCGCCGCCGGTGCGACGGTCACGGCGGCCACGAATGGGGTGGCCGGCACGCTGACATTTCTCAGCGACCTGAATGTGAGCGGCGGCAATTATGTGTTCGATGTTGGCACCGTCTCGCACGATTTACTGGCGGTCAACGGCGCGCTGAATCTGAACAGCGGAACGTTTACGATCAATCCGCTGAACACGCTGACCAACGGGGTTTATAAATTAATTTCGTATGCCGGTGGCTACGGCGGCAGCGTGAACAATCTCTCCTTGAGCGGTGGGCAGGTGAACAAGACCTTCAACTTAAGCGATGCGACCAGTGGTGAGATTGATCTCGTGGTGGGCAGCGCCGGCACCAACAACATCACTTGGGTCGGTGACGGTGGTGGGAACAGTTGGGACATTGATGGCACGCAGAACTGGTTCGACAATTTTCTCGCCGCCTCGGCGTTTTTTGACAACGGCGACGTGGTGACTTTCAACGAGACTGGCACAGCTAATTCGCCGGTGAACATCGCGCTCGCGGTTTCGCCCTCGAAGTTGGTGGTCACCAATGCGAGCCCTTACACTTTTAACGGCGCGAAAATCACCGGCGGCGCCACGACGTTGATCAAAACCGGCGTCGGCACCTTGACGCTCGCCAACGTGGGTAACGATTACGGTGGTGCCACGGTCATCAGCAACGGCGTGCTCCAAGTCGGTGACGGCAGCACGGGCGGCACTTCGATCGGCAGTGGTAATGTGACGAACAACGCCGCGTTGGTTTTCAACCAGCCGGATAATTCCACCGTTCCCGGCAATATTGCTGGCACGGGCAGCTTGTCCAAGCTAGGTGGCGGCACTTTGATTCTGCTCGGCAACAACACTTATGCGGGCGCGACCACGATTGATACGGGCGTGCTACAAATCGGCAATGGCGGCGCGGGTGGCACGCTGTCACCGGCGGCGGTGACGCTGTCTAGCGGCGGCACGCTTGATTTGAATCATAGCGGCACTTACACGTTGGCGAACGGCATTTCCGGTGATGGCACGCTGAAGTTTGATGGCGCGGCGACGGTGGCTTACGGCGGGGCGAACAGCTATCTCCAGAACACTTTCATCAACAATGGTGTGGTGAAACCTTCGGCGGCGAATGTGATTCCCAACGGCGGCAGCACCACCGGTTGGCTAATCTTGGATGGCGGCGCGGCGACGGCGGGCTCACTGGACTTGAACGGCTTTAATCAAAGCGTCAATGCACTCTCCGGTCTCGGTGGCACGGTGCAGGGCCGGATTTACAATAACGGTTCCGGCCAAAACACCCTGACCATCGGCACGCTGGCCACGACCACTTACGCGGGTTTGATTTTGAACAATACCAACGGCGGCAGCGGCAGCGTGGCCTTGAACGTCACCGGCGATGGCAGCTTGTCCACCGCGCTCACCTTGAGCGGCGCGAACAGCTACACCGGCCCGGTTTATATTGATGGAGCCTCGGTCGTCATGGGCGGCGGCATCGGCACGATTGGTCAGCAATCTATCGGCACCGGTCTGATCACGCTCACCAACAACGGCTCGTTGCAGATGAATGGCTACGGCAGCGTCACGCAATCCGGTAATTTTGTGAACAATATTTTGGTTCCCGCTGGCACCACTGGCAATTTGAAAACGGTGGGACGCGGTAATTATACCGGCAGCTTGACGGTTCACGGCACGCTCAATCTGACTACCAGCTATGTTCGCAGCACGCCCGCTGGCGATTGGTCGGCTTCGGACGGTCAGATCAATATCTTGGCCGGAACGGGTGGCGGCGATGTCTTTCTGAACTCCACTGCCACCATTAATTTTGGCACGGCGGCCATTGATCTTGGCGCGGGTGTGGCTCTGTATAATTCGGCGAACACGTTTGCCGGCGGCCATACGATCATCATCGGCGAACTCACGGGCACCGGCAGCATCTCTGATACTTCGGCGGGCACGGCGGGCCGGGTGACCACTTATCAAGTCGGCGGTCGCAATACGTCGGCCACCTTCGCGGGAACCATCAACAACCGCACGCGTATCACCGCTATCAACAAAGTCGGCACGGGTGCTTGGACCTTGAACGGCACGGACACTTACACGGGCGTGACGACGGTCAGCGGCGGCTCGCTGGTTGTGGGGTCGAGTTCGTTTATGGCGGCCAGCCCGTTGATCACCGTCAACAGCGGCGCCGTGTTGGATGTGACGAGCTACGGCAACCTGACCTTGTCTGCTAACCAGACGCTCGCGGGCAGCGGGGTTATCACCGGCGCGGTCACGGCCGTAGCGAGCGACATCATCAGCCCCGGCGTCGGCACAGTGGCGGGCACGTTAAGCTTCTCGAATTCGCTGACGGAAACTGGCGACTTGGTGACGAATAATTTCAATCTATCCAGCGACCCGACGGGCATCAGCCTGGCCAACAGCAAGATTGCGGTGTTGGGCGATTTGAACCTGACCGGCGCGAATGTTGTCACCATCAATCCGCTTAACACAGTGCTGGGCGCAGGCAACTATACACTGTTCACCTACACTGGCACGCTGATGACCAACGGTGTGGCCGCTGGAAATGGCACGCTGGAAAGCAATCTCGTCGCGGGCGGCGCGTTTGCGGCCAACGCGGATGTCACCCTGACTTTCAGCAACGCTCCGGGCGCAGTGGTGATGATTGTGACCCCGAATGGCAAGAGCTTGGTGTGGCAGGGTGGTATCACCGGAACCGTTACCAATAACTGGGATTTGAACGTGAGTTCCAACTGGCTGAACGGCGCGGCGGTGACCAACTTCCTGACTTACGACAGCGTGACGTTCAATGATAGCGCGACCAACTTCAACGCCATCCTCGCTGGTGCGCTCGCACCTGGAGCCGTCACCGTTGGTTCAACCAATGCGTTCACCTTCTCCGGCACCGGTAAAATTACCGGTAGCACCGGCATTACCAAGTCCGGCACGAACGTGTTGAGCATTAGCAATACCGGCGGCAATGATTTCACCGGCCCGGTGACGGTCAACGCTGGCACAGTGAAAGCTGGTTCGGCCACTGCGCTCGGCGCGACGAACGGCGCCACGGTCATCAGCGGCACGGGCGCGCTGGACATCGGCGGCCAGAATCTCGGTGCGGAACCGGTGACGGTTTCCGGCTCCGGCACGAGTGGCGTGGGCGCGATTCAGAACAGCGGAGCGGCGGCACTCAACGCGCTCCAGTATGTCACCCTCGCGGGCGATACCACCTTCGGCGGCACGAACCGCTGGGACATTCGCGCGAACACGAATGGTAGCCTTGCGGGCAACGGCTTCGCGCTCACCAAGACCAGCGCTAATGACATTTATCTCGTCGGCCTCGGCAACACCGCTTTGGGCAACATTCAAATTCAACAAGGCCGCTTTGGCATTCAGGACAACACCTTGATCGGCACCGGTGGCACGTTGACCTTGTCCGCTGGCGCGGGCTTGGATTTGTATAACAACAGCGTCACCAACACCAAAGCTGTCTCGCTGACGAACGCCACCCTCTCCAGCACGAGCGGCACGAACGTCTATGGCGGCCCGATCAACTTGAATAACACCGGCACCTTCACTGCCACCACGCCGTTGCAATTGAACGGCGCACTCGGCGGCGCGGGCGGGGTGTTGAAGCTCGGCGCGAGTGTCTTGACCCTTGCGGGCAGCAGCACTTACACCGGCAACACGACCATCAGCAACGCGGTGCTAGCGCTGGTCGGCACGGCTTCGATCGCCAATAGTGCCAACGTGGATCTCGCGGTCGCTGGCGCGCAGTTGGATGTCACCGGTCTCGCGGGCGGCACGTTCAATGTGGCGAGCGGCCAGACCTTGAAAGGGATTGGCTCCGTCAAAGGCAATGTTTCTGCCGCCGCCGGTTCGACGGTGGCTCCGGGTGAAACCGGTGTCGCAGGCACGCTCATCGTGAGCAACACCGCCACGCTCGGCGGCACCACGTTGATGCTGATCAACAATGCGGGCACCAGCTCCAAGCTGACCGCCGCGACGATCAACTACGGCGGCACACTCACCGTGAATAACATTGGCGGAACCTTGGTGGCGGGCAATACCTTCCAATTATTCAGCGGCGCCGTCAGCGGCACGTTTGGCACCACCAGTTTGCCGGTGCTCGCGAGCGGTTTGGGTTGGAGTAATTCACTCGCCATCAACGGCAGTTTGGCGGTCGTGGTCACCGTGAATCCGAACCCGACGAATCTGACTTCCAGCGTGAGTGGCAATACGCTCTCGCTCACCTGGCCCGCCGACCATACCGGCTGGAAATTACAGATCCAGACCAATGGAATCGCCACGGGTTTGAACACGAACTGGGTCACGCTGCCCGGCTCGGAATTGGTGAACTCCACCAATCTCACCATCAATCCCGCCAATGGCGCGGTGTTTTACCGCATGGTCTATCCGTGAGTTGATCATGGAAACTTCACACCCGGCTTGCCAACGCAAGCCGGGTGTTTTGTTTGGTTCACCCGGTGGGCGCTGAGTAGCCATAATTGGCGATACCCATTTGAGTAAAATCGCTTATATTCAAAGCAATATCCCTGATCAAACCCGCCCCACCAGCTTTTACCCTAGATTTTTATGAGCCACCCATCTACCTCCCGTTCGTCCCGAACGTCCACTGGTTTCACGCTGATTGAATTGCTGGTGGTCATCGCCATCATTGCGATTCTCGCGGCCATGCTGTTGCCAGCGTTGGCGAGTTCCAAAGAAAAGGCCAAGCGTATCCAATGTGTCAGCGGCATGCGCCAGCTCTATCTGGGTTGCACGGTTTATGCCTCGGACAATGACGATAAGTTCCCGTCTTGGGGCCAAAAGATCGGCAGCAGCGCCGGGTTCTCACCCTCGGCGGCGAATGCCTCGATCAATAACCGTGATATCAACGGCGCTTACATTCCCTCCTATTTGCGTTGGACGGTATTCGGCGGCACGGCGGGCGCGCAAGTGCCGCGCGACATCACCAAGCTGAATGCGCTCGGCGGCTGTTTTGAGAACTTGGGTTACTTGTTCTCCGCTGGGCTCGCGGGCGATGGTAAAATCTTTTTCTGCCCCAGCTATCCCGATGCTTCCCAGTATAGCGTCTGGTATTATTCCGGCGGTGCCAAGCCCAGCCCCGGCCCGGTCATGACCATCGTGCAATCACCCAACGGTAACATCGCCGTGCGCGCCAGCTATACTTACAACCCGGTTTGCGATTCGGCGGGCAAGCGTAAGTATGAGAAGTCCGGCCAGATCAAAAGTCGCGATCTGTTCCTGATGGACTATCTGGATACAGTGGCTGCCGGTGATACGGTTGAAAACACCTTTGCCCACTTTCGCTCTAAGGGCTGGAATGTGAATTTCACGGACGGCTCGGTGGCTTTCAGTCGCCCGCCCCCCGCCATTTATTCGCAGATCCTCGCTGGCCAAAACATGGCCTCCGTCGTGTCCATGAGCGGCGCGTATTTCCAATCCTTGACGGACAGCGCTCATTAAGCCAGTGGCATTTCTTCCCATCAGGCCCGCTTCGGCGGGCCTTTTTTGTGAGTGACGCCGGGTCGCCATAACTGGCGATATCATCGGGCGGGGATTCGCGTATAGTGAAAACATCGCCCGTCATCAATCAATCCGAACCGCCACCCTTTTAATGAGAGATTTTATGCAAACGAAAACGACCTTTCGCACTCGCCGCTCCACGTCTGGCTTCACGTTGATTGAATTGCTGGTGGTCATCGCCATCATCGCCATTCTGGCGGCGATGCTGTTGCCCGCGTTGGCCAGTGCCAAAGAAAAAGCCAACCGCATCAGTTGCGTGAACAATCTCCGTCAGTTAGGCATCAGCTACACCATTTACGCCGAGGATAACGACGCCAATTATCCCAACACCAAAGCGGGCAACAATCCCGTCAACGTCATCAACGGCGGTTACTACACCCGCTGGATCGCCTACACCAACGTCACAGTTCAGACCCGACTCGACCTCGGGAGCGCGGCGAGTTTCACCGACTTCGGTTTGCTGTTTAAGAACAAGCTCGCGGGTGATGGTAAAGTGTTTTACTGCCCCAGCCTGGGCGCCAAACCCACCACTGATTTGGGCAGCTACAATTATTCCCCGATCCTCTCCACCTCCAAAGTCCCGGGCGACGAGGCGAACTGCCGGGGCAGCTATGTCGTCAATCCTCACGTCGTGGATTATGTCGCGGGCGGCAATGCCGGGAACTTGCGGAAATACGCCAAAACCAGCGCCCTCAAAGGCCGCGTGATGTTCAGCATGGATTTCATTGATTACACCCAGTTTGACGCCACCGGTAATGTGATGACCGACGGACGTAATTTCGCCCACGGCCGTAGCAAAGGCTGGAACGTGCTATTCAGTGACGCCAGCGTGGATTTCAAAAAGAACGGTCCCGCCACCAAAGCGGCTTGGACGGCGGGCGGTTTTCCCAGCCAATACGACATCAAAGGCATCAACATGTTGGCCGATTCTTTCGAGCAATAACCTCTAGCCAATTCTCTTAACCCGACCCTAAACCGGTCGGGTTTTTTGTTTTAAGTCGTCAGGTCAGCGACGAAGGCGTTTGGGTCAGCGGCGAAGGCGTTTGGGTCAGCGGCGAAGGCGTTTGGGTCAGCGGCGAA